>JAYQEC010000137.1:0-1500 GCA_038138645.1 Porticoccaceae bacterium | reverse complement strand
AGAGAATTATGGAAACTGCGAGCAGATTCCACAACCTTTGCAACGGAAAAAGAAGAACAATAGATTTTTCAGTTTGGCGTATTACTGCAGTGTTAACCGAATCCAATTCATATTCCATAGATTACCAGTCGCATTGATTCGCAGTGTTTGCGAACCTGCCTGTAAATTAACCGTAGCTGATTTGGTAACCCAGCTTTGCCACCCACCTGTATTGGGTACCCATTGTTGATCAATTTGGGTGCCGTCAATTAAAGTGGTAAATCCATCGCTGCCAAAATCGCTGGCGAGGCGATACTCTATGGTATAGGTGCCGGCTGTTTGAACATCAATACTGTATTCAAGCCAATCGCCTACATCAACATAACCAATATTTATCCCGCCGCCAGTACCACCACCGCTATCTGTGGATGTTTCAGTTTGAATGCCGAACATCGCGGAGAATTGTTCAGCTTCAATGGTGCCGGGAACAGTGTGAATAATATCCGGCTGGCCTGTCCCATTATCGCTTGTATCTAGGTTGTCACCTAAAGTGTCAGTGTCCTGATAATTTAATCCAAAGCCGTAAGCAAAAAGAGGGTCATAATTTTCATCCCCTCGGTTAAGAACTAACTGGTTAGATTGCTTAGGCCATGAAAAAGACAATTTACCGGTAAAGTCATGGTTGATTTCACCGTTTGCAGCCTTAAAAATAACATCAGCAATACCACCACCCTCAGAGCCTGGTAACCAAGCAGCTACAAATGCATTCGATGCATTAAGCTCTTTATTGACCCAAAGCGGACGACCGGTAATAAAGATTGAAATAACGGGAATATTCTGTGCTTTTAAAGATTCAAGCATTGCCAGATCTGATTTATAGCCCGCTTGATATTCAATATTTGAAAGATCACCAGCGCCCTCAGCATAGGGGGGCTCACCAAATACTACAATGGCAACATCTGGCTTAGAGCCACTGTAGTTACCATTGGCGCTAAGGCGAGTAGTGCCTCCTGCGCTATTAACGACTGACTGAATACCTTGGTAAATTGAGGTGCCGCCGGGGAATGAATTATTAGCATTTGTGAGACCTTGCCAACTCACCGTCCAGCCACCGCTTTGCATACCAATATCATTAGCTGCATTACCGGCAACTAAAACATCAAGGTTGCGATCAAGCGGTAAAATATTATCTGAGTTTTTAAGTAAAACCAGTGACTCCCTGACCGCTTGTCTTGCCACTGCCCTATGAGCGGGAGCGCCAATTAATGAACTATTATTAGCATGTAGTCTTTCAGAGGGTTTAACTTTATCCGCGTAGCCCGCACGCATTTTTACCCGCAAAATTCGGCTAACTGCATCATTGATACGGCTTATGGGAATAATGCCATTTTCTACTTGTGCAATGGTATTTTGAATCAAAGGTTGCCATGCACTAGGTACCATAATCATATCCACACCGGCCATAATAGCCTCGGCGCATTGATCATCACTACAACCAGGTACCTGACCATGACCATTCCA
>JAYQEC010000136.1:0-1513 GCA_038138645.1 Porticoccaceae bacterium | reverse complement strand
GGCGTAGCTATGGCGTAGGCCATGAGCTCCACCACTCCAATTTAATGCTCGATTCGATGCTGAACTGAATGAACTCGACCAACGATTGCCACCATTGATGTCGTAGTGAGTGGTGTAGTTCACGCCTCGATCTACGATCTGTTGTGGATGTTTAAATCGACGCTCTTCTAACCTTTCCGAAAGGTTAGAAGGAATGAGAACTTCTCGAATTAAGCCACCTTTACCCTCGACGGTGTAACGTTCACCTGTTCGTCCAGAAAACTTTTCTTCGAGTGCCGGTCTTGGATCTGGGGTTTGTTCATCGAGGCGTTGTATGGTGTGAAGTTCGTGTGCTCGAAGCCCAGCAGCATGAGCGATTTCAGTGGCGAGGGCATTACGTTCAGTTTGTGCACCTGAAACTATGTTTGCTTGCTCTGGTGTGTAAGAGCGAGAGGAAAGAATTTGTTGATGTTCAGATTTGATGACGTCCAGTGTTTCTGTTGCTGAGAGTTTTCCCGTGACATGTAGCATCATGCATTGAATGGCCTGACGTTCCATGTCTAAGGTCTTTTGTCCCACTTCTACGGAACGGTCGGTCAAATACTGGTGCGCACGTTCGACCGTTAAATCTCTCAGGCCACATTTAAACTCGGCATTGGCATGTTTAGCAACAACGGCCAGTCGTTCTTCGTAGTTACGAACGGTGCCAACGCTAGGGAGAATATGCCCTTGAACTTGTTTCATGACGTTAGCCGCTTGCCTTTCGGCAACGGCTTGCGGATCGACGTTCTTCGCAAATTTAGCCATGTTTTTCTAACCATCTGAGTACGGTGGAGTGAGCGACTTTAATCCGCTTGTGTGCTCTAAGCCAGCGTTGAAGTTCGGCGGCTGTGGCGCCTGCTTGATGCAGCTCCAAGAGTTGATGCGTATATTTATCGAGTCGAGATTTTCGAGCGGAATAAGAGCGTTTGCGGATCGTTTTAGTTTGAGCTTTCAGTGCTGAAAGTTCAGATTGAACATCGAAATCAGACATATCTTTCCTTGTAAGAACATACAACCCCAATCGAATTAGGGCAGCGACAACTTAATGCCTATTCGCCAGTTGAGTGCTATGGGCACAGGGATTCTCTGACCGTTTTCCACTACCATTTTCTTTGAATGACGTTCAAAGCACCGTCTCATTTACCAGTTGAGAGCTGTATATCACGATAAACGTGTCTCGGAATTAACTGCTCCGGTGGACATGAACCAAGCTCAAGAGAGACTGACAGGGCGCTGTTTTTTTCAGATTGAACAGGTAAAAACAAACTCACTTAAAGTAGCGATACACTTTGCTTATGCATGATAATGCATCAAATCGTATCTCATATCAAATTGCACCTTGATTATGCGTGAATAAATATGCGCCAATTCATAAAAAACCTTTATTTATAAGACTCCGCTAGGTTAAACGAAGTTCTAACCTAGCGGAGGCGTGTGCGCGTCCGAAATTTGCGAAGTGTTCCTCTCGATTTTGCAATGCGTAGCGAGCAAA
>JAYQEC010000135.1:0-1543 GCA_038138645.1 Porticoccaceae bacterium | reverse complement strand
CCATAGATTCAGCTGCAGTTATTAATGCCGCAGATTGGCTTTGAGGCTTCATGGTTCCATCCGCCAGATTGCTAATCTTATTTAGCATAAGATTGTAATCCGCAGTGGTTGAAGGTATTAATTCAGCAGGCAACCCACTCATTACAATGCTATTAATGACCGATTCATCAAAAATAAGCCAGAGAACTAAAATACCCAGCGAGGGCAAAGCACAGCATAATAATGCATTTAGACCGTAATAATTAGGCAGTGAATGTAAGTGCCTAATACCGCCCAAAGGCGTTGCTACTGCTAGCGAACGGCCGCGACCAATATAGAAAGCAACCGCACCCAACGCCAGCATTAACAGAAATAAATTCGAAGATTCCATAGATAAAAATCAATCCAATATAAACAAAACAACCCGGCTACCTGAGCCGGGTTGTACTTTGACAACTTATTGCAATTATTTCAATGGTTCTTTTCCATTCATTGGCGTTAATGATCTAACGCTAGCAGCCAATGCCTTGCGAGCATCTGCTGCCAATGGAATCATGCCTTTTTCTGCTAGATAACCATCATCACCCCAAGCACGCTCACTGGTAAACTCGGTCAGATAGCCTAATATACCAGGAACCACATCGATATGTGCTTTCTTAACATAGAAATAAAGTGGTCTTGAAATTGGATATGATTTATCGGAGATAGATTCAAATGTAGGCTCAACTGATTCAATTAATGCTCCCTGAACCTTATCAGCATTTTGATCAAGGAAACTAAATCCGAATACACCTAACACCGATGGATTAGCCTGTAGTTTTTGTACGATCAAGTTATCGTTTTCACCTACTTCAATATAGCGGCCATCTTCACGAACTGTATGACAAATTGACTTATATTCACTTTTATTAACTTTTTTAAGTGCTTTAATCCAAGCAAATTTCTTACAGCCACCCTCTAGACCAAGCTCAGCAAATGCATCTCTGGTGCCTGAAGTGGGCGGGGGCCCTAAAACTTCAATCGCAACATCAGGTAATGAGGCATTCACCTGCTTCCAAGTGGTATAAGGATTATCAATTAACTCACCTTCTTTCTCGCCTGGAACTTTGGCCGCTAAAGCTAGGAAAATATCTTTACGACTAATTTGCATAGGCTCAGATTTGATTGAATTAGCAATCACGATACCGTCATAACCCACCTGAACCTCAATAATGTCCTTAACGCCATTTTTCTGACACTTGTTAAATTCAGACTTTTTCATACGTCTTGAAGCATTTGTTACATCGGGATAGTTTGTTCCAACACCCGAACAAAATAGCTTCATACCGCCACCAGAGCCTGTTGACTCAATCTTTGGTGTTGGCTTGCCGCTGGCGCGACCGTAGCGTTCAGCAACAACTGTAGCAAATGGGTATACAGTGGAAGACCCTACCACCTCTACATTTTCACGCGCCACTGAGACAGACGTTCCAGTAAGTGCTATCAATGCCAATACAGATATTGAAATAAATTTATTGATCATATTTGACTCCGGTTTCTTTTAATTTATTTGGCTATAAAATGA
>JAYQEC010000134.1:0-1545 GCA_038138645.1 Porticoccaceae bacterium | reverse complement strand
AGTTTTGGGATCGCAGTTTTCTATCGGTCAAAAGAATCAGCTTATCCTGCAAAAACTACTGCTATTAGTAGTAATCATCGCCTGCCTGTTACTGGCAAGAAAGATTTTTTTAGTCAGCCTATGATTCTTTTTTACACTTGCCAAAAATTTTTGGTAATTTAAAGGGGGATATTACACTGATAATGCGCCATACATAGAGCAAAGGATTAGTGCTTCGATACCAAGCCATTTTCTTTAACGCTTCGCTTGCAGTGCTATAACCAATGGCGCACAGCTCATCATAACGCTGCGTATTATCTGAAATACTAAAGTCTCTTAAATCCATAGCAATCAAAATATCAGCAATCTTGGTTTCTGCATAATTGCGATGGCTTAATGCAATATCAAAGGCATTGCGCATAACATCAAGCACATTTTTTGGCTCTTCATAGGCACCTACGCCGCCCAACTGGCTAGCGATAATAACCCCAGCACCCATAGATTTAACTGCCTGCACTGGCACACTTTGCACAATACCGCCATCGACAAGGGTTCGCCCATTAAGCTGCATCGGGATATACACCCCCGGAATCGAAGCCGAAGCGCAGACCGCATCAGCCAACGGACCCTCGGTAAAGATAACTTCCTCACCCGAATTAATATCCGTAGCAACAATCGAAAGCGGAATCGCTGCATCCTCGATATTAACCTCGCCCAGATGCTCGATTAGAATTTCTTTTAAAGGATCAGCGGTAAAAAAGCCGGTCTTGCTTAACTTAAAGGTAGTAATTTGCGCGAGGGTCATGCTTTTAGCGATTTCTGCAACAACATCAAGATTCACATTAAATGCAACCATTGATGCCACCATGGCACCCACACTAGTACCCGAGATATAGTCGACCTTAACATTAGCATTTTGCAAAGCTCTTAAAACACCAATATGTGCAATCCCCTTAGCACCGCCACTGCCTAGCGCTAGACCGACCTTAGTATTGAATATGTTTTCAATCGCCATACTTTGAGTGTAACCCTAGAATGCCATTGCGACCATAGGATTTGGAAATTTTTACCCGATATAGGGGTTTATGGCTTAGCGACTATGAGCAGTTAGCACAGGTGCCAAAAAGCGTAATATCGTGGTTACTCAGTTCGAACCCCGGATTTAGCATTTTTTCTAAATTACCTGGGCAGCCTTCGATACAAAAAACCACCTCGCATTTGTTGCATTTAAAATGATGATGATGGTTGCGCTTTATGGATTCATAGCGGGGCGAATCACCAGGGATTTCGACCACACGGACACCGCCTTCTTCAACTAAATCTTTTAATGCGCGAAAAACTGTGGCTATTCCAAGATTTGGCAAGCTCTGCTGGGCTTGCTGATGAAGCTCTTTTGGCAGAATTGGAGAAGTTGATTGCTCTAGAAGAGCCTCAATGGTTTTGCGTTGTTGGGTAATGCGCCTTTGAGACATAAAATCGTTCTCACTAAAAAGGGTAGACTCCATAGTATAAACTCTGCAGGAGTTGGAGCCTACCCTATAACTTTAGAAAACGATTTAATCCTCT
>JAYQEC010000133.1:0-1559 GCA_038138645.1 Porticoccaceae bacterium | reverse complement strand
GGTAAGCGCTTTGGTGAAGAGGTAGTTCAGTTGTATATTAAGGATATGGTGGGCTCTGCCGTTCGTCCGGTTATGGAGCTAAAAGGCTTTGAAAAAATTGCCCTAAAGGCCGGCGAAAGCCAAAAAGTAAGCTTTACCATTGATGCAGATGATCTGGCCTTTTACACCCGTGATATGAGCTTTAAAGCCGAGCCAGGTGATTTTGCCTTAATGATCGGCCCAAGCTCTGTTAACTACGAATCTGTGCCCTTTACACTTACCGTAGATTAACCATAAAAGTTTATAACAGGATTTACTATGTCTAGGCTTAAAACATTGTTTAGTAACCTCTTAAAGATAAGCGTAACACTACTTTTTTGGGGTGGGCTATACAGCACTGCTAGTGCCAACACTTTAAGCTGGGATGTGGATAAGAATGCTGAAATGGATGCACTGACCGATGGGTTGCTAATCCTAAGGTATTCTTTTGAACTCACTAATGAGAGTTTAACAGATGGTGCTATTGCCAGTAATTCCCCCCTGTCTAATTCTGAGGTGATTGCCTCGGTTGCTGAAACTATGACAATTGCTGATATTGACGGCAATGGTGAGGTGGATGCGCTAACCGATGGACTCTTGGTTCTGCGCTATCTATTTAATCTTCGCGGTGAATCCTTGATAGATAGTGTCGTCGCGAGCAATGCCACAAGATCAACTGTGGCCTCTATTGAAGCCTATTTAGATCTTTATGGTGCTGATAATACCAATGTTAATTTAAGTCAGCCTGTTGCCGAAAATGATTTTGTAACTACCGATCAAGATGCTGCAATTACTTTAAATGTAAGCACTAATGACAGTGGCCTTGAAGATAGCCCTATTAACTATAGCTTGATCACTAATACAGACAATGGGTCTGTTGTGCTAGATAGCAATGGCGTTGCAACTTATACCCCAAATAGTGGCTTTTATGGTTATGATTCTTTTGATTACAGAGTTACCGATACTAACGGAGATCAATCGACTGCATCTGCCACAGTATCAGTATTATCTAGCACATGGCCCTCGCTAAGCAGCGATGTTTCCGAGAATGTTGAAAGCACTGTGGCTTCTATTTTGTCATCAATGACTATTGCTGAAAAAGTTGGCCAGATGGTACAGGCAGAAATCAGTAATGTAACGCCAAATCAAGCGCGCGATTGGAATCTTGGTTCTGTACTTAATGGTGGTGGCACCTGGCCCAATGGGCAATATTCCACGGTTGCTGACTGGGTAGCCTTAGCTGATAGCTTTTATGAAGCCAGCACAGATACCAGTGATGGCGGTGTTGGTATTCCTCTTATATGGGGCACCGATGCGGTTCATGGCCACAATAATGTAGTTGGAGCGACTATTTTTCCTCATAACATTGGTCTTGGCGCAACAAACAACCCGCAACTTATGCGTGAAATTGGTGAAATAACCGCGTTGGAAGTCGCTGCCACTGGTATTGATTGGGTATTTGCTCCCACCCTTGCTGTGGTTCGCAATGACACTTGGGGAAGAACCTATGAAGGCTATTCTGAGGATCCAGAAATTGTTCG
>JAYQEC010000132.1:0-1588 GCA_038138645.1 Porticoccaceae bacterium | reverse complement strand
AGACCTGTATCCTATCCCGGTGGATTCACCTTGATGACCAAAGCAGATAATTTCCAAAATTCTGTTTACATGCATTATTCGCCCACCTATAAATACGCAATTGGCATAGAAAGAAAAAAAGATAAGCGTATTGAAGATCAATACTCGCTACTACGATTTACCTATCTTGTTAATCGAAAAAACACCCACAATTCTCAAAGAAATTTATACTTTCAGTCAGGCTTTAGTCTCGACTCAAATGACAACTCGTTTTATGGGATTCATGGTGACTGGGAAACTAGAAGATACTTTATAGGATTTGACTTTAAAAAAGTTGAGTCCCCAAACCAAGATTATTCTGAACAGAAATATCAGATAGGGTTTGCACCCTATCTAGGTGAATATGGTGATCTTCACACCTGGATAATGTTAAAGGCTACAAAAAATTCAATTACTGACACAACATCAACATACCCTTGCCTAAAATTTTTCAAAGGAGACAATCTTTTGGAGTTGGGTTACAACGGAAAATCAAATTGGGATTTTCATTTTATGCGAAGGTTTTAAGGAGGTTTTATGAAAAATATTTTTTTTATCACATTTGCAATTTCATCATTCTCACTGGCAGATAGCATGATGCATCATTCTCATGAGGATGAGCATAATTCACAACAACACAATACTGAAATCTTTGTTGACGGAAATAACTTTGGTGTTGATCAAAAGAGATTTAGCAATTTTGTAAAAAATCTTAGCGGCGCCAAAGTAGCGGTTATTAGCGTTCAGGGTATGGTTTGTGATTTCTGTGCTCGAGGAATCGAAAAAACCTTTAAAAAGGATGAGAATGTTATCAGCGTAGATGTTGACCTAAATAAAGGTAAGGTTTTGATCGCTTACAAACAGGAAAGTGAAATAAGCTATGATGATATAAAAGAAAAAATAACTGCCAATGGTCAAAATGCAACAAAAATGGAAGTTTTAGATCTTTAAGGCATCGATATGAAAGTTAAGTCATCTAACTTTATTTCCTTATTTTTATCATCTTCAACATTAATTTGTTGCGCCATGCCTGCACTTTTTGTCTTGCTTGGCGCAGGGGCATCATTCGCAAGCCTAGTGAGTTTCTTTCCTTTTTTAACTGTTCTTTCTCAACATAAAATTGCTATTACTTGCTTTGCAGCCATTATGCTTCTAATAGCAGGGTTTGCGAATTATAGATCACAGTATGCGCCTTGCCCAACAGACCCAGAATTGGCAAAACTTTGTATGCAAACAAGAAAACGGTCAAAGTTCATATTTTTTCTTTCTTTAGCAATTTTTTCCTTTTCAACAATATTCACATATTTAGTCCCGAGGTTTTTATGAGTCATCCATGTCACAAAGAACAACTAGCAGGAATTAATAGAATAGAGGGGCAAATTCGAGGAGTTGGGAAGATGATCGAAGAAGGAAAGTATTGCATTGATATTCTTAATCAATTGAAAGCTGCTAGAAGTGCAATAGCTACAATTGAGGGGAAAATTTTAAAAACACATCTAAAAAACTGTGTGAAAGATACTCTAAATAGTGACTTAGATTTTGAAGAAAAAGTCGAAGAACTTCTAAAGAC
>JAYQEC010000131.1:0-1640 GCA_038138645.1 Porticoccaceae bacterium | reverse complement strand
CGACGATGGCGGAGTTGCAGTCCACTGCATTACCACTTTGCTACAGCGCCACAAAATGTGGACTTTTCATCATATGCTCTGACCAGGTAGGTAGTGCAGAGCAAGGTGCGCTATTCTAAGGCGTGACGACAATAAATCAACCGTTAAAACCGTCTTTTTTGAGAAGTCATAGCCAATCGGCGAAGAAACCTATGCAAATACCAAGAAAGCCTTAGTATTTACGCGTCTTCTGTAGATTCTGACTCAGTATCTTTTTCACCACGCATTTCTGGCCACGCTTGCTTAAGATAGACCCACATAGACCATAACGCCAACCCTGCAGAAACATAGAGCCCTAAGTATCCAATAATAGCCAATGCACCAAAGGTTTTACCGGCGAGCAACAAAAATACAATGGCCGCCATTTGCACCCAAGTCTTGACCTTGCCAATCATCGAAACAGCCACTTCTTCACGCAGGGCTCTTTCAGCCATCCATTCACGCAGCGCTGAGATAACCACCTCGCGACCAACAATTACAACCGTTGGCAGTGCAAACCAAATCGTTGAGTTAGCTTGGAGAAGCATTATTAAAGCAACGATAACAATTAACTTATCGGCTACCGGATCTAAAAAAGCACCAAAGGAAGATTCAAGACCCATCTTTCGCGCCAAATAGCCATCCACCCAATCAGTTAATGCCGCTAAGCCAAAAATAGCCGCAGAAGCAACATGACTCCAACCCCAAGGCAAATAATAAAGAATAACAAATACTGGGATCATACCAATGCGAAGCAAGGTGAGCTGGTTGGGAAGGTTCCACATAGTCAAAAGATTCTCTTAAATTGGATCAAATATTTATATTTAACTAACTTACTCATTGTAGAGCGCACTGTAAATAGCTTCAGCCACCTTTTTACTAATATTGGGCACTTTTGCCAAATCCGCGACGCTGGCCTTCTTAACTTCACCGATACCACCAAAGTGTTTTAGTAAGTCTCGACGACGCTTAGGCCCTACCCCCGGAATGCCCTCAAGCGGAGAGACGCGACGCTTTTTATCGCGCCGTTGCTTATGACCGGTAATAGCAAACCGATGCGCCTCATCGCGTATCTGCTGCAACAGATGCAAAGCCGCTGTCTGTGGCTTGGCAATTACACGGTTATTTTGATCCGCCAAAATTAAGGTTTCCAAGCCCGGCTTGCGCGTGGTGCCCTTGGCAATACCCAACAGCATCACCCCCACAACACCCAACTCATTCAGCACATCCTTAACCATACCCAGCTGACCCTTACCGCCATCAATCACCAGAATATCAGGAAGTTTAGCCTCGCCATCAAGTAATCGCGTGTAGCGCCGACGAATCGCCTGCGCCATGGCCGCATAATCATCACCCTGGGTAATACCCTCGATATTAAACTTGCGATAATCACTCTTAAGCGGGCCATTACTATCAAATACCACACAGCTAGCCACCGTCGCCTCACCACTACTATGACTAATATCAAAACACTCCAAACGCTGAGGCATTTCGTCCAATTCAAGGGTTTCACGCAACGACTCAAATCGCTGTTGCTGAGTCTTTTTTGAAGCCAATTTAGCCGATAAATTTTGCTCTGCCGTTCGCAAGGCAAGCTCTAACCACTTTGATCGCACCCCGCG
>JAYQEC010000130.1:0-1668 GCA_038138645.1 Porticoccaceae bacterium | reverse complement strand
CAGGACTTGAAAGACCAATTCGACAGGCTAAATCAGCTTTTTCTTCAAAAATACTTCCTTCACGACCCAACTCAACACCTAGAGACATCACAATAGACTCTCTTAACGGATCGATTGGCGGGTTGGTTACCTGAGCAAATTGCTGTCTAAAGTAATCGAATAAATTACGATGCTTTGAAGAGAGAACAGCCATTGGGGTATCGTCACCCATAGAGCCGGTTGCCTCTTGACCACCTTCAGCCAGAGGACGCAGAACCTGATCTCTCTCTTCGAAAGAAACTTGGAACATTTTCATATAGGTGCGAATCTGTTCGCGACTTAGGGTACCTTCAAGATCAATGCTATCCATATCAAAGGTAGAAGCAATTGAGAAATGTCCATCTTTTAGCCACTGCTTGTATGGGTTGCGAGCCGCTAGCTCTGTTTCAACCTCATCGCGGAATTTAATCTCACCTTTTTGCGTATCAATAGAAAGGATATCACCGGGTCCTAATCGACCCTTAGCCACCACTGATTCAGGTGCATAGTCATAAACACCCACTTCAGAAGCAACAGTAATCACATCATCATCAGTCATTACCCAACGCGATGGACGCAAACCATTTCTATCCAGTGTACAAACCGCATAGCGACCGTCGGTAATTACCAATCCGGCTGGACCATCCCAAGGCTCTTGGTGCATTGATAGATAGTCGTATAGTGCACGCAAATCGGGATCAATATCTTCAACATTTTGCCAAGCGGGTGGCACCAAAGCGCGAACCGCCAAATGTAGATCCATACCACCAGTAACTAACATTTCAAGCATATTATCTAAGCTAGAAGAGTCAGAACCGGTACGGTTTACCAGTGGTGCAGCCTCTTTTAGATCTGGTAGCAGGTCGCTTTTATATTTTGACGTTCTGGCAACAGACCAGTTTCTGTTACCGACAATAGTATTGATTTCACCATTGTGGGCGAGCATTCTAAACGGCTGTGCCAAGGGCCACTTGGGCATAGTATTGGTTGAGAAACGCTGGTGGAATACACAGATCGCAGTCTCAAGTGATGGATCGGCCAAATCAGTATAAAACTTTGGCAAATCCACTGGCATCATGAGTCCCTTATAACTTAGAACGTCGATACCTAAACTTGCTATATGGAAAGTATCATCTTCAGCTAGTTTAATTTCAGCCTTACGACGCGCCATATAGAGTCTAGCAGCGAATACTTTTTGATCAGTAATCTTACCTGGTGCAACGAATACTTGTTCAAAAGCCGGCAGCGATTCAATAGCAATTGGCCCAAGACAACTATCATCAGTTGGAACAAGTCGCCAAGCGACAACTTCTAAGCCCTGTGCAGCCATTTCCTGTTCGATAATAGTTTTTGACTGACTGCGCAAATTGTCATCGCTATTGAGCATAATTGCACCAACAGCGTAATCCTCAGGCAACTCTACACCAGAGTCCTGTTTAACCTTTGCGCGCAAAAAGCCATCTGGCTTTTGCAATAGGAGTCCACAGCCGTCACCGGTTTTACCATCAGCGGCAACACCGCCTCGGTGGGTCATACAGGTAAGTGCTGTAATAGCATTTTGTAACAACTGGTGGTTTGCTTTACCTTTGGTATGGGCAATTAGCCCGAAACCGCAGTTATCTTTGAAATCATCAAGCCGACATAAGCTCT
>JAYQEC010000129.1:0-1683 GCA_038138645.1 Porticoccaceae bacterium | reverse complement strand
CCGTAAATACCGGCTTGCTCAGGCTCTCTTGAGTCACCTTTGGTCAGCAAATTAGTATTTAACTGCAGCCTAATATGTCCCTGCTCATGCAATTGGCCAATCCACTGTACCTGTTTTTTACTTAAGCGCGCATCATAAGGCTCGTTATCTAACCAAGATTTATAGTAGGTATCAATATCATCATCGGCAAGCAACCATAAAGTCTCTGTTTCACCTAAAAGTAACGGATTAGCAATTAGACGCTCTTTTAGATCGAATCCAATGCCATTACTCATAAGCTTATATAGCTGACGCTTATCTCTACGACCAGACACCTCAGAAAATTTATTACGCAACGCAGATTTGCTCAACGCATCCCAGTTAGCCATCATCAACTGAGATTCGTCTGCCAAGCTAGTCACACCCAGTAACTCGGCATCATAATTAACATCAAGCTGTATATAGGTGGCTTTAAAGGCGCCATGCCCTTTACTCACGATATCCACAAATAAAGCCAGAACAGCAACTAGCCCTAAAATAATTGCAACGCGACCGTACCAACGAAACCTAATTTCAGAGCGGCTTCTACGTTTAAGTGAGCTTTTGATTTTATCTAAATTATCCATGGAGTTACTCATATTGCTCCCGATATTTTTTAACGATATGCAATGCAAAAATATTTAGCAGCAATGTCACAGTAAATAGCATTAGACCCAAAGCAAAGGCGGCTAGCGTCTTGGGGCTATCAAATTCCTGGTCACCCGTAAGCAATGTTACAATCTGAACAGTCACTGTGGTTACCGATTCTAGTGGATTAGCGGTTAATTTAGCGGCAAGTCCCGCCGCCATCACAACAATCATGGTTTCACCAATTGCGCGAGAAATTGCCAGCATAATACCCGCAACAATACCTGGTAGAGCAGCGGGAATAACCACGCGACGTACCGTTTCGGAATGCGTTGCACCCATCGCTAATGAGCCATCACGCATAGCTTGCGGCACAGCCGTAATAACATCATCGGCCAGTGAGGAAATAAAGGGAATAATCATCACGCCCATCACTAAGCCTGCGGCAAGCGCGCTTTCCGAAGAAATACTTAAACCAAAGTCAGCCCCTAAATCACGCAAAAAAGGCGCTACAGTTAGTGCCGCAAAGAAGCCGTAAACAACGGTGGGAACACCGGCTAAAACCTCTAGCGCTGGCTTGGCATAGGTTCGCACGGATTTGCTTGAATATTCCGCTAAATAAATAGCTGACATAAGGCCAATAGGCACTGCCACAAACATGGCAACCGCTGAAATCAAAAGCGTACCCACAAACAAGGGAACCGCACCAAAGCTACCTGAGGAGCCCACTTGATCTTCGCGAATTGCAGTCTGAGGACTCCAATCTAAGCCAAAGACAAAATCAAAGAATGGCACCGAACGAAAGAATTGGATAGATTCAAATAAAACCGAAAAAACAATACCGACCGTGGTAAAAATTGCTAGGCAGGCGCAACCAAGAAGAAGGTTTTCCATAACCCTTTCGACGGATTGACGCGCTCTAAAGTCAGCTGTAATTCTGCGCCACCCCCAATAGAGGCCAATGGTTGCCAAAATTAAACAAAGCGCCGTCAAAACCCATTGAGAAATAATGCGCAAACCGGCCATAGATTCAGCTGCAGTTATTAATGCCGCAGATTGGCTTTGAGGCTTCATGGT
>JAYQEC010000128.1:0-1701 GCA_038138645.1 Porticoccaceae bacterium | reverse complement strand
TCAGCTGCCATTATGGTACTGTTGTCATTCCTATTAATTATGAATATAACAGCCGTTTGGTTGAGAAAACGTTTAGAACGCCGTTGGTAAAGAGAGTTATTATGAAAGAAGCTACTGCTGCAGCAAAGACTGCAAAAGACCCAAAATCAACTTCAAAGCAAAATTTAGAAGTTGATCAAGCGCAGGCCACGGTGGGTAATCGTTTTTGTGATAATCCAAAAATGAGTATGCGCAATGTTAATGTTTATTATGGTGATAAGCAGGCTATTCAAGATGTGAGTGTGGATATCGCTAAGAATGAAGTGATCGCAATGATTGGTCCTTCGGGCTGTGGTAAGTCAACCTTTTTACGATCATTAAATCGAATGAATGATACGGTTGATGGCTGTCGAGTTGAGGGAGAAGTATTGCTTGATGGCGATAATATCTACCAACAGAATCTAGATGTAGTTGAGTTGCGCGCAAGAGTGGGTATGGTATTCCAAAAACCAAATCCATTCCCTAAGTCAATTTTTGAAAATATTGCCTATGGTCCAAAGATTCACGGCCTTGCGGATTCTCGCGTTGACTTAGATGAAATTGTTGAGGATAGTTTAAAGAAAGCTGGACTCTGGGAGGAAGTAAAAGAGCGACTTCATCAGCCGGGTACGGGTCTTTCTGGTGGGCAGCAACAGCGACTCTGTATTGCCCGTGCTATCGCTGTTAGCCCTGAGGTTATTTTGATGGATGAGCCATGCTCAGCACTGGATCCAATTGCAACAGCACGTATTGAAGAGTTAATTGAGGAATTAAGTCAGAATTTTACCATTGCTATTGTAACGCACAGCATGCAACAGGCAGCGCGAGTTTCAAGTCGCACGGCTTATTTCCATCTCGGGAAACTTATTGAAGTTAATCCTACGGAGCAGGTGTTTACAATGCCAGAACATCAGCTTACTGAGGCCTATATTACAGGTCGATTTGGGTAATTAGCCGCAACGAAATAGAAGATAAGCCTTTTAAAGGAAGATAAATATGCCAAAAATGTCATTTGAAAATCATATTATGACCCAGTTTGATGAGGAGCTTGAAGAAATTCGCACTCAGCTAATGGAAATGGGCGGCAAAGTGGAACAGCAATTAAAAAACTCTATTCAAGCCGTAATCAAGGCTGATAGTAGTCTTGCTGAAGAGGTGATCAAAGAAGAGCGTCTAGTGGATGAAATGGAGGTGGATATTGATGAAGCCTGTATTTTAATTATTGCTCGCCGACAGCCAGCGGCAAGTGATTTGCGTTTTGTAATGATGGTCACTAAAGCAATTAATGATCTAGAGCGTATCGGTGATGAAGCAAGAAAGATTGCTAATCATGCCGTTATTCTGTCTGAGCAAGATGGCCTATCACAGGGTTATAAAGAGGTTCGTCATCTTGGTGATTCAGTGTCTGGAATGCTTGCTAATGCGTTAGATGCTTTTGCTCGATTTGATGTGGATGCAGCGATGAAAACATTGAATGAAGATGCGCAGGTTGATCTTGATTATAAGAGTGCATTACGAGAACTAGTGACCTATATGATGGAAGATCCTAGAAGTATTAGCCGTGCGATTAATATTCTATGGGTGGTTCGATCGTTAGAGCGTATTGGCGATCATGCCAAAAACCTGTGCGAACAAATTGTCTATGTGGTTAAGGGTAAGGACATCAGACATCAGTAACTGATG
>JAYQEC010000127.1:0-1713 GCA_038138645.1 Porticoccaceae bacterium | reverse complement strand
CGGGGAGTATGAACTCATCACTTGCACCGTTGCAGTATGCACGTGATAATCTACTGTCAAGTGTCTTGGTTCCGTTCTACGATAACGATATGTCACAGTACAACACTCGTGTATCGTTTATCGAGATTTCGGATGAGAGACCATTTCAGTGGGCCCAAACTATGGGGTCATCAAACGACATCACGAAAGTAATTAATCTTCTGTTCACAGATGAGAATTCACCGTACGCTCAGTTGGGAACTATGACTGCACATTTGGAAACAGACCTTACTACCTTACGAATTGCTCTTAACTCAACACCTTCGCCAGGATATTACCGCATGGTACACTTTGCGGTTGAAGGTGATGCATCTTATCAGACTAACGTACAGAAAGTGTATAACGGCACTGGAATCTTTTCCAGTCTCAACCTTGCAGATTACGTTGAGGATGAGAAAGTACGTCTTGTGCATGGGGTACTTGACGGGTCATCTTCAGAGTATTACACAGCGAAAATACTTGATGCAATCAATAATTTAGGGTATGATCTAGACAATCCTTACGAGAGTTTCTTGTAATGAACCTTGAACGAGTATACAAACAATTGCAGATTGACGAAGGAGTCGTGTATGAGATTTACAACGACCATCTCGGCTATCCCACGTTCGGTGTTGGACATCTCATCACAAAGAGTGACGCCGAGTACGGAAGCCCAGTTGGAACGCCGGTATCCGAAGAAAGAGTTAACGAGGTCTTTCAAGAAGACATCAACGTCACCTTGCGAGAATGTTATAAGTTATACGGATTCAGGTGGTCTGATTTTCCAGATGAAGTCAAGGAAATCTTGGTTAACATGATGTTTAACCTTGGTAGACCAAGACTAAGTAAGTTTAAGAAAATGAATGGTCACTTAGAAGTGGGTGACTGGAAGAACGCGGCGGTAGAAGGTCGTGATTCACTATGGTACCGTCAAGTAAGCAATCGTGCCGAACGACTAATGACGAGGTTAGAGAATGTCCCGCAACGCGATTTTTCAATATATGATTGTCACACCGGAAGTAGACAAGAGGGGTGATATCGGAGGATGGAGAAGGTCTGATTTATATAAAAGAGTAGCGGACATTTCACGCGAATCGTTCCAAGATTACGCAACCAAAATCGGTGCCAAACATTTCTACTCAGATGAACGTGTCGTCACTAAGGGACACGGCTGCAATACTTCACTACTACATGAATGTGCACGTGTCTGGTTAGACCCAGTATTCGATGAGTACGATAATCTATTATTCGTCGATACCGATATCGTCGTCAATACAGAAGAGAACATCTTCGACCTTATGGAGACTGGCGCAGACGTTTATGGTGTCTTAGAGTCAGACTTCGTTACCGCATCTGGTGGTGGGTACAACTCATGGGATTACAAAGAAAGTAACTACCAAGACTTCTGTCGCAAGTTCTCACTACACGATTGTCCTATCGTTCCGGTGATGCCACCTAACAAACCGTCCAAGATTATGATAATGAATACGGGCGTGGTCTTGTGGACTAAAGAGGCGCGTCTACGCGCACGTGAGGAGTTCCTACCGTGGGAGGAATGGTGTTACAAGGGCGACTTCCACATGTCCATTATGAACGACCAACCCTATATCTCCGCGCAGTTCATGAAACATGACTTCGATGTAGAGACGATTGACCAAACGTGGAACGATTCCCCACATTACGCGTCAGAACAAG
>JAYQEC010000126.1:0-1759 GCA_038138645.1 Porticoccaceae bacterium | reverse complement strand
GTTTTTTGTTGTTAAAAAGGGCGCTTCGGCGCCCTTTTTTATTTTGGGAAAATACAGGTAAATAAGGCGCCCTCACCGAGTCTTGATTTGATCTCAAGCCTGGCACCACATTTTGTTAAAGCATGTTTGACAATTGCCAACCCCAGTCCGCTTCCACCTGTTTTAGAATTACGACTGCTATCGCCGCGATAAAACCGTTCGGTGAGACGGGGGATTTCATCAGGATCGATTCCCACGCCCGTATCCTTGATCGCCACTTCAATTTGCTGGCTGGTTTCGGAAATAGCAATATTGATATCCGCACCCTGTGGGTTATGAAGCACCGCATTAAAGACAATATTTCCCAAGGCACTGCGCAGAAGCTTACTATCAGCTTTAACCTCTGTCAGTGAATCGCAGTCCATTGTTATCTTGTGTTTTCCCGCACTAAGTTGATCCGCTTGTGCAATAATTTCTGAAATTAATGGTTTTAACTCAATAGACTTCTCAGATAACTGGTGATCTGATTCTAATTTGGATAATAAAATAATATCGTCAGCCAAGTCTTTCATACGATCGATCTGATTAGACATTTCTTGATAAGCTTTATTTGCCATATCTGAATTGCCCTTCATGTCACTTAAGGTTTCCACATAGCCGCGCATCACTGTTAAAGGCGTGCGCAACTCATGAGAAATATTGCCGACAAATTCTTTTCGCACTTTCTCTAACTCATTAATTTGAGTGATATCTGAAATTACTAACACAATTTCACTATCGCCAAACATAACCGCTGAGAATTCTAATAACCTGCCATTATGTCTTGAAGAAGGTAAGCGTGATGATGGTTCAAACTGGTCACTAGTGATGTAGGCAACAAATTTAGGATCACGTATCAAGTTAGTAATGGCGACGCCTCGATCGCTAGATCTTAGACCTAAAAGTTTTTTACCTGCACTGTTCCACCAGTCTATAGTGCGATCCCTACGCAAAACAATTACCGCATCGTCTACCGCTTCGGTGACTCGCTTGGCGCGATTAATGGCTCGGCGCATTTTTTCTTGGGTGCCACGATGGCGACGACGCTGTCGATTGAGGGTATCGGCAAGCTCTCCCCATACGCCATCCATATCGGGTGGCACTCCGCGCATACCAATATCAACCCATTTGAACAGTCGGCTTATTGTTCTAGAGGCCCATAAAATATACAAAGCGCCACCCGCCAGTAGCGCCATTAATGGCTGTCCAAGACTAATTCCAAAGATAAGTGAGAACAGCGAAATTGCAATTATTCGCCATATCTCATTTTGTATTCCTAGTCGCAATGAATCTGTATCCTCTATGCATCTGCTAGCTTAGTTGAAAAACGGTAACCTGCCCCCCGCACAGTCTGCACATAGTTTTCGTGACCTGCAACTGAAATTGCTTTACGCAATCGCCTAATATGCACATCAACCGTTCTCTCATCGAGGTATACATTGCTTCCCCAGACATAATCTAGGATTTGATCGCGCGAATAAACGCGCTCTTGGTGGGTTAAAAAAAATTGAAGTAGCTTATATTCTGTGGGCCCTAGGTTAAGTGGAGTTCCAGAAATACTCACTCTATGGCCAATGGGGTCAAACAACAATTCACCGACTGATATCGGTTCATCTAAATCTTCTCGACCCACTCTACGCAATACCGCTTTGACTCTAGAAACCAGCTCCCGAGGAGAAAATGGTTTTGAAATATAGTCATCAGCACCTGAGTCTAGACCGTAAATTTTACTGTCTTCCTC
>JAYQEC010000125.1:0-1772 GCA_038138645.1 Porticoccaceae bacterium | reverse complement strand
GCAACTCGCCGAATAATATGCTCTTCGTGCTTATCTAATTCACCATCAGCGTAGGCTACTTTCCACATAGAAGTCAGCAGTTGAAGCTTGCCCTCTAAGTCGTAGTGATCGTTAATCTGCTTGGTAAACTGATAAAGCGATGTAGCATCTTCAACCTCAGCTTTAGATAGGGTAATCAGTTCGTCGACCTGATCCTTTGCAAGCTCGAGAATTGAACAAAGTGTACCGCTAATCGATTGCAGCTCTTGATCATCCATATGACCATCAATCACCATCACCTCGATTAGCAAGGCCGCTGTAGCTAAATGTTCTTCAGCGACCTTTTCTTGATCGGACTGCTCGTCTTTTTTGGCGAACAGCTGTTTGATCTTACTCAGCATTAAGCAATATCTCGCAACCAAGTTTCCAATTTATTCTGGTCCTTAACAAAGCCGCGAATACCCTCAGCTAACTTTTCAGTGGCCATCGCATCTTCATTAAGCTCAAATCTAAATTTGCTTTCATTACCCTGAGTATAACTAATGCGCTTGCCGGTATTATTAGGATCCAACTTGCGAGTAAGAGTGCCATAGTCCTCACCCAGCTCTGAAAGCAATTGTGGGCTAATGGTTAAGCGATCACAGCCAGCAAGCTCAGTGATTTCTTCAGTGTTTCTAAAACTCGCACCCATCACAATCGTGTTATAGCCACTTTGCTTGTAATAGTTATAGATACGAGTAACCGACTGAACACCGGGATCATCTTCTGGCTGATAATCATTAAGACCCGTATTGGCCTTGTACCAATCCAAAATACGACCCACAAATGGAGAGATTAAAAAGGCGCCCGCATCCGCGGCTGCCGCAGCCTGTGAAAAGCTAAATAAAAGCGTCAGGTTACAGTTAATACCTTCTTTTTCGAGCTGTTCAGCGGCACGAATACCTTCCCAAGTTGAAGCCATTTTGATCAGTACGCGGCTCTTATCAATACCCGCTTGCTCGTAGAGATCGATTAAACGACGCGCCTTAGCAATCGAAGCCTGAGTATCAAAAGATAAGTGA
This sequence comes from Porticoccaceae bacterium, assembly GCA_038138645.1. GTDB lineage: Bacteria > Pseudomonadota > Gammaproteobacteria > Pseudomonadales > Porticoccaceae > HTCC2207. The sequence continues at coordinate 732 of JAYQEC010000125.1, read as the reverse complement.
GCATCAACCTCAGTAGAGACGCGACCCGGAATAGTCTCAAGAATTTTCTCACCAAAACCTACTGCCAATTTATCCATGCAATCATCAAGCTGTTCTTTTGAAGACAGCTTGCCAGTAGTTACTGATTTGATCACATCCTCAACTAGACCGCGATAAGCCGGCATCTGTGCCGCCTTAAGCAAAAGAGAAGGGTTAGTGGTTGCATCTTCTGGGGAATACTGCGCAATCGCATCAAAATCACCCGTATCGGCAACCACAGTGGTTATTTCTTTTAGTTGGTCTAGTTTGCTTTTGTTACTCATAAATCTATCCTGTTGTCTTAGCCAAAGCCTCTATTAACACATCAATAGTGGCATTCGATTGGTGGGCATTTTCGCTGATATGTCGCCTAAATTGTCGCGCGCCAGGCATGCCATGAAAAAGTCCCAAAATATGTCGTGTCATAGATTGGAGTTTAATATTCTGAGAGAGTTCATTATCCACATATTGGATAAACTGTTCAGCAATTTTTTTACGACTTTGAATAGAATTTTCACTGCCGTAAATTTGCTGATCAACTTCAGCCAAAAGATAGGGGTTAGTATAAGCCTCTCGACCGATCATTACTCCATCAATTTGCGTTAAATGCTGTTTTGATTGCTCCAAGTCAGTGATGCCGCCATTAATAATAATCTCAAGCTCAGGGAAATCCTGTTTTAATTGATATACCCGCCCATAATCAAGCTCAGGTAT
>JAYQEC010000124.1:0-1849 GCA_038138645.1 Porticoccaceae bacterium | reverse complement strand
TCCAGCTAACACTGGTGCTAACTGGGTTAACAGCAACAGCTATTACTTCAATGCCTCTTCTGGCCTTGCTGCTTACGCTGTTGACACTGTAACTTCAGGCGACAACTTCACTGACCTTGGCTTCCGTGAGGCTATCAAGCTGATGGACGACGCTGACGTTCCTATGGAAAACCGTGTCCTCGTTATCCCACCAGCAGTACGTAAGTCTATCATGGGCATCGACCGTTACGTGTCTTCTGACTTCGTAGGCGGACGCGGTGTAGAGTCTGGCCTTATCGGTAACCTCTATGGCGTAGACATCTACGTTTCAAGCAACGCTCCAGTTGTAGAAGCAGCAGCACAAAACACTGCCTCTTCTGCTGACACTCGTGGCTGCTTGTTCTTCCACGCTGATGCTCTCGTAATGGCAGAGCAAATGGCTGTCCGTTCACAGACACAGTACAAGCAGGAATACCTGTCAACACTGTTCACTTCAGACACTCTGTACGGTGTAGAAACATACCGTCCAGAAGCTGGCTTTATCTTGTCTGTTTGCGACGAGTAATAGATGAGAGTTTGTCGTCTTTGTGGCGTTAACAAAGCAACTTCTAATGGGTACAATAAACTAAAAACTGTTTGTAGTCCTTGTAATAAGAAGCCTTGGGTGCGTCATAAAGGCGACAGATGCGAATCTTGCGGGTTTGTTCCCGAACATCCCTGTCAACTCGATGTTGATCATATCGACGGGAACAAATTTAATAACTCTCTAGATAACTACATGACTTTATGTGCTAATTGTCACAGACTTAAAACACATCAAAACGGTGACTTTTACAACAAAAAGTACAAAGATGAAGAAATAGTAGATAATCAAATTTCTTTATTTTAATTCTCCTCCTTCTTCTCTGCAATAGGACTTTCCGATGTCGAACTACACTAAGACTACAGACTTTGAAGCGAAGGACTCGTTACCTACAGGCGACTCAGGAAAGATCATCCGTGGCGCTGAATTTGAAACTGAGTTCGATGCGATTGCCACCGCTATTGCAACCAAAGCTGACACAGCAGGGCCTACGTTTACCGGAACCCTGACCTTTGACACTATTTCTGACGGTACTATTTCTATTGGTGCTTTTGTTGACGAAGACGATATGTCGTCCAACAGCGCTGTTTTGGTGCCTACGCAACAATCTGTAAAAGCCTATGTTGATGCCCAAGTTACTGCTCAAGACCTAGACTTTCAAGGTGATTCAGGCGGTGCATTAAGTATCGACCTAGATTCTGAAACTATGACAATTGCTGGTGGAACCGGAATTAATACTTCAGGTTCTGGAAACACTTTGACAATTAGTGTTGACAGCTCTGTTTCTACTATTACAGGATCAGACACACTTACTAATAAAAATATTGATGCAGACAACAACACAATATCAAACTTAGAAGTAGATAATTTTAAAGCAGCAGCCATTGTTATTGAATCAGAAGGTATTGGTTCTAATGACAACGACACTACATTACCTACGTCTGCTGCAGTTAAAGACTATGTCGATTCACAAACAACCGCGCAAGACCTAGACTTCCAAGCTGATTCTGGTGGTGCGCTTAGTATCGACCTAGACAGCGAAACCATGACCTTTACAGGCGGCACTGGTATTGATACGTCTGGCTCAGAGAATGCTGTTACCTTTGCTATTGATAGCACTGTTACAACTTTAACTGGTTCACAAACACTAACTAACAAGACGCTGACATCTGCTGTACTAGACACAGGTGTATCAGGTACGGCTGTGCTTGATGAAGACGACATGGTATCTGACTCAGCGACACAGCTGGCTACTCAACAGTCGATCAAGGCGTATGTAGATTCTCA
>JAYQEC010000123.1:0-1899 GCA_038138645.1 Porticoccaceae bacterium | reverse complement strand
AGAAAAAAAGTTTTATGAAGCACAGTGTTCACTCCGCATTTGAATTAATTCGAGTGCAGGCAATTCCATCATTAAAAATTCAATTTGAAGAATACCGTCATACTGTTACCGGTGCTCAGCATATTCATTTAGCAGCGGATAACTCTGAAAATGTATTTCTCGTGGCACTGAGAACCGTGCCTATGGATTCGACAGGGGTAGCACATATTCTTGAGCACACCGCACTCTGTGGCAGTGAGAAATTCCCTGTGCGCGATCCGTTTTTTATGATGATTAGGCGATCTTTAAATACATTTATGAATGCCTTTACCAGCTCCGACTGGACCGCCTATCCTTTTGCTAGCCAAAACAAAAAAGACTTCAATAACTTACTGGAAGTCTACCTAGATGCAGTATTTTTTGCTCGCCTTGATCCCTTGGACTTTGCCCAAGAGGGTCACCGACTAGAGTTTGCCACTGCCGATGATAGTAAATCCGACCTTACCTTTAAGGGGGTTGTTTTCAATGAAATGAAAGGTGCAATGAGCTCGATTAATTCGACGCTTTGGCAAACAATGAGTAAAAACCTGTATCCCACCAGCACCTATCATTACAACAGCGGTGGTGAGCCAGCTGATATTCCAAACCTGACCTATGATGAGTTTAAGCAGTTTTATCAAACCCATTACCACCCCAGTAATGCCATATTTATAACCTTTGGTGATATACCTGCTGTCGAACATCAGCAAAGATTTCAAGAACAAGCACTGCATCGTTTTGATAAACTCGATAAACGTATAGCGGTTACCGAAGAAGAGCGTTATAGCCAACCTCAGTATTTTGAAGAATCCTATGCTTACGATTCTCAACAAGAGAGTTCAGGCACCGAGAATAAAACCCATATTGTGATTGCCTGGTTGCTGGGTAATAGCACCAATTTGGAAGACAGTATGAGTGCTCGCTTACTGGCCAGTGTTTTACTTGATAATAGTGGCTCACCTCTCCAAAAGGCGCTGGAAACTACTGATCTGGGCTCTGCTCCCTCACCTATGTGTGGGCTTGAAGATTCACAATTAGAGCTTTGTTTTGCCTGTGGTATCGAGGGATCTAATCCGCAGCAAGCGGATGCCGTTGAGGCTATGGTTTTGGAAGTTTTAAATAATGTTGCTGAGCATGGCTTGCCCTACGAGCAGGTTGCAGCTAGCCTTCATCAACTTGAATTATCGCAGCGCGAAATATCGGGCGGTTCATACCCCTACGGTCTTAGCCTTATCCTTACCTCCCTTACCAGTGCAACTCACAGGGGAGATCCTGTTTCACTTCTCGACTTAGATCCGGTATTGGATAAATTAAAGCAACAGATAAAGGATCCTGACTTTATTAAATCGCTAGCACGCACTCTTTTGCTAGAAAACAACCACCGTATTCGCTTGGTTTTAAAACCCGATACCGAACTTGCTCAAGCTAAAGATCTTGCAGAAAAGCAACGCTTAGCAACTATTAAAGACTCACTTAATGAACAGCAAAAACAAGCTATTATTGATTCTGCTGCGGCACTTAAACAACGCCAAGAAATGGAAGAAGATTTGAATATCTTGCCAAAGGTGGGTATTGCAGATATTCCTAAAGAAAGTAGCTTTGCCGAACCTAACAGCTTTGTGTCTAAGCCTGTTCCTATTACCAGTTATACCGCAGGGACCAATGGAATTGCCTATCAACAAATGATTGTGCCCTTCCCCGAGCTAACTGCAGAGCAAATGGATCTATTGCCACTTTATAGCACCTGCGTCACTGAAATGGGTGTGGGTAATCGCGATTATCAGCAGACTCAACTTTGGCACTCAAGTATTGTCGGTTCATACTCTGCTGCAACCGCAGTTCGAACACATCGAGATGATCTTAATCAATTACATGGCAATC
>JAYQEC010000122.1:0-1918 GCA_038138645.1 Porticoccaceae bacterium | reverse complement strand
GGTGCTCAGGGTGTAAAGATTCAGATTGGTGGTCGTTTAGGTGGTGCTGAGATTGCACGATCTGAATGGTACCGAGAAGGTCGAGTTCCGCTACATACTTTAAGAGCGGACATCGATTATGCAACAGCTGAAGGTAACACAACTTATGGCGTTATTGGCGTTAAAGTGTGGATCTTCAAAGGTGAGATTCTGGGTGGTGAAGAAGCAGAAGTAGCTCCTTCAAAAACTAAGACAAACAAGAAATAAGCGATTAAGAGTAGAGCGAAATGCTACAGCCTAAACGTACAAAATTCCGCAAGATGCACAAGGGGCGCAACCGTGGGTTAGCGCACCGAGGAAGCAAAGTAAGCTTCGGTGAATTTGCCCTTAAAGCATCTGGTCGTGGTCGATTGACTGCCAGACAAATTGAGGCAGCTCGTCGTGCAATGACTCGTCATATTAAACGTGGCGGTAAAATTTGGATCCGCGTATTCCCGGATAAGCCAATTACGAACAAGCCATTGGAAGTTCGAATGGGTAAAGGTAAGGGTAACGTTGAATACTGGGTGGCTTTAATCCAGCCGGGTAAGGTCCTTTATGAAATGGAAGGTGTTAGTGAAGAGTTGGCGCGTGAAGCATTTGCGCTTGCTGCCGCTAAGTTGCCAGTTGCAACAACCTTTGTTAAACGAACGGTGATGTAAAGATGAAAGCAGAAGATTTACGCGAAAAGTCGGTCGATGAGTTGCAAAAGACTTTGGGTGAAGAGCAAGAGGCCCAGTTTAAGTTGCGTATGCAGCAGGCGACTGGTCAGCTTACTGAAACTCATAAGGTTAAGCAGGTGCGTCGAAATATTGCGCGTCTAAAGACTGTTATAACTCAGAAGGCAGGTGAATAGTTATGTCTGATATCCAAACATCTACTCGTACGCTGAGCGGTAAGATTGTCAGTGACAAAATGGATAAGTCCATCACTGTGCAAGTTGAGCGTCGTGTTAAGCATCCAGTTTATGGAAAAATTATGACCAAATCATCAAAGATTAAGGCGCATGATGAAAAGAATGATGCGCGCTTAGGTGACGTGGTAACAATTGCCGAGTGTGCGCCAATTTCTAAGCATAAAGCTTGGAAGCTAGTGAACATTGATGAGCGAGCTGTAGCAGAATAATTCTGCTGAAAGCGATAGTTTCGGGGAAAGAAAATGATTCAAACAGAAAGTTATCTTGATGTAGCAGACAACAGTGGCGCACGTCGAGTTATGTGCATCAAAGTGTTAGGTGGTTCACACCGTCGCTATGCTCGAGTTGGTGACATTATTAAGGTTACCGTTAAGGAAGCTATTCCTCGAGGTAAGGTGAAAAAAGGTCAGGTAATGAGTGCCGTGGTTGTGCGCACTAAAAAAGGTTTGCGTCGTCAGGATGGTAGCTTGATCAAATTTGATGACAACGCTGCGGTACTTTTGAATGCAAGTAATGCGCCTGTTGGTACTCGTATCTTTGGGCCAGTAACTCGCGAGCTACGCAATGAGAAATTCATGCGAATTATCTCTTTAGCTCCTGAAGTACTTTAATTGAGGTTTTAGACATGGCGATGAAGAAAATCAAACGTGATGACGAAGTTGTTGTTATTGCGGGTAAAGATAAAGGTAAGCGCGGTAAAGTGCTTAAGGTTTTGGACGATAGTCGTCTATTAGTATCTGGTGTGCAAATGATTAAAAAGCACCAGAAGCCAAATCCTCAAGCAGGTGTACCAGGCGGTATCATTGAAAAAGAAGCCCCAATTCAGGTTTCAAATGTAGCTATTTTTAATAGTGCAACAAACAAAGCGGACCGTGTTGGCTTTAAAGTAGAAGATAACACAAAAATTCGAGTCTTTAAGTCAAGCGGCGAAGCCGTAGACGCTTAATAATAGGTAGAGCAAATGGCAAGGCTGAAAGAAGTTTA
>JAYQEC010000121.1:0-1928 GCA_038138645.1 Porticoccaceae bacterium | reverse complement strand
TCTCTGTCAATACTCAGGACATTATCCATGAGCGAAAGTTTTCAAGAATTATTTGAGCAAAGTTTACAAACTGTAGAAATGAACCCAGGCGCTATTATTACTGGCGTTATTATCGATGTTGATAAAGATTGGGTCACAGTTCATGCTGGTTTGAAATCTGAAGGTGTTATCCCTGCAGAGCAATTTTACAATGATAAAGGCGAACTAGACGTCAACGTCGGTGATGAGGTACAGGTATCTCTTGAAGCGGTTGAAGATGGTTTTGGTGCAACTCGACTTTCTCGTGAAAAAGCCCGTCGTGCAGAATCTTGGATTGAACTCGAAGCAGCACATAATAAAGATGAGATCGTTACCGGTGTAATCAGCGGTAAGGTCAAAGGTGGATTCACTGTAGATGTACGTGGATTACGTGCATTCCTTCCAGGTTCTCTGGTTGATGTAAGACCTCTCCGTGAGATCACGCATCTAGAAAATACAGAATTAGAATTTAAAGTTATCAAATTAGATGTTAAGCGCAACAACGTTGTTGTCAGCCGTCGTGCAGTAATGGAGAGTGCAAACTCTGCAGAGCGCGAAGAGTTACTTGCTAACATCGAAGAAGGCGTTTCATTGAAAGGTATTATTAAAAATCTTACCGATTATGGTGCCTTTGTTGATCTAGGTGGTGTTGATGGTCTACTACATATCACTGATATGTCTTGGAAGCGTATCAAGCACCCATCAGAAATGATCAATGTTGGTGACGAGATTGACGTTAAGGTGCTTAAGTTTGATCGCGAGCGTAACCGTGTATCTCTAGGCATGAAGCAAATGGGTGAAGATCCATGGGGCGATATCAAAGGTCGTTACCCTGAAGGTGCTCGTGCTAAGGCCAAGGTAACTAACCTTACAGACTACGGTTGTTTTGCCGAGCTTGAAGATGGTGTTGAAGGTCTTGTTCACGTTTCAGAAATGGATTGGACAAACAAAAATGTTCACCCATCTAAGATTGTTGATCTAGGTCAGGAAGTTGAGGTTATGGTTCTAGAAATCGACGAAGAGCGTCGTCGTATCTCTCTAGGTATCAAACAGTGCTTCACTAATCCATGGGATGACTTTGCGGCTACTAAAGCCAAAGGTGACAAGGTTACAGGTAATATCAAATCGATCACTGACTTTGGTATCTTTATCGGTCTTGAAGGCGGAATTGATGGTTTGGTTCACCTTTCTGATATTTCATGGAATGAAGCAGGTGAAGAAGCTGTTCGCAACTTCAAGAAGGGTGAAGAGGTTGAGTCAGTTGTATTGAGCATCGATGCTGAAAGAGAGCGTATTTCTTTAGGTATTAAGCAATTATCTGATGATCCATTTAACAGCTATGTAACAACTAACGATAAGGGTTCAATCGTTACTGGAACCATTAAGGAAGTTGATGCTAAAGGCGCTGTTGTTGACCTAGGTGATGATATTGAAGCTACATTGAAAGCCTCTGAGTTATCTCGCGATCGTGTAGAAGATGCGCGTAACGAGTTAACTGTAGGTGACAGTGTTGAAGCTAAAATCATTAATGTTGATCGCAAAACACGAGCAATCAACTTATCGATTAAAGCGAAGGATATTTCAGACGAGAAAGAAGCGGTTAAAGCTCATCGTAAATCTGAAACTGATTCTTCTACACCGGCAACAATTGGTGATCTTATCAAGGCACAGATGGATAAATAATCTGGTTTTGTTGAAAAAGGGTGGCTTTGCCACCCTTTTTTTTGCTTAAAATTCACTCAAGAGTAAATAAATGCTTGTATTCATGTGAAACTTTAATAGAATCGTTGGAGTTGCGTTGTGAATCATACAACGCGTTCATGAAAACCAAGGTAACAGATAGCTACTTCAATGACCAAATCTGAATTAATTGAAAAAATAGCGATCAGTCAGGATCAACTGCCCCCTCG
>JAYQEC010000120.1:0-2010 GCA_038138645.1 Porticoccaceae bacterium | reverse complement strand
ACGCTAATTTCTTGGCGGCCTAAAAGGTTAAATACTGCCAAACAACCCATTTAGTTAGACAATCCTAGTCTATTTCTTCCACCATTTCCAATAAGCTTAACGTAGCAATAACGCCAAACTAAAAAAACTTGGTAGCGGGAGCTGGATTTGAACCAACGACCTTCGGGTTATGAGCCCGACGAGCTACCAGACTGCTCCATCCCGCACCTATATCATGATATGTTGCCACACCACCCTTGAAGGGACGCGCATTATAGGTACAGGGGTGGTTGAGGTCAACAAACTTCCCGCCCTATTGGCGTTTTATTTTCGGCTTTGCTGAATCAGTTCGTAAGCTTTACGAATTTCTTGTGTGCGTTCTGTTGCTAACTTAATCATATCATCTGGCATACCCTGTCCCATCAGTTTGTCTGGGTGATTTTCACTAAGCAGTTTCCTGTAGGCTTTTTTAATTTCGGAATCCGTGTTTTTAGAACTCATTCCCAAGGCTTTATAGGCTGCTTCCAATTGGCTCGCGGAACTCGCGCCACCTGTGGCACCCGCACCCTTAAATTGAGACTGCGCCATAATCATGGCAAGAAGCCTTTCGAAAAGGGCTTTTGAAACCCCTAGGTACTGAGCGATACTCTGTAGAGCCTGACGCTCAGCTTGATGCAATTCGCCATCAGAAAGCGCAAGCCCAATAAGATCATTTAAAAGTGATTGCTTAAGATTATTTAATCGTCCGCAGGTACTCACAAACTGCTGCATCAAATCATCTAAAACAAAATTTGATTTAGCACCCACTTTAAACAAAACAATTGCCTGCTGACGATGCTCTGCATTTAACCCCATGCGTGCCATTAATGCTTCAGCCTGAGCGATCTCTTCTTCGGAGACTCTTCCATCCGCTTTGGCTAAATAACCTAATAAGGTAAATGTGGTTTCAAAATAACAGGCACCCACCCGCTGTTGTTGCTGTGCAGAAAGTGGGCGAGAAAAACCACTAAGGCCCCTATCGAAGAAATGGCCGATATATAAGCCAATCATTGCGCCAAAAAGGCCTGCAACCTGCCAACCCATAAATGCGGCTATTATTTTACCCATCATGACTCTTTAACTGCTCCTAATCATTATGTTTGCACTTTTAATTCCATAATTTTTCCATCTGCTCGAGGGTTTTCCCTTTTGTCTCGGGTACTCGCCAGCAGACAAATAAAATAGCAAGGACACAAATTAATGCAAATATAAAATAGGGTAAGGCGCCATTAAAACTAGCAGTGTTTAATTGGCTTTTATTTAAAATGGGGAAGCCATTAGTAACCAATGCACTTGCCAAGCACTGAACACCTATAACAATCGACATAGCTAAACCACGGACATTATTGGGAAATATTTCTGCCAACATAACCCAAACCACCGGCCCCATAGACATGGCAAAAGAGCCAACAAAAATCATCACCCCAATAACCGAAATCATGCCGACATGCTGGTTATAAATAGCCAAGCCAAGTGCCATCAACCCAATAAACATGCCAGCTGTACCCATAAGTAAAAGGGGCTTCCTTCCCCAGCTATCGATGGTTTTTATAGCCACAATGGTAAACAGTACATTAACCACTCCAACCCAAAGTTGTGGTTTTAATGCCTCTTCAGGACCATAATTCAAAGCCTGCTTAAATATATCTGCACTGTAAATTAATACCGCCACTATCCCGGTTGATTGCTGAAATATTGCGAGCATGATTCCCACAAATAGCGCCAGCATAAGAGACTTTTTAAAGAGAAGTTTTGCGGCGGGAATTGATGTTTCAGCCAATGAATCAGCAATTTCATTGAGTTCTGAATCAATTTCATCAGTATTGGTGGTTAACTGAGTCAATACCGCCTTTGCCTGTCCGCGCTTACCGCGCAACATAAGCCATCTAGGACTGTGAGGCACTTTAAAAAGTAACCCAATAAATATAAGCGTTGGAATGAGTACAGACCAGAGCATCAGACGCCATCCATAATCAACCCAACTAAAATCCT
>JAYQEC010000119.1:0-2117 GCA_038138645.1 Porticoccaceae bacterium | reverse complement strand
TTCTTTATCAGCGTAGTCAGTGATTCTGATCACTGGATGTTTATCTCTACCCGTGGCGGTTTAACCGCAGGAAGAATCAATTCAGAAAATGCCCTTTTTCCTTATTACACTGACGACAAAGTTAGTGATGGTTCTCCCTTTACCGGTAGCAGAACTATAGCTTTAGCGACTATTGGCGATAAGACTTCCCTTTGGGAGCCGTTCTCCGAACAATACAACGGTATCTATAACACTACGCGCAATCTTTATAAGAATGTATTTGGTGATAAGTTAATCTTTGAAGAAGTTAACCATGATCTCGCGTTAACATTCCGCTATGCATGGCGAACCTCTGATCGTTTTGGCTTTGTAAAAACATCCACTTTGATTAATACCGGCGATTCTTCTGCAGAAGTTGAAATTGTTGATGGTATTGAAAATTTGATCCCCTACGGTGTTGAAACGGATGTTCAAGGCGGTTTGAGTTGTCTTGTGGATGCTTATAAAAAGAATGAACTTGATGCCGACAGTGGACTGGGTATGTATAGCATGAGTTCTATTCTTGTGGATCGTGCAGAGCCTAGTGAAGCCCTATCTACCACAACAGTTTGGTCAGTTGGCTTATCAAAATCCAAAAAACTAGTTTCTTCTCTGCAACTCGACAGTTTCAGAAAGGGTGAGGCTATTGAGCAGGAGTTAGATGTTAGAGGTCGTCGCGGTGCTTACTTTGTAAGCGATTGTGTAAGCCTATCTCCTTCATCAGAAAAAAGCTGGAGTATCGTTGCTGAAATTAATCAGGGTCCTGCAAAGGTTAAAGATTTAATTGCTTACTTGAAAGCAGATAAAAATATCACTGATGATATTGAAGCGGATATAGCTTTGGGTTCAGAAAACCTTGCTCGCATTGTCGGTATTTCAGATGGTCTTCAGGTGACTGAGGATAAGCTAAGTGCTAACCACCATTTCGCCAATGTTTTATTTAATGTTATGCGTGGCGGTTTGTTCGTTGATAACTACGCAGTGCCAAAAGCTGATTTGATTGCTTTTGTTAAAGGTTTCAACCTTAGCCTGTATGATCAGTTTAAAGATTTCTTTGAAGGTTTAGATGAAACCTTCCACTACAGCGATTTAATCAAAGCAGCTGCTAAGCAAAATGATGCCGGCGTGCAAAGACTCTGTTTTGAGTACTTGCCATTGTCATTTAGCCGTCGTCACGGTGATCCATCGCGCCCATGGAACAAATTTAATATTAAAGTGAAGCAAGAAGATGGCTCTCAGCTTCTAAACTTTGAGGGTAACTGGCGAGATATTTTCCAAAACTGGGAAGCTTTAAGTTACTCAATTCCAAATTATATCGAAAGCATGATCTGTAAGTTTGTGAATGCTTCTACAGCCGACGGTTACAATCCATACCGAATTACTAAAGCTGGTATTGATTGGGAAAAACCAGATCCGCATGATCCTTGGGCTAATATTGGCTATTGGGGCGACCATCAGATTATTTATCTTCTGAAGTTCCTAGAATTCTCTAATGACCATCATCCAGGGACATTACGTGATTTCTTAACCCGCGATTTATTTTGTTATGCCAATGTGCCCTACAAAATTAAAGGCTATCAAGATCTATTAAAAGATCCGCACAATACTATCGACTTTGATGAAGCGACTGATGAGCTTATCGAGCAGCGTGTATCTCAAATCGGTGCTGATGGACGTCTAATTTGGGATAAGAATGGTTCAGTTTACTATGTGAATCTAACTGAGAAGCTCTTAGCCACCATGCTGTCTAAGTTATCAAACTTTATTCCTGAGGGCGGTATTTGGATGAATACCCAACGTCCTGAGTGGAATGATGCGAATAATGCCTTGGTTGGCTATGGTGTTTCCATGGTCACTCTTTACTACACCCGACGTTATCAGCAGTATCTTCTTGATTTATTTGCTAATACTGAACTTGAAGAAGTGGCAATTTCAGAAGAAATTGATGCGTTACTACGATCAATCAACGGTACTTTTGAAGATAATAAGCAATTATTAGCAGGAAAAATTAACGATACTGATAGAAAGCGTGTGGTTGACGCACTAGGTGAAGCGGGCAGTGATTTCCGCAGCGGCGTTTATGACAATGACTTTAGCGG
>JAYQEC010000118.1:0-2145 GCA_038138645.1 Porticoccaceae bacterium | reverse complement strand
ACGGGTTGGCCTACCTTGTCGAGCAGAAAATGGTGTTGAACCCGTTTGAGTCGGCACTCTTTTTGTTCTGCAACAGAAATAAAAACAAAGTGAAGGCGCTTTATTGGGATAGAACCGGCTTTGCTCTGTGGTATAAACGTTTAGATAGAGACCGGTTTCGCTGGCCAACCCAAGGGATAAAAAACCTGACTTTAGACCCACATGAACTAGAGGCGTTACTCGCAGGATTTACTTTATCAGGTCATCGTACAGTGCAGATTGAAAGTACCATGTCTTAGTGTTTTACCTAATAAAAACAGGCGATTGCATCTTGTTTTTGTGGTATTATTGAGACCATGAAAACGACGCATCATCCAGATTATTCTCACTCTGCATTTGAAGAGCTTGAAGCTCTCAATACTCGGCTAATTTCGGAAAAAGATGACGCAGTTGCTGAGCGAGATGAGTTTAAGCAGCGTTATTATCAAGTGCTTGAGGCGTTGCGGTTAGCTCGTCATCAACGTTTTGGAAAAAGCTCAGAGATGGATACCGGGCAAGGTGAGTTGTTTGATATTGAAGAAGACAGTATAGAGCTTGCTAGCATTGCTTCACAGACTTCTGAGACGTCGAAAACTCGCCGGAAACCTAAACGTCAGCGCTTACCCAAAGACCTTCCAAGGGTGGTCATTCGTCATGAAGCCAAAACACATTGCCCTGATTGCGGGGAAACACTGCATTGCATTGGTGAGGACCGCTCGGAGAAGCTGATTTTTATTCCAGCTAAAGTAGAAGTTGAACAGCACGTTAGACCCAAGTGTGTTTGTCGTCATTGTGAGCAACAAGGAAAACCAACGGCTATTCACCAAGCCCCAATGCCTGCCACCGTGTTTCCAAAGAGCATCGCCACACCCAGCTTAGTGGCTCACATGATTGCCATGAAGTTTCAGCACGGTTTACCGCTAACTCGCGTTTCATCCTTACTCGACAGTTGGCACATTACTCTCAATCGGCGCACGATTGCCGATTGGATGATGCAAGCATCTAGGGTGCTAGAGCCTGTTTGGGCTCATCTTCGCCAAACCATGCTTCAGTCTTCTTGTTTGTATGCGGATGAAACACCAGTCAACGTCATCGACAGTGAGAAAAGTAAGACCTATATGTGGGTCTATTGCTCTGGAAACGATGGACCCGCGCCACCTTCTTATGATGCCGATATCAAAAACATCGTGTTGTATGACCACCGATTAGGGCGGTCAGGCCGTCATGCGGTCGACTTTTTAGATGGGTACTCAGGCTATTTACAGGTTGATGGGTATCGAGGGTATCTCGACACAAAAGCTATCTTGGTTGGGTGCTGGGCTCACGTACGCCGTAAGTTTATTGATGCCCAAAAAGTGCAAGGCAGCGATGAAGGCGGCGTTCGAGTGGCACTTACCTACATCAAAAAACTGTATCGAACAGAAGGTTTGCTAAAAGAAGGTAAGGCAACAGCAAAGGAGCGGTATGCTCAGAGGCAATTAACCTCTAAAGGCACGCTTGACGCTTTCAAAATATGGTTAGATAAGACAGCGCTGCGCGTCCCGAAACAAAGTGCGCTGGGTAAAGCCATTCACTATACGATTGGTCAGTGGCCAAAACTGAAACAATATCTTAATGATGGTCGTCTAGACATCGATAATAACCGAGCGGAAAGAGCCATCCGGCCTTTTGTGGTCGGGCGTAAAGCATGGCTATTTACCAAGAGTGAGCGGGGCGCGCGCAGTAGCTGTGTATTATACAGTTTGATTGAGACGGCGAAGGCCAATGGCTTGCAACCTTCGGATTACCTGACCCACTGCTTTGAACGTTTAGCTGTTGCCCCCGATGATTTAGACTCTCTTATGCCGTGGAGCATGGACTTCTCACGTCAATAATGCATTAAAAAACGACCGATTCACACCATCTTTCATATAATGACAAAAGAGTGACCAAATCATTGGTCAACACCACAAGATGTTTTGCTTTGACGACTTTTACCAAGAAAGTTCTAACTTTTGGAATCAGCTAGGCGGTGGTCAAGCATGAACTACACTATTATCCATAGCTATTTTTGAAAAATGTTGCAAATTTGGTCTTTTGAGAGGTTAGAATTTGAAGAATTTACATTTAGGTAATGGCATTTATTTT
>JAYQEC010000117.1:0-2149 GCA_038138645.1 Porticoccaceae bacterium | reverse complement strand
TTCATACGCTCTTCAAACCACATCTTGAGGTAAAGCACCTCTTCATCATAGGTTTCCCAAATATAAGGATTGGGCCAAACCGGTACACCTAAGATTTGCCATTTATTAAAGTTTTCTTGCTGAGCCCATTTTAATAGCTCTGCCTGCTCATCTATTTTATTGAGTATGTATTGCTTATTAGCAAGATAATGATTGGTAAAACGGTCCTGCACCTGTGTAACAAAATCTGGATCATCTAAAAGTCGGCTAATCCATGCGTGGTATTTTACATGCCACCCATCGGTAAACTGTGGATCACCATAGTCCATATTACCGAAACCAAGATCATAGTCCCACAGGGGTCCCATCTTGATTTTTTCCCCTGGGATATGAGTAAAGTAAATGCTTGAGAAACTTCGAGCATCAACATTCTTAGCAATTTCATTAATTAGAAACCAATCAATAAAACTATCTACATCGATATAACTGGGATATCCCGTTTCTGCATTAGTAAAATTTTCGCCAAAAAGAGCTGCCTCAAAGGCATTAATATGGTCCCTGATATAGATAAAGCGTGGATCTTGCTCAAATGCAAAATCATTTTCATCAATTCGATCAATGCCTGGCTCTTTAATAACAATAATATTTTCATTTTGATAGGCACTGGTATTAAAGTAGACATCATCTGGATCTACCCTATCTTGAACATTTGTGTCTTTTTCAAGTAAGAATCCATCGTTACCTATATCAACTCGGGCAGATTTTTCCTCAACTTTTTCCGATACATTATAGGTTCCACTATATTCACCATTAATATAAACCTCAGCAAATTCTGATTTTGGCGTCCAATCCAGAGTGCTTAGATAGCCTAGTTCAAATGCTATGGTATTTCTAAGAAGACTTTTGTCTGAGTATTCGGCTAAAAAAATCCATTTTTTCTGTTTTGGCATATCAAGGAATTCTTCCTTGCTATCCAACTTCATTTGATAGGGTTTTTTAGGAAACTGCCAGGTTGAATTGCCCCTGCCGCGAATTTCCATAACTGTACTGGCTAAATCGCTAAAACCACGCCCACCATCAATAGTCACGGTGCCTGTGATGTAATCATCCTTTGATTCAATGGGTAGGTTATTGTCAGTTTGGATATTTACAATGGGTAAGCCGGTAAATTTAGTTAAATCTACGGTATAAATTTTACTAACACCATTAGCTTTACTCACCTTATATTCAACCAATTCAGTGAAATCATTAGCAGTGGAACCAGAAGTTTGCTCGACATCAGCAACAGTCACTGCGGCTCCATCATGAGAAAATGAAGCTGAAAGATCGCTAATGGATATATTTTGAGAAACCCGTCCAGAAAAGGTATTGCCATCCATTTGAAGAATAATATCTTCATTGAGACTAGGATTATTGGCACTTAATAACTCAATGCTTGTTATAGACGGTGGAATATCAACAATCACTGTTCTTGTAACAGAGCTGGAATTACCAGCAGCATCAGTGGCTGTGTAAGTTACATTATAACTACCAATAGTATTACCCACCGACCCAGTAACCGTAACATCTACTTCTCCATCTCGGTCATCAGTTGCAATAGCACCTGGTTCAATATAGCTATCATCAAATGCCAATGGGTATGTTGCATCACCATTTAATGTAATTTGCGGCGCAGTTGTATCTTCAGCAGTCACCGCATCTGGCATATGATTCATAATATAATCTGAAATTTCAGAATGCGATGATCTAACGGCTGAGGGAGAAACGGTTCCATTAACCAATGCATCTTCACGCAAGTCAAAAAGATATCTAAGCAGCAGTAATCCATCCGTTAGGGCATCAACAGAACCATTGTTATCTATATCAGCAATCATCATTGCTGCATTCACAGCATTTTCTACCTCAGATGGCGACATAGAGGAATCTGAAGCAATTACACCACCTGTTAGGGCATCACCCTGCAGATCAAAGGTATGTCTTAACAGTAATAATCCATCTGTAAGCGCATCTGCGGTTCCATTAGAATCAAAATCCCATGTTGCAGGCATAATTTGCAAATCATAATCAGGTGCAGAAAAACCATAACCCTGTGCATTGCTTGATTTAGAGAAGCCTATAGTTGTACTTTCAATACTGTTAACTGCAATATCATTGCTCACAGTAAAGGTTA
>JAYQEC010000116.1:0-2163 GCA_038138645.1 Porticoccaceae bacterium | reverse complement strand
GTGCGACGTGAAGTCGCATGAAGCGCTGTTCACCGCGATAAGAGTGAACCGTTTGTATCACCAGACGACCCTAAGGCTCTGAATAAAGCAGCGAGCCTGACAATGTAACGAAGTTTGGCACAGTGCCAGACGGGAGCAGAACCGTGAGGGGACGCTTCTCCTGATAACCACGAATTGGGTGAGTGCTAGGGAATCAGTATGATGAACGAAAGTGAATCCATGTAAGGTGCGTTATATGATGAAGCAGCGGAAGTGGTTAATACGCTGTGGCCAAACGGCAACGGGAGTAGGAAAGAGGTTGGACAATACTCTTTCGTGATCGATAAGCTCCTCGCACTATAGTGGGCATCTACCCTGATATTGCGCGACATGCGGAACACGGTAAGCCAGTATCGTTCCTTCGGGAAAGCTATCTGCGAAGATAGCTGATAGCGGTGCTGGTAAAGGAGGTTGGAAAAAGCGAACGCTGCATTGTAATGATGCAGATACAGACAGATGTCTGACACGAAAGTGTGCCCACTTCCAACTGGTCTCCCATTGCAAGATGATTTGGAAAACTTTATTTAAGAAGGAACGCAGATGATCTCTTCTCATGAAGTGAGTGCCCCTTCTGGCAGCGCCCAATGGCAATCCATCGACTGGAAAGCGGTTGAGCGCCATGTGTTAAGGCTCCAGATGCGCATTGCAAAAGCAATCCGAGAAGGTAAACACGGTAAGGCGAAAGCACTACAGTGGATACTGACTCACTCGAAAGCAGCAAAGCTTCTCGCTGTTCGTCGAGTCTCACAAAACAAAGGCAGTAAAACGCCAGGAATTGACGGCGACATCTGGAACACCGATGCACGTCGAATGGCGGCAGTCAGTTTACTGAGCAGAAAAGGCTATCGAGCCAAACCGCTCAGAAGGATCTATATCCCGAAGAAAAACGGCAAGCTTAGACCATTAGGTATCCCGTGCATGATAGACCGTGCGCAACAAGCGTTACACCTTCTAGCACTAGAACCAATATCTGAAACAATTGCCGACCCTAACAGCTATGGGTTTAGACCCAATCGAAGCGCAGCCGATGCAATACAACAGTGCTTCAAATGTCTATGCAAAAAGGGAGCAGCACAATGGGTTCTTGAGGGGGATATCAAAGCTTGTTTCGACAAGATAGGTCACCAATGGCTACTTGATAATATCCCGACAGACAAAAGGATGCTCAAGCAATGGCTGGAATGTGGCTATATAGACAAAGGGCTGTTCTACAAAACGGCGGAGGGAACACCACAAGGCGGGATAATTTCACCCACCCTGATGTTGCTCACTCTTGTCGGACTAGAAAAGCTAACTAAGTCTATCGCTCGCAAGACAGGCAGCAGAGTAAACTTTATAGGTTATGCTGACGACTTTGTTATCACTGGGTCTTCAAAGGAAGTTCTTGTGAATGACATCAAGCCGCAACTGATGGCTTTCCTACAAGAAAGAGGTTTAACGCTTTCTGAAGAGAAAACACACGTAACTCATATCAATGATGGTTTTGACTTTCTTGGCTTCAACGCCAGAAAGTACAAAGGGAAACTGCTCATTAAACCGAGCAAATCCAACGTATTATCATTCTTACGAAACATGCGTGACCTCATTAGAAAACACGCAACAATCCCAGTAGCCGATCTCATCAAGATGATAAATCCAAAGCTACGAGGATGGGCGAATTACTATCGCCATTGTGTTGCTAAACAAACCTTCGGCTATGTTGGTCATCAGATGTTTCTAGCGTTATGGCGATGGTCAGTTAGGCGTCACCCAAACAAGGGGCGCAAGTGGGTCGCACATAAGTATTTTCTGAACTTGCAAGGTCAATGGACTTTCCATGGCTGGTTCAAAAAGGCAGGAAAGTATGGCGTGATCAGGCTGTTTGATATCGCTAAGGTGCCAATTAAGCGACATGTTAAAATCATGAGTCAAGCGAATCCGTTTGATCCTTTTTGGGAAGGTTTTCTCAATGAACGTAAGGTGAAAAATACAGGTCGCAACTCATGGTTTGATCCTGTCGCCACTGCTTTGTGAGTTGCTGGGTAACAATAACGCCTTAGTGGAGGCTTGAGCCGTATGCAGTGAAAGTTGCACGTACGGTTCTTAGGAGGGCGGCATCTGGTAACAGGTGTCGCCTATCCGACA
>JAYQEC010000115.1:0-2169 GCA_038138645.1 Porticoccaceae bacterium | reverse complement strand
GCAATTAGCCCGAAACCGCAGTTATCTTTGAAATCATCAAGCCGACATAAGCTCTGAGTCATATTTAAACTCTGAAACGTTTTACAGGTGGATTAGCAGCCCAGTTTTAATTACATCTGGGCAAAAAAGGCGCACATTTTACACTTGAGACACACTTTCGACAAACACTTATACGCATTCATAAAATAGGACAGTTTACGTACAAGCAAAAACTTCTGAAATTATACCAAATTATGACGATGAACAGCTACTAGAAAGCACAGTATTTAGGCTGCTTACAGTGAAATCAGCTGTAACTTCTGCATCGCCTAAAGAGCGCAATAAAACGAGTCGTAATTGGCCATCTAAAACCTTTTTATCGCGGTACATAAGTTGCTGAAAATCATCAATTCGCATATCCGCAGGGGGTGCAACAGGCAAATCCCAGCGCTGGATAAGCTGTTTTGCCCTATCAAATTCGCTCTTGGTTAAGGCGCCACGAATCATAGACAACTCACATGCCATCACCATTCCTGCCGCAACCGCCTCACCATGCAACCAGCCAGAATAATTTTGAAAGGTTTCGATAGCGTGGCCAAAGGTATGCCCTAAATTAAGAATTGCTCGCATACCCTGCTCAGTTTCATCGGCACTCACCACCTTGGCCTTATTTAGACAAGATCGTTCAATCGCATAGGTCAGTGCATCCTGATTGCCCTGCATAAGCGCATCGGAATTTTCTTCTAACCAGGCAAAAAACTCAGCATCGGATATTAGGCCATATTTAATCACCTCAGCCATACCTGCACTAAATTCCCTTTTGGGTAATGTACTTAGACTATCTGTATCAATCACCACTGCCTGAGGCTGGTAAAAGGCACCAATCATATTCTTACCCATAGGGTGATTAACTGCCGTCTTTCCGCCAACCGATGAATCTACCTGCGATAATAATGTTGTGGGAATTTGTATAAACGGAACACCGCGCTGATAACAGGCCGCAGCAAAACCAGTAATATCTCCGACAACACCGCCGCCAAGGGCAATTAATGTGGTTTTTCTATCGTGGTTATTTTCAAGCAACTGCGAAAATATACTATTCAAGGTCTCTAGATTTTTAAACTGTTCACCATCGTCTAAGACAATACTATCCACTTGCTTATCTGCAAGCTGGTCTTCAAGTTTTGACAAATAAAGTTTAGCCACCGTGGTGTTAGTTACAATAAGTACTTTATTGCCCTGAATAAAACGGGAAATACCCACAGCCGCAAGCTGACCTGATCCAATAAAAATAGGATAGCTACGGTCACCTAAATCTACATTGATTTTAGGCTGTATTAAGGTACTTGATAATTCAGTCATAGGAATAAAAACTCTATACGATTAAGACCAACCATTATGCGTTGGTAGTTTAAATTTTCAATGCTTAGAAAGCTCATCTAGCAGTACTTTCGCTACACGGTAAGCAGAACCCGCCTCAGCCGCGAAAACCACATCAGCAACTTCACGATACAAAGGATCACGCAGCTCGATCAAATCATCTATAACCTGCTCTCGATTTTCAACCTGCAAAAGCGGTCGTGACTTATCCCGTCGCATTCGCTCATAAAGCTGCTCTTTGGAAACTGAAAGATAAATTACCTGTCCACTGGACTGCAAAATTTTGCGATTTTCTTCAGTCATTACAACACCACCGCCAGTCGCTATAACCGAACTAACGCTATTGGTCACAATATCACCGAGCACTTTAGTTTCTCTTTTGCGAAATCCTGCCTCACCTTCCATATCGAATATCCACTGAATATCCGCTCCGCATCGAGATTCAATTTCTGCATCCACATCGACAAAAGGACGATGCAGTAAGCCCGCTAGTTGCCGACCCACAGAGGTTTTTCCTACACCCATTGGGCCTACCAAAAATATATGTTGTTCGCTCATTGATAATCTAATTTTTTCTTTTCATTGTGTTGCATTATTGAGTTGGGCAATGATCTTTATTATTGGTTTGTAACCTGTGTATTTTTTTGACCTATATTAATAATAACCCTGCTTTTAAGCATTGGTTAACCAGATACTTAACTAGGTTATTGAAAATACACAAACAAATAATGCAAAACAGCCATTCAAGGCTCTATAATACACTGGATGAAACCTTGGCGCCCACAGACCTTGCTTAAAAAATATAAAAAG
>JAYQEC010000114.1:0-2242 GCA_038138645.1 Porticoccaceae bacterium | reverse complement strand
GCTATCAACGATAGCCCAATATAATTTATCTTTTTCATAATTAGCGTCTCTTAAATAAAATATCATCCACAAAAAAAGGAAAGTGGACATAGAATTTAATAAAAATTTGAGTTTTTAGACGCTATTAGGGGGAGCTCTGGCAAAGAAACCATTATTAGGTCGTGATGGTTGCGTTGCGATAATAGAATTAAGTTTCTTGCTACCAAATACGGATAAAGAAACAGCAGGAATTTCATGGGCTAATAGTGATTCAGAGTACTGGATAACTGTAAATACACAGCCGCTCTCGTCATGCCCCTCATGGCCCTCATGCTCATCATGATCGTAATGGCCGTAATCTACAAAATGATTAGAAAAGTCGTTTTGCTGAATATCGGTACTATGATAGTAAAGATTATGAGCAACGGACGCAGTGGTGCTTAGCGCTAATAAAAGGCTAAGAAAAAGAGCTGCAATTGTCTTTGAAGTACTCATTCGATCAATTATATACAATATAGTAAATTTGAGATATCAGTAAACTAACTTATATCTACAACTAAATTGTAGAAATAGATCGTTTTGCGCTTATAATATCCACTTAAATATTCTAATTTGGAGAGCCCCATGACCGAGCGCAAGGCAACCGTAACGCGCAATACATTGGAATCACAGATAACTATCAGTGTAAATCTTGATGGTACTGGGAAAGCAAACCTTGATACACCGGTTCCTTTTTTGAACCATATGCTTGATCAAATTGCTCGTCACGGTTTGGTTGATCTTGATATTAAGGCGGCAGGGGACACAGAAATTGATGATCACCATACGGTTGAAGATATTGGCATTACCCTAGGAATGGCGATTGCTGAGGCTGTTGGCGATAAAAAAGGCCTTACCCGTTATGGTCATGCCTATGTGCCATTAGATGAAGCGCTTTCACGCGTGGTTCTGGATTTCTCCGGTCGCCCAGGGCTAATTATGAATGTGGACTTTGTGCGTAGTCATGTAGGTACATTTGATGTTGATCTTACCTCTGAATTTTTCCATGGCTTTGTAAACCACGGCTTAGTGACCTTGCATATAGACAATCTGCGAGGAGCTAACGCCCACCACCAGGTTGAGACGATCTTTAAGGCATTTGGTCGTGCCTTGCGCGTTGCTGTTAGCGAAGATCCACGTATGTCAGGTGTGATGCCCTCCACCAAAGGCACTCTCTAGATACCTTATTGCAAGCTAATAAATTATGAGTGATTTTCGCGATCATATCGCCATTATTGATTATGGAATGGGTAACCTTCATTCCGTGGCTAAAGCGCTAGAGCATGTTTCTTCTGGGGCTAAAATCACAGTAACCTCAGATCCTCAGGTGGTAGCAAATGCCGACCGTGTTGTATTCCCCGGTGTCGGAGCCATACGCGACTGTATGCAAGAAATTAATCGGCTCGATATTGGCAAAGTGGTTAAACAGGCAATTAAAGAAAAACCTGTCCTTGCTATCTGTGTAGGCATGCAAGCGCTAATGCAATCTAGCGAGGAAAATGGTGGTATTGACTGTCTGGATATTTTGCCTGGCCAGGTTAAATATTTTGGTGATACTCATAAGGATGCGCAGGGCAAAAAGCTTAAAGTTCCTCATATGGGCTGGAACAATGTCACTCAGCAACAGGATCACCCGCTATGGCACAGTATTCAACAGGGTAGTCGTTTCTATTTTGTACATAGCTATTATGTGGAATCGGTTAATAATCCCAATGTTTTCGCCACCTGCGACTATGGTCTCGAATTTGCTGCATCGCTTCAGCAAGGTAATTTGTTTGCTGTGCAATTTCACCCCGAAAAAAGTGCCGAGGCGGGTTTGCAACTGCTTAAGAATTTTTGCCACTGGCAAGCTGAGGCGTAAAGCTCAATGCAATCAACAGAAAACACCAATGAACTTATAGCAAGGCTAAATGGTGAAACTGCAAAAATAGAATGGCATCAACTGCAAAAGCACTATGCATCAGGCAGTGTGATTGCTGTAGAACCAGGTTTTGATCTAATTAAAGTAGCAATTGCCCTGCATCAAGACGACACGGCACAGGTTAAGAAGTGGCTTGCCGAGGGTATGGTCAGTGAAGTATCCGATCAGCAGGCTCAGACTTGGTATGACCAAAATAGTCTAGTCTGGGCGCTAGTATTGCCACCCTTTGTATTAGTTCAAGAAGTTAAAACTAATTAATAAGATAGTTATTTCGCGGCAGCATATATCCAGCAACTACGACCG
>JAYQEC010000113.1:0-2328 GCA_038138645.1 Porticoccaceae bacterium | reverse complement strand
TTCCATGAGCGAACACGCATTATGGCGGTAGCTCAATGGATTGGTCAGTGGGCTTGGGTGATTGCACCCTGGTTCTGGATTATTCTCTATGACCCTGACTGGTATGAGTCGGCTGCCGAAGGTGCTAGAACACTCTCTCTTTGGGTGGGCGGTGGCTGTATGATAATGGCATTGGTACCCGCCATTTTCTGTACTCATACAACCCCTGCATCAGCTATTCAACATGAAGATGATGGCAAATCATTAAAAGAAACTATGCTCGATTTTGGTCGCGGCATTGTTGTTACTCTGCGCAATAAGCCGTTCCAGAAGATCTGTATTGCCACCTTCTTTATCTTTAATGCTTTCCAAGTGGTAGCTGCATTCTCTTGGTTTATTGTTGTCTACTATATGAATGATGGCGACCCAGCCGCGGCAGGTGTTTGGCCAACATTATTTGGCTCTGTCGGCGCACTATTTACCACCTTTATGGTGATACCAATCGTTAATTATATGGCGCAAAAATTTGGCAAAAAGACAACCTTCTTGTACTCACAGGCTATATCTCTGGTGGGCTATGTCCTTTTCTGGTGGGGATTCTCTCCAGAAAACCCATGGCTGATGTTTATTCCATTACCGCTATTTGCATTTGGTATTGGCGGCCTATTTACCATTATGATGTCAATGACTGCCGATGTCTGTGACTTGGATGAGTTAGAAACCAATCAAAGAAGAGAGGGTACCTTTGGCGCTATCTATTGGTGGATGGTTAAGTTTGGTGGCGCATTTGCCGGTGCAGCAAGTGGCCTAATCCTCAGCGTGATCGGCTTTGATCAATCAGTAGCTCTTCAAAGCGAGGAAACACTCACGCTGCTACGCTTAAGCTACATTGTGATTCCCTGTGCTGGTACATTGATAGCGATTTTCGCAATGCGAAATTATGATCTTGATGAAGAGCGATCTCAAGAAATTCGTACTCAGCTTGAAGCCCGTTAGTTAACAGATAATTATCTGCGAATACAAAAAAAGCCGTCTAAATAGACGGCTTTTTTTGGTTTTAACGTTTGGCTTAGTCTTATTCTAAACCAGGCTGAAGAGCAACATTAATCTTCACAACCTCACCTGTTTTATCAAAGATTGCCATTGATGTTTGGGCATCAATAGTATCGCCGGCAATGGCCTTTTCAGTGCCATCAGCAAAGGTGATAACTATCGATGTCTCATCTGCAAGACTATAGACCACTGGCACCTGACAATAGGTAAAGCCCAGTTGACCCGCCTGTAAATCAACAGACTGTTGATTACCCGCAATATCAAAATAGCTAAGACTATCAGCAGAAGATAGGAACTCTGACTTTCTTAGAATAAACGGTTTAAAGAAGATAGAACCACCAGACACTGATAAGCCCATCTCCATTAGACGCGTAATCACTTCTTCTTTTACCTGACCCGTCATACCTGGCTGTTTAGCACCAGCAAAGCCTGGGGTATGTGAGTATGGGTCTGTTGGGAAAGCGCCATAATTATCTGGGGTCTTATTAAAGCCAATACCTGCACGTATATCAAAATAACAGTCCGCTAGCTTGCCTACAACAACAGGGTCTGAATCCTGCTCAAGAGCTTTACGGAAGTTTTCTAAAGCAGCGAGCAATAGCTTAGAAACCATATGCCAGTATATTGAGCCCAAACCTTCGTAAGCGTACATGCCGCCCGAACGGCCAGTAAACTGACGATGGTTAAATACGGATTCAAAAATTTCTTCAATCAATGATTGCTCTTGCTCAACCAAATCTTGATAGCCATTTTCCTTGAGTGATTCAAGAACAGCTTTAGCGCTATCGACATTATTGAAGGTGCCGTTAAAGTGATAACCACCCTGAGAATCTTTTTCCACCAGAGAGGTATCACCTGAAGCAACCAGTGATGTCAGTAGCTTAGAACTTTTTACCTGCGCTTCAGGAATAATATTTTTATCCACAAAACGGGTAAGTTCACGATCTGGATACAACAAATAAGAGTGTTGACGCGCGGTGTAAACTGCAGAGTTTCTTAACGCCGTCAATACTTCCAACGCTTGCTCTGGACTTAAGTAACCCGAGCTAAGAACCGCAACCTGACCCTCTAACATTTCATAGAGGTAGCTTACCTCAACAGCATCCTCGGTTGCCGTCATTAGGTTATAAGCATGATATAAACCATCTTCACGACGATTAGCCTCAATCGTGTGGTCAATATATTCAAGCGATAGCTTTAAGAATGCAATTAGGTCTGCTGTTTTGAGCATAACCCGATTACCGCTAAAGTCATTGTCATAAACGCCGCTGCGGAAATCACTGCCCGCTTCACCTA
>JAYQEC010000112.1:0-2338 GCA_038138645.1 Porticoccaceae bacterium | reverse complement strand
TTGAACGAAGCCGCTACGCGGCAGAATCCAGCGCGATAGCTCATCGCCTTAGACAATACTTCCTCTTATGCTCTCACTCCTGAGGGCCACAACAAGAGGAAATATTATATGAACAAGAAAGATCAGCAACGATACCAATCTCTCTATAACAAACATATTAGCGCACTCAAACGTCAAGGCAAAAGCAAGGGCACAACCGATTGCTACGCTCGATCAGTCAGGCAGATTACGGAGCACTTTGATACCTGCCCTGACAAACTGACATTAGAGCAACTTGAGGACTATTTTCTATACCTGGTCGATAACTATTCGTGGAGCACCGTTACCATTCACCGTAATGGCCTTCAGTTTTTCTATAAGCACACGCTCAAAAAAGAATGGGGCTGGGTTAATATCGTTAAACCGTCAAAGCGCACTACGCTGCCGGTGATATTAACGCCCGGCGAGATTACCAAGCTCATTGCCTCGACGAAAGAGCCACGCTATGCAGCGTACCTCTATGTGACCTATAGCATGGGCCTTAGGCTCAGTGAATCGCTCAATCTCAAGGTATGCGATATTGACTCCGACCGCATGCGCATACATGTACGGCAAAGCAAGAATCTCAAAGATCGTTATGTTATTTTGCCGCAGAGTACACTCATGGTTTTGCGAAGGTATTGGGTTCAGCACCGAAACCCCAGCCTCATTTTCCCATCAGGGCGCACCGTAAAAGAGAGGCAGCAGTCCAATCACCCTATGGCGAAATCGCCGTTACAGGAGGCCTTCAAGGCGATCGTCAAAAGCGGCAAGATCTATAAAAACGTATCGATTCACTCACTGCGCCACAGCTACGCTGTCCACTTGATGGAGTCTGGAGTCCATCTACGGTCGATTCAAGAGCTGCTAGGCCATTCATGTCCGAAAACAACCGCACGTTACACTCAGCTCACCAAGACAGTTCATCAAGATACAGAGGGACTCATCAACCAGGCCATTGGCGGTATCTATGGCCAACTGAGATTGGAGGTGAACCAATGAAGCTTGCTTCAATATTTCAACGCTATGCTGATGAGTTTCATAGACGCTTTGGCACCCTGTTGTCCCATGAGCAAAGAGAAGCGTTCAACGCCATTATTTATTGTCGTACCGAGGGGTCTGGTCAACTTCTGTTAGGTTGCGAGCGCTGCGATCATACAGAGAAGGTACCGCACTCATGCGGTAACCGAAATTGTCCGACCTGCCAGCACCATGATGCTCAAAACTGGATCAGCAAACAGATGAGTAAACTGTTGCCGGTCGACTATTTCATGGTGACGTTTACGCTACCCAAGGAACTCAGACCGATAGTATTGAAAAATCAACGTGCCTGTTATGAAAAACTGATATCAGTCGCCGCCCAGACCTTGCAAACCTTCTCCGCCAATAGCAAACACTTAGGTGGCGACTTAGGTTTGATAACGGTCCTGCACACCCATTCTCGGCGGCTTGACTACCACCCGCATGTCCACATTGTCGTACCAGCGGGCTGCTTTAAAAAGAAAGAGCAACAGTGGGTCTCCCACAAAGGCGACTACCTGTTCAATGGGTTTTCGTTAGGGACCGTATTCCGAGCCCGCTTCCTAGATGCGCTGAGGCAACTCGGTCTGAGCGCACCACCAACAAAAGTCAAAAAATGGGTGGTCGACTGCAAAGCTGTTGGAAACGGCACTCACGCGCTCAAGTATTTGTCTCGCTACCTATATCGAGGTGTCATCAGCGAAAACAACATCATCAAAGATGACGGCCACAAAATCACTTTTAAATACGAGGACAGTAATACCAAAAAAACCAAAACGAGGACAATGTCTGGCGCAGAGTTCATTCGTCTCATACTCATGCATGTACTACCAAGCCGATTCAGGCGATGCAGAGACTATGGGTACTTGCACGGTAACTGTAAAGATATTTTGGGTAAGATCCAGAAGGTATTACAAGCGATAACCCCGCAGTGGATCAATCATCGGAAGAAAAAACGGCCGCTTTGCCCAACCTGTCAAATACAACTAACAATAATGGGGTTTGTTAAACGCAGCTGGCGACCTGGATAGCTCATTTATCGGGACAGCCATTCACTCTTTTTGAGGGGGGGACAGAAGTTCATGTAAAATCATCAAGCCACAATTCACGCTCACCACAGAGCGACGGGCTTGTATTGCCTCAAGAAAGTAGATGCAAGCCCAGCGCCCACTGAAGCGCCAGCCCAAGGCCGCATTTTAATCGATTTATCTCCTATATAAAGTGAAGCGTAACGCTGGAAGATCGGGTTCGTTCAAGAATGCGATCAAGTCGCCGCTAACGGGGCGACTTATCTAAATTT
>JAYQEC010000111.1:0-2361 GCA_038138645.1 Porticoccaceae bacterium | reverse complement strand
GTATGCGCCCCATGAACCCACGGGGCGGTGTTGTTAATGTTTGAAGTTCCAAGGTAGGAGCGCATCGATATCAGGCTCAGCTTTCGCGAGCTCTTTCATGCACTTGACCATGTAGTCGTAGAGGATAAGGCCGTTGGCTTTCGCTGTCTCGACGATGCTGTAAAGCATCGCGCTCGCATCAGCACCATTTGGTGTGTTTGAGAACAGCCAATTTTTTCTGCCAATGACCAGCGGTTTAATGGCGCGTTCAGCACGATTATTATCGATAGATAAATGACCGTCATCGATATAGCGGATAAGTTTCGGCCATTGGCCGAGCGTATACTTAAGCGCTTTTCCTAATGGACTAGAGCTTATTACTTGTTGAGACGTCATCCACTCGTACAACTCATCCAGTATCGGTTTGGCATGCCGTTGACGTTCTGCTTTCCTTTTTTCAGCAGACTTACCTTTTAAGCGTGATTCTATCCCATAGAGCTTCTGGATTTTGGCTAACGCTTTATCCGCTTTGCCTGACTTACCTTTACCTTGAAGCTTCTTAGCATCCATGAACTTACGCCGTGCATGCGCCAAGCAACCAACATTGGTTACGTGATGAAGACCATCATAGGCACCATAGCCATCGGTTTGCAGATAACCACTGTAATCCCCCAAGAAGGCGACAGGGCATGCCCTCGCGCGACTGTTTTGATAGTCGTACAAGGCGATATTCTTTACATTCGGCAGTGCAGCGTCGGGCGAGTCTGCGCCCGAGCAGTAGAGCCACATATAACACTGTTTATCTTCTTTGAGGACATTGAGCGGCGTTTCATCTGCCTGAACCACCACTTGTTGAAGTAGATGCTCTTTTAAGACGGCATAGAGGGGTTTGAACTTCTCACTGACTTGGATAACCCACCTTGCCATGGTAGTTCGCGATAGCTCAATACCCGACTGAGTAAACAGCGACTCTTGGCGGTAAAGGGGCATTGCGTATTGATATTTACCAAGGATGATATTGGCCAGCAAGCTTTCTGTCGCGAAGCTTTTAGGGATGATGCTCTGGGGCGCTGGCTTTTGAACGATGTGGCTTTTATCTTCAGTTTGCTCGCACTGACGACAAGCATACTTAGGACGAACATATTCTAGGACTTTGAGCACAGCTGGTGAGAACTCAAGTTTCTCAGTGCGGTCTTCACCGATTTTATGCAGACTATGTTGGCAGCATGCACACTGTTTTTCATGGTCGTCTAAATCAAGTTCGATAACCTCACGAGGCAAAGTCTTTGGAAGTGGCTTGCGTTTACCACGCTTCTTCGTTGTGGTCGTCGTTACCTCAACCTCTTCTTCCTTAGCGGCTTCACATTCCACTTCGTTGAAGAGGTCACCTTGAGATTCATCGTAAGGCTTTAACGCCTCCGAGCGTTTTGCGAACTGACGGTCGAAAGCAAGTTTGAGTTGCTCAAGCAGAGATTGACGCTCTTGTTTCCATTGGTTTTCTGACGCCATCAGCGCTTTCACCATCGCTTGTAGCTCGGCAACATCTTGGCTTTCTGGGTTGATATCTGGCGTCTTTTTCATGGCATTTATTATACTAAAATCATGCTATTAACGCTTGGTAGATAAGGCTTTATTATCGATTAAGTCATTGTAAAATCGTTTATTTGAACGGGTTTATGGCCGATAATCGTGAAGCCAGAAAGCAGTCTATCAAGCTCGAATTGAGTCAGGGTAAACACTTCATTTTTCTCTTGTATAGGCCATTTATACTTGGCTTTTTCAAGGCGTTTATACCAAAGTGCAAAGCCAGTTTTATCCCAGTACAGCACTTTGATTTTGTCGCGCTGTTTATTGGTGAACAGGAACAGTGCGCCGCTTCCCAAGGGTAAATCAGTGTCACTTTCGATAATCGCCGCGAGGCCATTGATGGACTTTCTAAAATCGACACTCTCACGATACAGATAAATCTCTGGTGCGCTGAGCATATGTTTCATGACAAGGCTCCAATGAGTTCTGCCAGGTAGGCAGCGGGCGTGCCTTGAGGAATGCTCAACTCCACATCATTGATGAGAAGTGTCATGTTAGCGGTGGCTATTTGAGCTTGATATTTCGTTGTCTTTTCGAAGACCTCTGCCCGTACAAAGCCTTGAGAGACATCTGCTTTTTTGAGTTGCTGGCGCTTAGCATAAAACGTCGAGGGATTGAGTTCATTAAGCTTACAAAATGCAAGCGTTGACAATGAACTCGATTCAGACTGCTCGATGAGCGTTTGCCATTCTTGATTAGTGTGTCGTTTTCCCATTTCAAATCTCCTCATGGTTGGAGACTTGATCTTATTCTTCCCGCTAGGCGATTAGAATGCGGGTTTTATGGAGCGCTTAC
>JAYQEC010000110.1:0-2433 GCA_038138645.1 Porticoccaceae bacterium | reverse complement strand
TATGGGCGAGTAAGTTTTATAACCAGTTGCGTGAAAGTGGCAAAAAAGCCCTAAAGGTGGTTCCTCAAGCGGCGAGTTTTGTAAAACTCACTGAGGAATATATGAAGGGTATGGTATCGCCTGCGACTATTTTTGAGGAACTAGGCTTTAACTATATTGGCCCTATAGATGGCCATGATCTCCCTTTACTGACCCAGACATTAAGCAATCTTAAAGAACTTAAGGGCCCGGTATTGCTGCATACCATTACTCATAAGGGTAAGGGCTTTGGTCCTGCAGAAAGCGACCCAGTTGGCTATCATGCGCTAACCAAAATTGAACCTAAACCGGATACGGCTGAGCTAGCCAAACCCAAAAAACCGAAGTTTCAACAGGTGTTTGGTGACTGGTTATGCGATATGGCAGAGCAGGATGAAAAGCTGGTAGGTATTACGCCGGCGATGTGTGAGGGCTCGGGCATGGTGGAATTTGCCGAGCGCTTTCCAGAGCGCTATGAAGATGTGGCGATTGCTGAGCAGCATGCAGTAACCCTAGCCGCGGGCATGGCCTGCGAGGGTTTAAAGCCTGTTGTAGCTATTTATTCAACCTTCTTACAACGTGGCTATGACCAGTTAATTCATGATGTGGCGATACAGAATTTAGATGTCTTATTTGCTATGGATCGCGCTGGATTGGTGGGCGAGGACGGCGCCACACATGCTGGCGCTTATGACCTAAGCTATATGCGCTGCATTCCCAATTTAATTATTATGGCGCCATCAGATGAAAATGAAACTCGCCAGTTACTCTATACAGGTTATCAATATTCAGGGCCAGCTGCTGTTCGCTACCCAAGAGGTACGGGGACAGGTGTAGTAATCGATAAAACCATGACAGCCTTACCTATTGGCAAGGGCCTATTAAAGCGCGAGGGTTCCAAAGTCGCGATTTTAAACTTTGGTACTTTGCTTGGTTCTGCATTACAGGCTGGCGAGCAACTCGATGCCACTGTGGTGGATATGCGCTTTGTCAAACCCTTAGATAAAGAAATGATTCTCGGCTTAGCAAGTAGCCATGATTTATTAGTCACATTGGAAGAAAATAGTATTGCTGGTGGCGCGGGTTCGGCAGTCAGTGAATTCTTAGCAGAGCAGGCTGTGGTTATGCCAATGCTTCAGCTTGGCCTGCCCGATCAGTTTATTGACCATGCCAATCACCAACAGCAACTGGAAATGGTCGGGCTCGATGCTCAACAGATTTTAAGTCGTATTCAGGAACGATTGGATCGGATTTAAAACTCATCGCGTAACATCAATGATAAGGAGATTATTTGATGAAACTTTACGACTACAAGCAGGCCCCCAACCCCAGACGTGTTCGAATTTTTATGGCTGAAAAAGGCATAGAAATTGAAACCATTCAAATTAATTTAATGAAGGGCGAACAGCGCTCTGATGCCTATAGAAAAATTAACCCTATGGGCGAAGTGCCTGCATTAGTTCTCGATAATGGCACCTGCATTGCACAAACAAACGCTATTTGTCGCTATCTTGAAGATATATTCCCCGAAAATCCGCTATATGGTCGAAATGCCGAGGAACGAGCACTGGTAGAATCGCAAAATCATCTTATTCAAATGAACGGTATTATGGCTGGCGGTGAGGCCTTTAGAAATTCTAGCCCTAACTTTAAGAACCGTGCCATTTCTGGACCCCATGCCTATGCGCAGATACCTGAACTAGCTGAGCGTGGCCTACAGAGAATAGATAATTTATTTGAAGATTTGGATAAGCACTTTGCTCATCAACAATTTTTAGTGGGCAACTATTTTTCAGTGGCTGATATTACGGCATTTTGCACCATCGGTTTTATTCGATGGGTTAACAAAACTATTCCAAGCCATTGCTCGCACCTTAAACGCTGGCATGATGAAATCGCCAGCCGTCCTAGCGCAAAAGCCTAAACACTTTTTTTAGCACATAAAAAAACGGCAACATAAACAGACCAAGGTTTGTCTATGTTGCCGCCGATCAAAATTAAACCAAATACACTATTCGACAGTGAATCCAAAGGGTGTAGCATTCATTGTATGAATAACCGTATTACCTTCGCGGAAAGTAACGGGAATGGTCTGATCGGTAAAGTTGTAAACCACATAAGATTTAACACCATTCTTATCGAAGGCAATTGCAGCCGGATGGTCGGCAGTAATTTCACCGGTACCGGTTGCTAAATGCCCTAACGCATCGAAGGTGTGTATCCAATGATAGGTGTGAGCTTTAGATTCGCCCTGCTCTGGATCATAGCTGGATACGCTATTGTAATCTGCAATGGCCGCTTGAGCATCTGTCATAGCCCAAAGGTTCCACCATAGATCTCGCCATTGATCATCTATTAAACCAGATGGCTTGCCATTGGCTGATTCGGTTAAACCAAGATCTACATAGTCTTCCA
>JAYQEC010000109.1:0-2494 GCA_038138645.1 Porticoccaceae bacterium | reverse complement strand
AAAACTTTTATAGCAGTTCCCTGAAATTCTCGTATAATCGCGACTTTTTCGCGCCTTACGGCCAACATCAGGTATCATCATGTCTATTGAAAATTTACGTAATATTGCCATTATCGCCCACGTAGACCACGGTAAAACAACGCTCGTGGACAAGCTTCTAAGCCAGTCAGGAACCCTCGACCGCAAAGATGTTGGCTCTGAAAGACTGATGGATTCTAATGATCAAGAAAAAGAGCGCGGCATTACTATTCTTGCCAAGAACACCGCGATCAAATGGAATGACTATCGTATCAATATTGTAGACACCCCTGGTCACGCTGATTTCGGCGGTGAGGTAGAGCGAGTACTATCCATGGTCGATTCGGTACTGCTTTTGGTTGATGCCGTCGACGGCCCAATGCCACAAACACGCTTTGTCACCTCTAAGGCTTTTGAACAAGGCTTACGCCCTATTGTTGTTATCAACAAGGTCGATCGTCCTGGCGCTCGTCCAGACTGGGTAATGGATCAAGTTTTTGATCTATTTGACAGCCTTGGCGCTACCGATGAACAGCTCGACTTTCCAGTTATTTACGCGTCTGCTTTAAACGGCATTGCCGGAACTGATGCTGACAACATGGCTGAAGATATGACTCCTCTCTACGAGATGATCGTTGCAGATGTGCCGTCTCCAAAAGTCGACATTAACGGTCCATTTCAAATGCAGGTTTCAGCATTGGCCTATGATAGCTATGTCGGTGTTATCGGTGTTGGCCGTATCACCCGAGGCACGCTAAAACCAGGACAGCAGGTAGTCGTTAAAGCTGCAGATGGCAGTGAGCGTAAAGGCAAGATCTTAAATGTAAAAGGCTATCTAGGCCTTGAGCAGGTAGAAACAGAGTTAGCTGAAGCTGGCGATATTGTCTGTATCAATGGCATCGATGGCATTGGCATCTCAGATACGCTTTGTGATCCGGAAAATATTGAAGCTCTACCAGCATTAAGTGTTGATGAACCAACGGTTAGCATGACATTTATCGTCAATAATTCGCCTTTTGCCGGCCTAGAAGGCAAATATGTTACTACCAGAAATATTAAAGACCGTCTCGACCAAGAGCTAATTCACAACGTGGCACTTCGCGTCAAACAGGGCGACTCTGCGGATAAATTTATTGTTTCAGGACGAGGTGAACTCCACCTCTCGGTCCTCATTGAGACTATGCGTCGTGAAGGTTTTGAGATGGGTGTTTCACGCCCTGAGGTAGTAACCAAAGTTATTGATGGCGAGGTTCAAGAACCATACGAACAAGTTGTTATTGACGTAGAAGAGCAACATCAGGGTTCAGTAATGGAAGAGCTTGGCATTCGCAAAGGCGAAATGACCAATATGGAGCCCGACGGCAAAGGACGTGTGCGCCTAGAATTTATGATCCCATCTCGTGGACTGATAGGTTTTCGCGGCGCCTTTTTAACCCTGACCTCTGGCTCAGGCATTATGACCAGCGTATTTGACCACTATGGCCCAGTCAAAGAAGGTGAAGCTCATAGCCGCCAAAATGGTGCTTTGGTTAGTATGGTTAAAGGTAAAACGGCAGCATTCGCACTATTTAATATTCAGGCTCGCGGCCGTCTATTTCTAGGACATGGCGTTGATGTTTACGAGGGACAGATTGTTGGCATTCACAGCCGTGGTAACGACCTAGTAGTCAACCCCATCAAAGGCAAGCAGCTAACTAATGTTCGCGCATCTGGCACTGATGAGGCGCTAACTCTGGTACCGCCTATCAAGCATACATTGGAGCAGGCGCTAGAATTTATTGAAGATGATGAGTTG
Organism: Porticoccaceae bacterium; assembly: GCA_038138645.1. GTDB lineage: Bacteria > Pseudomonadota > Gammaproteobacteria > Pseudomonadales > Porticoccaceae > HTCC2207. The sequence goes on along the minus strand of JAYQEC010000109.1, from coordinate 681 downwards.
GTCGAGGTGACACCTGACAGCATCCGGTTACGAAAAAAATTACTTACCGAAAATCAACGCAAGCGCGCCCCTAAGTAAACCTTAAACAAAACATATTTGCCCAAGAGAAGACTATCCTAAGCTGATTAACGCTATGGATAGTCTGTATGGACAGCTTACAAAAACACAACGCCTTTTTTTGACTTATAGCCTTAAAGTTTAAAATTGCGTTGATTCTAGCTCTATGGCAATCTAATTAAATCGATTTACCCCAATAAGGAATATTCTTATGCTTGGACTTATCCAACGCGTTTCATCCGCTTCAGTTGCAATTGATAATAAGCTTGAGGGCAATATTGATCAGGGAATCTTGCTTTTGCTGGGAATCGAAAAAAATGACAACGAAGAAAGTATTAATCAGCTTTTAAATAAAATTTTAAACTACCGAATCTTCAATGATAAGCAAGGTAAGATGAATCTATCGCTAAATGATATCGCAGGCGATCTATTGGTGGTCTCGCAATTTACTCTTGCCGCGGATACTAAAAAAGGTATGCGCCCCAGCTTTTCTTCAGCCGCGCCACCTGAACCAGCAGAGGCACTCTATGATTCTTTTTTAAAGCAAGCCCAAATAGAGTGCCAAGGGGAAGTCGCTAGCGGTGAATTTGGCGCTGATATGCAAGTATCACTCTGCAATGATGG
>JAYQEC010000108.1:0-2533 GCA_038138645.1 Porticoccaceae bacterium | reverse complement strand
TATGACCAATTAATCCATGATGTGGCGATACAGAATTTAGATGTCTTATTTGCTATGGATCGTGCCGGACTAGTGGGTGAAGACGGCGCCACCCATGCGGGGGCTTATGACCTTAGCTATATGCGCTGCATACCTAATATGCTGATTATGACGCCCTCAGATGAAAATGAGACACGCCAATTATTATATACAGGCTATCAATTTATGGGCCCAGCTGCGGTGCGCTACCCAAGAGGTACCGGCATAGGGGCAGTGATCGATAAAACCATGACAGAACTCCCCATAGGCAAGGGGTTATTGAAACGTGAGGGTTCTAAAGTCGCTATTCTAAACTTTGGCACCCTACTTAGCTCTGCATTACAGGCTGGCGAGCAACTAGATGCCACTGTGGCAGATATGCGCTTTGTAAAACCCTTAGATCAAGAATTAATTTTAGAGCTTGCGAATAGCCATGATTTACTAGTAACTCTGGAAGAGAACAGTATCGCCGGTGGCGCGGGTTCCGCAGTGAGTGAATTCTTAGCAGAGCAAGCTGTGGTTATGCCAATCCTTCAGCTTGGCCTGCCCGATCAGTTTATTGATCACGCCAATCACCAACAACAACTGGAAATGGCGGGACTGGATGCTCAACAAATTTTAAGTCGTATTCAGGAACGATTGGATCGGATTTAAAGCTCATCGCGTAACATCAATGATAAGGAGATTATTTGATGAAACTTTACGACTACAAGCAGGCTCCCAACCCCAGACGTGTACGTATTTTTATGGCTGAAAAAGGCATAGAAATTGAAACCATTCAGGTTAATTTAATGAAGGGCGAACAGCGCTCTGAAGCATTTAAAAAAATTAATCCCATGGGCGAAGTGCCTGCATTAGTTCTCGATAATGGCACCTGTATTGGGCAAACGAACGCTATTTGTCGCTATCTTGAAGACCTATTCCCTGATAATCCGCTATATGGTCGCACAGCGGAAGAACGCGCATTGGTGGAGTCGCAAAATCATCTTATTCAAATGAACGGTATTATGGCGGGCGGTGAAGCCTTTAGAAATTCTAGCCCCAACTTTAAGAACCGTGCCATTTCTGGCCCCCATGCCTATGCCCAGATTCCTGAGCTAGCCGAGCGTGGCCTGCAAAGAATTGATAATTTATTTGAAGATCTAGATAAGCATTTTGCGAATCAACAATTTTTAGTGGGCGATTATTTTTCTGTTGCTGATATTACTGCGTTTTGTACTATCGGATTTATCCGCTGGGTGAACAAAACCATACCCAGTCACTGCACGCATCTAAAACGCTGGCATGATGAAATAACCAGCCGGCCTAGCGCCAAAGCCTAACCCATCGCGGCCATATATTGAGCGTATAAAAAACGGCAACATAGACAAACCAGTGGTTCGCCTATGTTGCCGCCGATCAAAATTAAACCAAAATCACTATTCGACAGTGAATCCAAAGGGTGTAGCATTCATCGTGTGAATAACCGTATTACCTTGCTTAAAGGTTACGGGGATGGTCTGATCGGTAAAGTTATATACCACATAAGATTTAACACCATTCTTATCGAAGGCAATCGCCGCAGGGTGGTCGGCTGTAATTTCACCGGTACCTGTGGCTAGATGGCCTAACGCATCAAAGGTGTGTATCCAATGATAGGTGTGGGCCTTAGACTCGCCCTGTTCTGGATCATAGCTGGATACGCTATTGTAATCTGCAATAGCCGCCTGAGCGTCAGTCATAGCCCAGAGGTTCCACCATAGATCTCGCCACATGTCATCAACTAAGCCAGATGGCTTGCCATTGGCTGATTCGGTTAAACCAAGATCTACATAGTCTTCCATATAGTCTGCATGCACACCAACATGGAAGATTAGCGGACTAGATGGTAAACCCTGAATACCTAAAATATGGGCATAGGCCGGACTAAACCAGGTAGCGAAATCAACACCATCACCCCAAATAATTGAGGTGGTTATATGTCCATAACCTGGCATGAAGTTATTAGCTTCTGCACTGACGTTATTATAGCCATCAATATTGTTCCAATACTCCCAGAAAGCAGCGCCAGTTGAAGCATGCAGATACATACCTTTTTCTGTTAATTCGTTATTACCGGTCGCCAATCCATAGAGAATAATCGCGCCATAGGCTGTAGCCGCTTCAGATGTGGACTCGTTATTATTACCACGAATAAAGTTCATCTGGCCATCGGCCCATGAGAAGCCATTAGCCGGATCAAAGTTTCTCATATGCGGGAACATTGGATCATCCTTATCTGCCGCATAGTCGCGAATAAGCAACTCGATCATTGGACCATATTGGTCTTCACCACACCAAGCCAAATCAACTCGACAAATCTCTGCCGCTGCACGTACAAAATAACCATAGTGGAAATGGTGATCAGCTAGGCGCTGATGAGAACCATAGGCTTCATCAAAACCAAGCAGAGTATTCCAGTCACTATCGTAAACAAAATACTTCTTAGTTTTGAGTGCGCCGTCCGCCTCAGATGAGAACCAATCAGAAAGCTCAG
>JAYQEC010000107.1:0-2582 GCA_038138645.1 Porticoccaceae bacterium | reverse complement strand
GCACTAACGGGTGTTGCTACTGCTGAAGGTTTAAACACTGCAACAACAACCATTACTGATGCTATTTCAGGTTTAGACTTTGCTACAGATGCTAACGTTCGTACTGCACTGAGCGAGTTTAGGTTTAACGAAGACCAGCTTAATCAGATAGCGGCTTTGATGCCTGATACGTTAACTCAAAACGAGTTGACTTTAGCTCTTAATGCTTCACTAGAAAACATACCAACTAATGCTGATATGGATGAGGCTTTCTTGTCTATAACAAATAGCTTGAATGCTGGCTTTAATGCGATTACTGGTGAAGACGGTGTTCTTGAACGTCAAGATAATATGTTAACTGCTATTAATAGTTTGGCAGAAGGACAGCAAGATATCCTTACAGGACAAGAGGGATTGCTTGGAGGTCAAGAGGAAATTAGAACTCTTATAGGAGAAGAAACGCAACAACTTCAAGATATGATTACTGGCGGTGTTGGCGGTCTTCTTGGAGCTATTGCGGGTGGACAAGTAGCGCCAGCGCCTACTCCTAGAGACTTTACTCCTTTTGAAAAGACATTTGAGTATGACCCAATGTTGGCAGAAGCGTTACGACCGCAGCCAAAAACAGACTATAACAAAGAAATTGACAGGTTATTAACAATGGGAATGGGCGGTAAAAAATCAGGAATGTTAGTATGACGTATTTAAATTTAATGAACAGCGTATTGCGTAGATTACGTGAAGAAGAAACTACGTCAGTCACAAGTACAACCTATAACAAAATGGTTGGTGACTTTATTAACGACGCTAAGAAGTTAGTAGAAGAAGCAACAGACTGGTCAGCCTTACGTGAAACTATTGTTGTAACTACTTCTGCTTCTGACAACAGTTACTCATTAACAGGCGGCGGTGACAACGTAAAAGTTATGTGTGTTTTGAACGACACTAGTAACTTGTTTATGGACTACCAAACTAAGGACTGGTTCAACGAACAGTTGTACATTAGCAGCGCGGCAGAAGGCACACCAAGGTACTATACCTATAACGGTTTAGACTCTAACGGCGACACTGAAGTGCTTGTAGGGCCAACACCAGACGGTGTGTACAGTCTACGATTTGACGTAATTAAGCGACAGGCTGACTTGAGTGTTAATACAGATTCTTTGCTTGTTCCTGCAATGCCTGTAGTTCATTTAGCTGTTGCTTTGTTAGCGCGTGAACGCGGAGAAACAGGTGGTACCTCTGCTGCTGAGTACTTCCAAATTGCAGAAAAGTTTTTGTCTGACGCTATTGCTATAGACGCAGCAAAGCATCCTGAGGAAATGTACTTTAGGACTATCTGATATGGCTCAAGAATTAAAAAGTATCAATCTTGTAGCACCGGCCTTCAAAGGTATTAACACCGAAGATTCGCCGTTAGCGCAAGACCCGTCGTTTGCAGAGATTGCAGACAACGCTGTGATTGACAAACGTGGTCGTATTGCGGCACGTAAGGGTCATAGTGTTATTACAACCGACAAGACAGCGTTAGGCTCTGGTTCTATCAGAGCTATAAAAGAGTTTGACAGAAGTAGTGGTAGCAACGTAGTTCTGTCTGTAGGTAACAATAAGATATTTACAGGCACTACTACACTTACTGACGCTACGCCGGGATCTTATACGATCACAGCAGACAACTGGAAGATTGTTAACTTTAACGACAAAGCGTACTTGTTCCAAGCTTCTCATGAACCTTTGGTATACGACGGTACGTCTGTAGTACGTCTAGACTCAGTAGCTGGTGCTGCCGGTGTTGTACAAGGTAACGAAGTTCTGTCAGCTTATGGTCGTCTCTGGGTAACAGGTGTTGGTGGTAGTCCTTCTATTGTTTACTGGTCTGACTTGCTTATTGGTCACGACTACTCAGGCGGTACTAGCGGCTCTATTGATGTGTCAAAGGTCTGGCCTGATGGGTATGACGAGATTGTAGCGCTGGCCGCACACAATGGACTGTTAATCATCTTTGGTAAGCACAGCATCATTGCATATCAAGGAGCAGAAGCACCAGCGTCAATGACACTGGCTGACACTGTAGCGGGTATTGGTTGTGTAGACAGAGACACTGTGCAGTACACTGGTACTGACGTACTGTTTTTGTCACACACGGGCCTTAAGAGTTTCGGTAGAACAATACAAGAAAAGTCTCTACCTATTAGCAGTTTGTCTGGCAACATTACAAAAGACATTATTAGTGCGTTGCAAACAGAAAACACATTCTTTAGATCTGCTTACAGCCCTGAAGAAGGTTTCTACTTACTAACATTTGTAGGTCAGGACAACACCTACTGCTTCGACGTTAGAGGCACAACAGAGAATGGTTCGTATCGTGTTACTCGTTGGCCTTCTACAGGCTTTAGTTGTTACACACGGCTAGATGACGGTACGTTTTACATAGGCACGTCCGAAGGTATTAGTGAGTACACTGGTTATCAGGACAACGGTTTAGGCTACCGCTTTAAGTACTACAGCCCAAGTTTGACATTTGGTGACAGTTCCAGAGTCAAAATCTTGAAGAAGCTAAAGCCTACACTTGTTGGTGCGAACAACGCAACAGTATTTATGAA
>JAYQEC010000106.1:0-2589 GCA_038138645.1 Porticoccaceae bacterium | reverse complement strand
ATCAAGGTTTTGGAGGTATCCTGAACCGACAACATAGCCTCTTCGCGGTTGATCTTTAAAAAACGATCAATGGGCTGTAATTCCATTAATAATTTTTTATCAGAGCCTAGATCTACTGGAATAACCGAGTAATCAACCTTAATGGGATCGGTTGAATAGCAATCTAAAAACTCATGGCGGCGCGTGAAGGGACGCCCTGTGGCTAGCGAGGTCTCAATACTTTGCATCACATTGCTACCATCCCTAAATAATGCACTTGCAGGGGCTCCATGCAACCTAGAGCTACTAACTTTAAGTAATGCCTCGAAAGCTGGATTCAAATATTCAACCGTTAAGTCATCTCTCAATAACAAAAGTGCTGTATTAAGATTATCGATTAGAAATCTATGTAACTGAGTTGAACCCACCTTTGTTATTACTCCTTACGTTTTACGTAGCTCTAAACAGCTTGCAATTTACGCGCCAATTATTGGTGCTATTAACTAAAAACTGCGCTGACCAGTATTTATAAGCTTTACAGCAATAAATAGCAGTAGAAGAAAAGACTGTATACGACACTATGCACTATATTGGTGCACTTATCTATCACATAAGACTAAATTTATTTTTCAGCCACAAAGTCATTGCAGGCTAAATTTGCGACAAAAAAAACCCGACGCTATTAACGCCGGGCTTTTTTAGACAGTGCCTAAGCACCGCTATTACATTATTAAACGCTGTAGTACATATCAAACTCAACTGGGTGAGTAGTATGCTCAACGGCATAAACTTCTTCCATTTTAAGCTCAATATATGCATCAATCATGTCGTTAGTGAATACGTCACCTGCAGTTAGGAATTCACGATCAGCATCCAATGATTCAAGCGCTTCTCTTAGGCTGCCAGCAACCTGAGGGATAGCTGCAGCTTCTTCAGCTGGAAGATCATATAGATCTTTATCAGCTGCATCACCTGGGTGTAGCTTGTTCTTAACACCATCGATACCTGCCATAAGCATTGCTGCAAACATTAGGTATGGGTTAGCCGTTGGATCACCAAAACGTGCTTCGATACGCTTACCTTTAGGGCTTGGAACATATGGAATACGAATAGATGCAGAACGGTTACGTGCTGAGTAAGCTAGCATTACTGGTGCTTCGAAACCTGGGATTAAACGCTTGTATGAGTTAGTTGAAGCGTTAGCAAAAGCATTAATTGCTTTAGCGTGCTTGATGATACCGCCAATGTAGTAAAGTGCAGTTTCACTTAGACCTGCATAGCCGTCACCAGCAAATTGGTTCTCACCGTCTTTCCAGAAAGACTGGTGACAATGCATACCAGAACCGTTGTCGCCAACAAGAGGCTTAGGCATAAAGGTTGCCGTTTTGCCGTAGGCATGTGCTACGTTGTGTACACAATACTTAAGGATTTGAACTTCGTCAGCTTTCTTAACAAGAGTGTTAAAACGAATACCGATCTCACACTGACCTGCTGTACCTACCTCGTGGTGGTGTACTTCAACGTCAAGACCCATTTGCTCCATTGCGCCACACATTGCCGCACGAATGTCATGTAGGCTATCGACTGGTGGTACAGGGAAGTAACCACCTTTAACGCCTGGACGGTGACCCATGTTGCCATCTGGGAATTCAGCCGAAGATGACCATGCTGCTTCTTCCGATGAAATCTTGTAGAAAGCACCGCTCATGTCAGCGCCCCATTTAACATCGTCAAATACAAAGAATTCAGGCTCTGGACCAAAGAATGCTGTATCACCAAGACCTGTAGACTGTAGATATTGCTCCGCACGCTCTGCGATTGATCGAGGATCGCGCTCATAACCTTGCATAGTAGAAGGCTCTACGATGCCACAACGGATAATTACCGTAGTTTCATCAGTGAATGGATCCAAAACAGCAGTGCTGTCGTCTGGCATAAGAATCATGTCTGATTCGTTGATACCTTTCCAGCCAGCAATTGATGAGCCGTCAAACATCTTGCCTTCAACAAAAAATTCTTCATCAACTTCAGAAACAGGAATTGAAACGTGCTGCTCTTTACCTTTTGTATCGGTGAAACGAAGGTCAACCCAACGGGCTTCACTTTCTTTAATAAGATTTAAAGTCTTCTCGGACATTTTTTCCTCCACTATGGAACTTGTGTAACTAAACTTCATTTGAAATCCGAAACCTTGATGCCCGAATGACAAACAACAATAAACAATTAAATGTGAGTTTAATAAAGCAATTTCTATGCCAATAGTAAAAATACTGACAATCTATCCAAAGTTTAAGCACCAGAGCTTGTCGCTAGGCATTTTAAAAAAACTAGGTAGGTTTTTTGACATTTAATTACAAAAAACTGCCTTATATTGGTGCAAATAATCTTTTTATGCACCAAGCAAGTGCTTATTAGGCATTTTATTGCCTAACAAGCCAAAACCGCCCCAGTATAATGCATATCTTGGTTAAATATCTCATCTATATTTAAGATTTAGGATTAATTGTCACTTAAAAGAGTAAATTGATTATTTTTTATCCGCCAATGTATTACCGCAGACCGATAATCCAATGTAATTACCCCAAAACTCTCTTTATTTGACCCTGATTT
>JAYQEC010000105.1:0-2592 GCA_038138645.1 Porticoccaceae bacterium | reverse complement strand
GCTGCAACCGCAGTTCGAACACATCGAGATGATCTTAATCAATTACATGGCAATCTCACATTTGCCTGTAAAGGTTTAGCCAGTAATCAGCAAGCAATGACTGAACTTATGGAAGAGTCATTTACACAGGCTCGATTTGACGAGCTCGCTAGACTTGAAGAGCTTGTCGCGCAGATTCTGACTCATAGGGAATCCTCGGTGGTTAGCAATGGTCATGTGCTTGCCATGATGGCTTCAAGTAGTGGCATGTCCCCCTATGGGCATCTTAAGCAACGCTGGAACGGTATGACTGGTCTTGGTCTATTAAAACAACTTAATCAAGCGATTAAATCGCCTGCTGCTCTCAAGGATTTAGCACAGCAGTTAAAGTCGATACATCAATTAGTTTTACAACAACAACGCCAATATTTACTGGTGGCTGAAAAAGAAAAGGTTGAGCCATTTGCAGCCATAATGGGTTCAGTATTTCCTAAACAATCAGAGCCATTGGATAAAAACAATATTTTTGACTATCAGCCACAGCTGGAAACTATTAACCATTGCTGGACTGCTGCTACCCAGGTGAGTTTCTGTGCCAGAGCATATCCAACAGTCACTGGTAGTCACGAGGATGCAGCTGCGCTAACCCTATTAGGTGGCATTTTACGCAATGGGTTCTTGCATCGCACTATTCGTGAACAGGGTGGCGCCTATGGTGGTGGCGCCTCTCAGGATAGTCACAGCGGAGCCTTCCGCTTCTTCTCCTATCGTGACCCAAGAATTGAGGGCACGCTTAATGACTTTGACCAGTCCATTCAGTGGGCCCTAGATAAGCCTATTGGAGCAGACAAAATAGAAGAAGCCGTTTTGGGGGTAATTGGTAGCATGGACAAACCTAGTTCACCTGCCGGCGAAGCTATTCAATCTTTTTACAGCGAGCTTAATGGTCGTAATAAACTCACACAAACTGAATTTAGACAACGCATTTTAAATGTCACTGAAGCTGATCTTAAACAGGTAGCAGAAAAATACCTGTCTCCTGATAAGGCGCAAACCGCGGTTATTACAAATAATGAATTGGCCACTGATAGCTCACTAGAGATTATTGCATAAGATGACAAATTCTAGTCGAGACAAATTATTCGCCAAACCCTTGGGCAAGGTTCCAAAGTTTGTCTTCGATCGTTCAGTGGTCGATGTCTTTCCCGATATGATTCAACGCTCAGTACCTGGCTATCAAACAATTATCAATCATACCGGCGAATTGGCGGATCGCTTTGTTGAAGAAAACAGTTATTGCTATGACCTAGGTTGTTCTTTGGGTGCATCTACCCTCGCCATAAGAGAACGTATAGAAAAACGCAATGCAACGATTTACGCAGTAGATAACTCTCAGGCTATGCTAGATAAACTAGCAACCATTCTTGAAGGCCAGCCCACCACTACCACTACCGAATTAATTAAAAGTGATATCTGTGATATTCAAATCACCAATGCGTCATTGGTAATTTTAAATTTTACCCTGCAATTTGTCCCACTAGAACGTCGGGCTGAGTTAATTAGCAATATTTATCAGGGACTCAATACCAATGGCTGTCTTATTATTTCTGAGAAACTGCATTTTGAACCCGAGTCACTTAATCAACTACTTAGTGAACTCCATCATCAGTTTAAACGCGATCAAGGTTACAGTGACCTAGAGATTAGTCAAAAACGTGATGCTATCGACAAAGTTTTAATGCCTGAAACACTGGATACCCATATTGATCGGCTTAAACAATGTGGCTTTAAATCCGCTAGCCCATGGTTTCAGTGTTATAACTTTGGCTCACTAATAGCCATCAAATAAACCTATGTTAAAAATCTAATCGCGCTTTTCACCATACGCTTAACTTTGGGCGTATAGGGCGGACTCAGCATTCCGCTTAGCCCTAATTTATCATCAACAATACTACGCTGATGCGAAAAAGCTTGAAAACCCCACTGCCCTCCTACTTTGCCTATACCGCTATTATTAACGCCACCAAAGGGCAAGTTTTGATGCAAAATATGAATCACTGTGGCGTTAATGGCACTATCACCCGCACTGGTTTGCTCAATAACCTTATCCGTAAACGGCTTTTGCTTGCTGAACACATAAAGCGCTAGGGGTTTAGGGTTGCTATTAATCGTAGCAATCACCTTATCAATATCTGAAAACTCTAAAACCGGTAAAATGGGACCAAAAATTTCTTGCTGCATAATATCAGAATTGGGGTTAATATCGGTAAGAATTGTTGGTGCAACAAAACGCTGCGACTCAATGCATTCTCCTCCCTTATAAATTGACGCCCCATCTTCTACAGCGCTATTAATCAACCCTGAAATACGCTGAAAATGTCCACCATTTACAATACGACAATAATCCGTATTAGTGGTAAGTTGATGCTGATTTCCATATTGCTGGTCAATAGCATTTGACATTGCGGTTAAAAAATCCTGCTTCACAGATTGATGAACGTAAATATAATCTGGCGCAATACAGGTTTGACCATTATTGGCAAACTTTCCAAAACAAATCGATTGAGCAGCTTTTTCAAGATCAGCTGTATGATCGATAATAACTGGACTTTT
>JAYQEC010000104.1:0-2691 GCA_038138645.1 Porticoccaceae bacterium | reverse complement strand
ATAGAAGTACCCTCAAACCCTTTAATTATTGTGATATTTATTTGTCTAGATGTTGTAAAAACACATCTGACTTAACTTCGTTACGACAGGTTAGAAAAAAGGGATTCAAATTGGACTATTGCCAAAGACTATTCATCAATATATCTATGCTAGTTTGGCCTGCATGAAGTGAAACACGATGATTGAGATTTGACTGTGCAGGAAAAGGTATCCAAATCTGAGTTCGATTTAGAGGGTAATGCGAGATGCTAGGGGGGTTTTTAGCCTTGCATAACTAGCTTAGGTGATCTATCCGCTTTGTATATGCCCCAGTGTTTTTCCGGTTCAAGAGGGTCATTTGAGCCTTTCCAGTTTTCATCAAAGGCCTCAAAGAAATAGACTAATACCTGTTGCTGCTCTGCCCAGTCCATCAGTTGATGGAAATACTGTTGTTGAAATATCTCATTAACATTATGGCTTTCGATACCGCGACCATTGGAATTGGTAGCCCAGCCTGCTTCAGTAATAATAACCTGTTTATCGGGATAGGCATTTTGAACGGCTTCGTAGTTAGCAATGGTGTAGGCTAGGCCTTGATCAATACTTTTAAATTCCCATACAGGGTAGGTATGAATTGAAATAACATCCAATTGCTCTGCAAGAGGACCCAAGTGTTCAAGCCAAGGCACATAGTTTTCACAAAAAGTGATGGGTTGTTTTACCTGTGACTTTGCCTGTTTTGCATAGGCTATAAGGCTTTCAGTGGGAACAAGGTGATCAGTCCAGCTTACTGCCGCTTCATTGCCAATAGAAATGGAGCTAATAATGTTCGGATACTGGTTTGCCAGCTGAATAAGTCGCTCGATTTGCTCATAATTATGTTGTTTGTTACGGGCTAATTCTTCCGCTGAATAGGTGCCGCCCCAGGGGCAATGGTCATTGCTAACTTCCGCTGTAATATAGGCCCCCAGCATTACATCAAAGGGAAGACATTCCGTTTCGATAACCTCGAGGATAGTCTCTGAATGTTGATCGCTGCCATAGAGTCTTAGGGATTTCCAATCATCTTTCAGAATAAGTAAATCCTGCTTGACCTGCTCATAGGAAGGAAATTCACCGCCGTCTGGACTCTGTCCGTCGCGATACCCCGAATAGCAAATAGCCTTCGCAAAAGGTAAAGTATTTTTGTTCATATTAAATTATTTTATTTTGAGTATTTTAATTTTTCGTTTTTATCCCACAAACCCCAGTAGGCGCCAACATCACCCTCGGCACCAATTTTCCATGATTCATCAAAGGATGAAAAATAGAACATTTCTATATCTTCTGACTCACACCATTGCTGACTATTTAAAAAGTAACGAATGGCATTTTCTTCGGAAGGCACCGCACCATGAAAGCTTTGTCCGCGATTGGGCCATCCAGTTTCAGTAATAATCACTTTTTTACCGCCCGCAGCCTTGACGGTTCGTCTGTACATATCTTTCATATATAACAGAGAATATTCAATCGGACAGCCTTCCCAGAATGGGTAACAATTTGCAAGAATTACATCACAGATTGCAGTGACGGCTGGACGATCTTCAAATTCATAATAAGCATCAACATAGCCTACAGGCAGATTGGGAACTGCTTCCTTCACTCTGGCAATATATTCTAGTAGCTGTTCTTCCGATAAGTCGTCGCGATAAAGAACCTCATTGCCTACGGCGCAGACATCAACATAACCCTTTTTTGCTAAATCAATAAGCCCCTCAATCTCAAGCTCATTCTTTTCAAGATTGTCGCCAAGCCATGCGCCAACAAGGGTTTTAAGGCCCATCTGTTTTGCAACCATAGGTACAAGCTCGTTGCCCAAGCAGCAGGAAAATGACCGTACCCAGCCAACATGTGGCTTTAGGATAGTCATGCGCTCTTTAACCTGTTCTAAATCTAGCTGGTCGCCAGGCTCTTGTCCCTCGCGGTAAGCACTAAAACCAATGCCGTGAATCCCATCGTCTAAACAATTTTTAAAATATTCCTGCATCTGTGACTGGCTTAGCTGAGAAATATCTGCACCAGTAAGCGATAGAATTTTGCCTTCTCTTTTAGACATTGATTAGAACAACCTCGGATCTTATGAAATGAAAAGGCGTTATTTTACATTAAGTTTCAAATAATTATTAGGGTTGAGTTTTGATATTAAGCGGTTTTTTTTGCTTATTTTGGTTTGCTTAAGAATGCTAATAAAAAATATACAAGGAAATAGCGCTAAAATTGACAGCTGTTATCCAACAATAATTTATAAAAATAGTTAAAAAATGAATAAATTTGATGAAATTCAGCTTATTTTCGTCAAAAAGGACTATTTAGTCGACCGATAAACTAGCGAAATTAAAATAGTAACCTTAGAATAGCCGCCTTTTGAGTTTTACCAAAACTGTAAACAAGCATACAAAAGTCTAAATGAGACAAAAGGATTTGCTAGAGGGCATCCATTAATCGGGATTCCAGCACACACTTTCAACAGATAATTAGTTAGGTTACAAATGACTCATAAGCAAATTCACGTAGGCCAGCAACTTCGTCAAACAAATAATGTTGAGGTTGGCGGTAAATACGTCAATATAGAAGGTGAAACTTTCTATCAAATTGAAAACTACGAGCAGATGAAGGATTTCTTTATCAGCGTAGTCAGTGATTCTGATCACTGGATGTTTATCTCTACCCGTG
>JAYQEC010000103.1:0-2758 GCA_038138645.1 Porticoccaceae bacterium | reverse complement strand
GCCCGATCTCATATATCGCACGCAAGCCAGCCTTGAAGCGACTCTCAAGCACTTAAAAATCCTCGCGGAGATAAAAGTCGATAATGTTGTATACCGTCTCGATACCACCATCAACGTAAGTCACCTCGACTTCGCCCTCGTACATCCCTTTCTCGCCGTCTAAATGCTCGGGCTCAAAACGGAATATCGCAATGCCATTTTCTTGGTCGGTTTGGTTGGATCGGTTCAGCAGGGTGCCGATGAGCTCTTTGGTACGCTTTTTGCGGAAGTACATTCTCACAGTGCTGCCGCGCAAATCAGCGGGTACATTGCGCTCTCGGTATACGGTTGCTTTCACCTGGGTTGCCGTGTCGTCCTGCACGAGCATAAATGCTTTACCCATCCGTCGTGACCTCCATTCGTGCCTCGGCATTTTCAGTGTCAATGGCATCGAAAAGCTCCTCCATCTGCGCTTGCTCGTAGCCATCGAACTGAGTGGCGACAATTTTTTTCTGCTGAGCGTCGACCACTGCTTCAGGCATTACCGCCCTTTGCATTGACTCAAGCATCATTAGTTCTTTTTCGACGTCTGCAATGTTGAAATCACGAGGCCAGCCAATATCCGGCGTCGCGTCGATGCCCAGCCACTTAGCGGTGATTTCCCATGCTTTCCGCTCGATGTCTTCCATCCGCACACAGAATTTTGCCAGCTCTGAGTTGATGGCATGGAAACGCATTTCCATTGCAATGCCCGATTCCCTGGACTCCGGTTGCGCTACCACCAAACCGATGTCTTTAATTTGTTGCTGTACCTGGTCAATGCGCTTGAGGTAAATATCAGCAGGGCCGCTGTCTGGCGCAATGAATGTCGGCGTAGAGCCTGTGTGCATCATAAGATTCGAAGTGCCAATGCTGTCACCCACTGCGCGCGCTGCTTCCAGGCGTTGCTCGTCGGTTGTGTCTTCTGGCACTTGCATGGTCAAAATGCTGAATGTTTGACTGCGCAAAATTTCATCGAGCTCGCTGTCCAGGTTAAACAATCGCTTTGCTAAATCAGCAATGGGCGAGAACGGGCCGAAGCATGGATAATCGCCAAACTCAGTGAAGCTAATGATCGGACAAACACCCAGTGGGTGCGCTCCCTGGTCAAGCTTTTTTTCTTCGTGATCTTCGACCCACCATTCATCGCGGTCAAAGTGCCAGATTACAGGCTCTTCTTCGCCGTCGATGGTGAGGTTGCCGTTGAACTCTACAAAGTCAAATAGCCCGTCTTCGCCGACGCGGTATTCTTTAACCAGCTCGGGGAATATCGGCGTCCAATATGGGAGCTGGCGCTCCTGGAGTTGATCTGCCAACGTGCCTTCGATTGACTTGGGCATGTCAATCAGCAGCATCATGCTCCCCCGGGCTTTGGACTCCATCATAAAGTCTTGCCAGAATACGTCGATGCTGTTGTGTTTGCCGTCGCAGTTTTCAGCAACTTGCTCGTAAATTTCGTTGTTGTATTCCCGCTGCACTGGCTTGCCGGTCACATAAGAAATAAACTTGCTGACCACGCGGAAAAATGGCGATGAGTAAAAAGCGAGCTCATTCCGCCGCGCATATTTTTCAAGCGACTCCCTGGGGTACCTTACCAGGTAAGACTCTGTGACGTCATAGGCGCGATCATACTTGTCATAAAAAACGGTCGGGCGAAAATTGCCGTCGCCGTGTAAAGCGTGACCGATAAACTTAAATCTACTTTGGTCTCGCTGGAAGCTGTTTTTGTGTGGCTTCATAGGTCTTGGTCTTTGTTGTCCCAAATAAAAATGCAGACAGCTAGTCGTTGGTGATAGTCAGGGAACTCGTCCTGCATTTCATCATCCGTCATGCACCGGATTATAAATTCGTCGGATTCCTCGTAAGGTGAAGGCTCAGGTAGTGCCATCCTCCAATTCCCCTATGTTACGCGTCCTGTACTCGGCAGGTCTTTTCTCGTTCCACACTTTGCGGACATCCTTACCTTTGCGGAGCTTTTCCAGATTGTCCTTTGTACCCGCAACGAGTTTCTGTTCGCGAACCGATAGGGAGTTAAAAAATCTTTGTTGTGCACCTGGATCAAATTTCGGCACGATTTCGTCAGTCAGATCAAGCCTCGGTGATAGCTGACAGCGGCAAAACGGATGCAGCGGCGGCACTGGCGCTTCACGCTTGGGATAAATACCCCGCCCTAGTCCATAGAGGTCAGCCCCTGCGAAATAATCACAGATGTCAGTGATCGGATGAGTAGGTGCTAATTCGTACTGCACATATTGGATGTCGTCATCGTCCGCCATATCCAGGGCAATGGCCTTTGCGTATTCTCGATGCAACTCAGTCTGTGCGATTCGGTTGGCGTGGTACCGCACCTTTTCCTCGTAGGCCACCCGCACTTTTTTATCCAGGTGTTCAGCCCCTTCGCCGTTTTCAATGCGCTCTATATCATCCAGCAATTCCAGGTACGCTGCACGCAATGCTCCGGTGCGCAGTGCTTTGGCTTGTGCTTGGGCGAATGCGCGACCCATGGACTGCTGTGTGGCCGCATCAATGAGCAGTGCATCTTTCATATACTGTGGCACGATTTTTGCGCGGCGACTGATTTTGATTGGCTCATCGGTGCGAAAGTCATAGCCTTCATATAATTCCCTGGCAAGCTTGCGTGCATCCTGGTAGCCCCGTACGTGATCCTGTACGGCTTGACGCACTCTGAGCGATACCAGCTTTTCGTTTGCGTAAATTCTGCTCGACAGCGGCTTTTTGC
>JAYQEC010000102.1:0-2776 GCA_038138645.1 Porticoccaceae bacterium | reverse complement strand
ACAGCCCAGCGCAATCAACGTCAACCGGCTGTATACAACCCGCGTCAATTTCTATAACGCGAGCCAAGGTTTCCAGGGTGACTTTGTTGGTACTGCGGCATCGCTGTATGACGCCGACACCCTGGCATTGCAAACTGACCTGACTGCGTTGCAAGCGCAAATCAACGCGCTCAATGCTAACAAGATCGGTGATTCGCCAATAGACGGCAAGACCTACGTGCGGCAGAATGGTGACTGGGTTGCTGTAGACCTTGGGCTAGACCTGCTGATTTACCCGTTTGATGGTGGTTTGTCGGATACCGTTTACTTTGCAGAAACCATGGACGGTGGAGCGAGTGACACCCTGGTGTTCGATGATGCGATCTCGCCAGTGCTGGGCGGGGTAAGTAACAGCACATACGAGGTTAGTCCGCTAATCTCAGGGCTTGCTGATATGTCTACACTGGCAGGTGCAAACTTTAACGTAGACGGTGGACGAGCATCGACTACATTGTTCTCAAGTAACTTCGACGGAGGAGCCGCATAATGGCTACTAAGATTCAAATTCGCCGTGACACTGCGGCTAACTGGACTTCAAACGACCCTGTGCTGTCAGTAGGCGAGCAGGGCTTTGAGACCGACTCAAACAAAATGAAAATCGGTGACGGCGTTAGTGCGTGGTCTGCGCTGGCGTACATGGCTGGCGGCACTGCTGGCTTGGAAGTGCAAGCGCCCGCTAGTGCTAACGAGTATTACATTTACGTCGGCGACCCTGCTAACAAGCTGGCGCAGATTCAAGATACTCGCGGCAATGTCTCTAACCTAACGTATGACCAAGAGTTTGCCACACTGCAAGAAGCGTTCGACTTTGTGCAGAGCAACACGCTCAAGGACGTAGGCTACTCAAGTAACCGCGCTGCTGATATGGCGGCAGCTTGGGTTATCGCTATTGAGGACGGCGTAGAAATTACTAACAGCGCAACCTATTGGAACCTCGCACACGTCAACCAGCAGGTGCTTTTGCTTAACCAGTTTGCACTCGACCCCGCTGGCGGTGCCGCAACTGGCACGACTGTCGGTGATAGCACCGCGCTGAACGATTCGCTAGTTATTTACAACTGCGGGCAGGTACAGATCGGAGGCGACCTGACATTCGAGTGTTACGTGCAGATCGGCCACAGCAACATTAAGTGGTTCTACAACACCTACACCAACGATGTTGCGTGGAATGGCGCGATGCAGATTTACGATGGCTCGACCTTCTACACTGACGGGGCTATGAACCTGAAATCTAACCTCGACATCAAAGACGGAAGCTATGCAAGCATTGGTGATGTCACTACAACTGGTAGCTCTGTTCGTATCCGTACTGGTTCAACTGTGCAGGCTGGCAACATCACTGTGACCGATAACAACATCACAGTGGAAAACATAGCCCGATTGCAGTGTGGAAACATTTCTATCGCGTCCACAAACGGTGTCGTGCGCACCCTTGCCGTACAGCGGGAATCTATGCTGTCTTGCGGCACCATTACATTCGGCCTCAATGCGCGAATGACTGTTGCACACGGTGGTTGCAAAATCATTCACAACGGTATGCTCGGCACGTCGCTTCTCACATCATTCACGATGGAGCCGTCTGGCACTCAGCTTAGCCTCGCTGACTTCACTACGCAGGCAGGGTTCAGCAACGTATTTATGCAGGACGGTATTTCGTTTCACAACGAAGCGGCTGCCAGCGCAGGGTTGTCGATTCCAAACCTGCCAACAACTGACCCCGCTGATGGTGGAAAGTCGTTCTACCTTAACAGTGGCGTGCTGACGCTGAGCAGCTAATGACTACTGTAAGTGTCGGGGAGTTTCAAGACTTCCTGAAAGACTTTGACGAGGACATTCAGAAAAAAGTCATTCTGAAAATGTCACAGGTCGCTTTCGATAAAGCCAAGGAAGGGGCGAACCGACACTTTGTCACTGGGGCGTTGCGCCAGAGCTTGAGAAATACCAAGGCGGCGACTGCTCGTGATCCATTCCGCCGCAGGGTGTTTCACGATCCACAAAGAGCGCCGCATGCCATTTTTGTGAACTTCGGTACCAAGCCCCACGTCATTAAGCCGAAGGACAAAAAAGCGTTGCGATGGGTCGGGCCAGATGGTCGCTTCCGTTTTGCAAAGCAGGTAAATCATCCAGGGTATCGGGGCGATGCCTATATGGTGAGGGCGGCTACTGAAGCCGTTAAATCGTTTCGCACTATTATTGATAGGGCTATGCAGGAGATTGACAGAGATGCCTAAAGGAATCGGATACAGCAAAGACGTTCAGCTGGGCAAAAAGAAAAAGCCCATGCCGAAAAAAAAGAAAACCATGCCCAGGAGTAAGGGGCGCAAATAATGGCTAAACTGACCCCCAGCCAAAAGGCCAGGGCAAAGGCTATGAGTAAGCGCAAAGGCGTGAAATACCCCAACGCCTGGAGCAATCTTGCGGTTGTAAAAGCAGACGACAAGCGCAGGAAAAAATCAACAAGGAAAAAGTGATGCCGAGGTTATATTACCCAGATGCGTATTTACAAAAGTTTTGTGACGATGAAAGAGAAGCTCGTGCATTTAGCGATGTTGACGGTTACGGCGATTTCAGTGTGGATTACCGTGACACTCTCGCTCGTTTTCGGTGCTATGTGTTGGCTTGTCTCGAAAACCAGGGAGATAGTGAAGACCTGTTTGCGATTAAATTGGAGAACTATCGTCGCGAATTTGAAAGGGTGCTTGTACAAGCTAAGTCAGAAACTCCCGACCTGGATGGT
>JAYQEC010000101.1:1587-2870 GCA_038138645.1 Porticoccaceae bacterium | reverse complement strand
GCTCTGTTTATTGGCTAACTGAAGAAGATAGCCGCAGACTAATTGAAGAAAATAACTATGATGTAGCGCCTGACTCTCCATTGGCGATTATGGTTATTAGCGACCGGATTTCTGCCTTTGAATGCATTTGGAAAGGTGAAGGCAATATGCAAGGTGTTCCTGGAAAGGGCGCGGCGCTTAATGCTATCTCTAACCATTGGTTCAAATTGTTTCGCGAAAATGGCTTGGCTGATAGCCATATCCTAGATATCCCTCACCCACTGGTATGGATTGTTCAAAAGGCAAAGCCGGTAATGATTGAAGCTATCTGCCGACAGTATATAACTGGCTCAATGTGGCGTTCTTACGCTAAGGGCGAACGCAATTTCTGTGGCATTGAGCTTCCAGACGGCCTAGAGAAAGATCAAAAGCTTCCTGAGCTACTTATCACACCATCAACCAAGGGTATACTCAAAGGCATTCCGGGTGTTCCTGAGGTAGATGATGTCAATATCTCGCGATCAGATATCGAAAACAATCATCAGGCATTTGAGTTCAAATCTTTGCAAGATATCAATGTCTACGAGGAGTTATTGCAACAGGGTTTTGATGTAATTAGCGATGAACTAGCCAAACTAGACCAGGTATTTGTCGATACTAAGTTTGAGTTTGGCTACGTAAAAGACCGCTCTGGCGCAGATAAACTTATCTATATGGATGAGGTGGGCACACCCGATTCTTCGCGCATTTGGGACGGCCCAAAATATAGAGAAGGCTCAGTGGTAGAAAACTCGAAAGAAGTATTCCGTCAACTTTTGCTCAATCATTTCGAAGACTCGGATATTCTTCTCGACAAGAACCGTATGGATGAGCGCTACGCGCTAGCTAAGGATAATGAGCTACCTGAATCTATGATGATGGAAGTATCTAACACCTATGTCAGCATAGCTGAAAAGATAACTGGCGAAACACTTCCGCTTTCTTCTAATCCGAAGGCAGAAATCATCGAAATTTTAAGCTCAAAATATAATCTTATCGATTAAGATAAATCATTTATAAACAGGCGCTAGCGAAAAAGATATGACAACTGAACAGAACTTAAATATTGATCCTAGACGCCTGTTTAATTTGGGCGCCAATCTTGTTGCTGCGGGTTTTATTAAACAAAACGCTACTGAGGCAAAAAAGCTTTTTAAAGAACTTAAACAGGGTGATGCCATCAAGGGTGGTCAATTAAAATCAGAAAAATCTGGTGAAGTGATTCCAATCAAGCTTCAACTGGATCGCAAAGAGTTTCGCGGCCA
>JAYQEC010000101.1:0-1487 GCA_038138645.1 Porticoccaceae bacterium | reverse complement strand
TTTATGGAGCCTGAACCTTTTTTGGTTGAGACTCCACAAGACTAAAGCAGTTAGCTCTGATTTAAGGCTGTTGTCATTTCAATAACAGCCTTTTTACCATCGCCATACACCATTAACGTATGATCCATAGCAAATAAAGGATTAGGCAACCCAGCAAAGCCCGGGCTCAATGAGCGCTTGATAACCACAACATTTTTAGCCTTATCGACATTAAGAATCGGCATACCATAAATTGGGCTACCCTCTGCTTCTCGCGCCATGGGATTGGTCACATCATTGGCACCAATCACAATCACCACATCGGTTTCTTCGAAGGTAGGATTAATTCTGTCCATTTCTACCAACTTGTCATAGGGCACTTCTGCTTCAGCTAGAAGAACGTTCATATGACCTGGCATACGGCCAGCTACAGGGTGAATGCCGTACTCGACCTCAATACCTCTGCTTTCCATTGAATCGGCTAATTCACGCACTGCGTGCTGTGCCTGCGCCATTGCCATACCATAGCCGGGTACAATCACTACGCGCTTTGCCATCTCCAACATCATGGCCACTTCATCGGGCTGAGCACTGGTAACCTTGCCGGCATAAATCTCATCAGCATCAACCTTTTCACCGGCTGCTGCCATTTTTCCAAATAGTACATTACCCAATGAGCGATTCATGGCAACACACATGATCTTGGTTAGAATTAAACCTGAGGTACCGACCAACGATCCTGCGATAATAAGTACCGTATTGCCCAGTATAAAACCAGCTAGGGCTGCGGCTAAACCAGAGTAGGAGTTAAGCAAGGCGATAACCACCGGCATATCAGCACCACCAATAGGTAGAACCAAAAATAAACCTAATAGCAAAGCAAGCGCGACAAGAGTGATTACTGTTACCGCTTGATTAGGGCTGATAACTAAACAACCCAAAGCAATAACAGCCCCCAGCAATAGCAAGGCATTACCTGCAGGCCCACCGGGCAAGCCAATATTTTTCTTGGTTAAACCCTGCAACTTGGTAAAGGCAACCAAACTTCCGGTTAGGGTAACTGCACCAATAAGGATCGTTAGACCAATAGAAATAAGGGTAACCTGCCCTTCTCCACCCTCACCAAAGGCGTTAGCACTTAAAGTTACTGGTGCGAGCAATTCTGCAAAGGACTGCGCATTGACATCGAGCACCGAAAAATACTCTGCCAAAGCGATAGTTAAAGATGCACCGCCACCAAAGCCGTTAAGCAGAGCAACCATCTGCGGCATAGATGTCATCTGGATGCGCAATGCCATAAAGGCTCCTACAGCCGCACCAAAAAGACCGCCAGCAATAATATAGGTGAAGTTAACAATTTCCGAGTTTAGCAGGGTCACAACCACCGCAATTAGCATACCCAATGAGGATAACTGGTTACCCCGAACCGCTGTTGACGGCTTGGTCAAACCCTTGATGCCAAGGATAAATAAAACCCCAGCAATTAAATAAATAAGATTCACAACAGT
>JAYQEC010000100.1:0-2997 GCA_038138645.1 Porticoccaceae bacterium | reverse complement strand
CATAATATATCGCGAAAAAGATCAACTTTGTGGGTATCTTCTGCGATATTTGCTATAAGTGTCGCTATTTGTCTTAATTTTGAAATAGCCTTTGATATCGTTATTAGCCTGACTACAGAATGGGCACAGCCATTAATTAGCTTATTAATCTGCCTGTTTGCTGGCTGGGTGTTTTATCGAAATTCTATATTGAATGAACTTAAGCAGGGCAACCCTGATATTGAAAATTCACTATTTTGGAAATTATGGCCGCTGTATGTGAAGCTAATTTGCCCCACCCTTATTGCGATTATTATTTATCAAAGTCTTTAGGGTTAATTTAGCTTAAGTAAGCGACTATTTTTTGAAAACTGGCCGCGCAGAAACTCCATTTGATCACCGCGAATTCGTCGGCTATTTAATAGTGCTAAATATTCTGCATTATTAGGCTTAAAGGGTAGCGCAACTAACTGCATATTCACTTCATCGAGGGTTCTATCCGCTTTAAATTGATTGCAGCGACGGCAAGCTGAAACTACATTTTCCCAGCGATCTTCACCGCCTTTTGAAGTCGGGTGGATATGGTCCCTAGTTAACTGGGCAGCGGGGAACTCTCTTGCGCAGTAAAGGCAAAGATAGGCATCACGAGCAAACAATGTTGGATTGCTTAATGGGCTATTAGTTCGTGGACGTGCCATTTGTTCGCCGCCACAGGCAATAATACTCGGCAGCTCCACCTTGGAGCGCTGGCCGGTTAGTCGAGAAATACCGCCCTGAACGGTGCGCACAATATCACCTAATGTCCAGCTGACTAAATCACGTGAGTATAAACAGACCGCTTCTTCCCAATGGAGCCAGTCGATGGGTTGCCCTGCAAGGTTAAGCCTTAGAATCCTAGTTTGCATATCGGAGTTTTCCTACTAAAGATAATTGACTGTAACGAAAAAGCCCCGTTGCGCAGGCAACAGGGCTTTGAGAATAATTGGCGTTGATTATTTTATGGGGTAATCCGCCCTGCCGATGCATAACTGATCGACGACTGGGATTTTTAGCTCGCGGTTTTAGGTAGTTGAACCCATTACCTCCCTTAATAATCTAACACCATTGTGAACAGCCTTTGGCGCGCTGTCAATTATACGCTGTTACAATTGACCGATGATGCAATGTGGGCTAGTGTGGCACATTGTTGTGACATTTAAATGATCTTGGTGGTGAATAGTGTCGAAAGAAAAAAAAGCGGTGGATTTTGAGCAGCAATTGGCTGCACTTGAGGATCTAGTTAACTCGTTAGAAAGCGGCGAACTCAGTCTTGAAGAGTCTCTTAAGTCTTTTGAGCAAGGCATTAAGGTTGCCCGCGATTGCCAAGCTGCGCTTAAGTCTGCGGAACAGAAAGTTGAGGTTCTAATGCGTCAAGGTGATGAGCTAGTCAGCCAACCCTTTGAAGACGAGCTTTAATAAGCCTTTCTATGACTACTGAGCTAAAACAACTTTTACAGTCTTATACTGAGCAGGTCGATGCTCAACTTGAAACCATTATTCCTGAAAGTTCTGGCCCTGGAGCTGAGCTGTTTGATGCCATGCGTTATTCGGTTTTTAATGGTGGAAAACGTATGCGTCCTGCTTTGTGCTTTGCGGCAGCTGAAGCTATTGGTGAAAGCAGTAGCAATATCACTGGCGTTGCTGCTGCGGTTGAAATGATTCATGCCTATTCGTTAATTCACGATGACTTGCCGGCCATGGATGATGATGATCTGCGACGCGGCGTACCTACCTGTCATATTCAATATAATGAGGCTACGGCAATTTTAGCGGGCGATGCGCTGCAGTCTTTAGCATTTAAGCAACTCTCCGAACTCGACCTTCCTGCCTCTGTCAGCTTACAACTGGTAGCACTATTATCCGATCTGGCGGGTTGCAATGGCATGGTTACTGGACAGGCGATTGATCTTGCTTCAACAGGCAAGCAGCTTAGCGCAGATGAGTTATCCTATATGCACAACCATAAAACGGGGGCGCTTATTGAGGCCAGCGTGCTGATGGGGGCGACAGCGACCAATAAGGCCTCAGTTGAGCAGCTAGAGGCACTCAAAAAATATTCTCGCGCTATTGGTTTAGCCTTTCAAATTCAGGACGATATTTTAGATGTTGAGAGTTCGACTGAGGAACTGGGTAAAAGCCAGGGCTCAGATAGCGACAAGGATAAACCAACCTATACCTCTATTTTAGGCATTGAAACAGCCCGATTAGAAGCCGAGCGACTGTATCAGCAAAGTTTAGAGGCGCTTTCCACCTTTGGCGATAGAGCACAATCGCTTCGTGCACTGGCCAAATTTATTGTGCATCGATCCTTTTAATTAGCATGGGTATTTTTATCCCTATGGTATACTTCCCCACAAAAACACCCTGTATTAATTAACTGCGAAACCACATGCCAATCACTTTTACCGACATCCCTGATACAAGACCTGCAACGCCTTTGCTTGATCAGGTAGATAGCCCCGCTCAGCTTAGAGAGTTTAGCCAAGATCAGCTTCTTACTCTGGCTGATGAGTTGCGCGCCTATATTTTATATTCAGTGGGGAAAAGCGGCGGCCACTTTGGCGCTGGATTGGGCGTGGTTGAGCTGACCATTGCTCTGCATAAGGTATTTAACACCCCTGATGATCGCTTAGTTTGGGATGTGGGCCATCAAACCTATCCGCATAAAATCCTTACCGGTCGTCGCGAGCAGATGACCCAGATGCGTCAAAAAGAGGGCCCTTCTGGGTTCCCTAAGCGTACTGAAAGTGAATATGATAGCTTTGGTGTCGGCCATTCGAGCACTTCTATTAGTGCGGCACTGGGCATGGCTCTAGCCTCTAATCAATTAGGCATTAAGCGTAAAACTGTGGCGGTGATTGGCGATGGCGCTATGACCGCAGGCATGGCTTTTGAAGCGATCAATCATGCTGCTCATGTGGATAAAGACTTACTGGTTGTTCTAAATGATAACCAGATGTCGATTTCTCATAATGTGGG
>JAYQEC010000099.1:0-3046 GCA_038138645.1 Porticoccaceae bacterium | reverse complement strand
CACGCACGCAACAGGGCCACAGACAGTGGTATACAGAAGTTAAAATTACCGGCATCGCTGTTGGGTAATTCTGAAAGGAGATAGAAAATGGCTCATAAGAAAGCTGGTGGTAGTACTCGTAACGGTCGCGACTCAGAGAGTAAGCGACTGGGTGTAAAAGTCTTCGGTGGTCAGCAAATTAATGCTGGTAGCATCATTGTTCGTCAGCGTGGCACTAAGCTACATGCTGGTGAAAATGTTGGTATGGGTAAAGATCACACATTGTTTGCGACAGCAGACGGTGTTGTTGAATTTGTTCAGAAAGGCCCGCAAAACAGAAAATATGCTCAGGTGGTAACCGCATAAACAGTGCCTCTTGAGTTAAAAAGCCCCCATGCGGGGCTTTTTTTATGGGCGATTGTTTTTGCTCGAAAGGACAGACAGCGTTAAATAACAACTGTAAACTAGTGCTATGAAATTTGTTGATGAAGCGACAATTAAAGTTCACGCGGGTAAGGGTGGTAATGGCTGCCTTAGTTTTCGTCGTGAAAAATATATTCCTAAGGGCGGCCCCGATGGCGGTGATGGCGGTGATGGCGGTAGTGTTTATTTGGAAGCTATTGAAGGGCTAAATACGCTAATTGATTATAGATATACCCGAAACTTTAAAGCTGAAAATGGCCAGCAGGGTAGCAGCTCAGAATGTACCGGAAGAGGTGGTGATGACCTTGTGCTTTCGGTGCCAGTGGGAACAACTGTTTTAGATGAAGAAACGGGAGAGGTTCTGGGTGATCTTACCGAGTTGGGTCAAAAGCTTAAAGTTGCCCAGGGTGGATTTCATGGCTTAGGAAATACCAGATACAAGTCGAGTACTAACCGCGCGCCTCGTCAAACTTCACCGGGACAGGAAGGTGAAATGCGTGAGCTTAAGCTTGAGCTAAAAGTACTGGCGGATGTGGGCTTATTGGGCTTGCCTAATGCTGGTAAATCGACCTTTATTCGTTCAGTTTCTGCAGCGCGCCCCAAGGTTGCTGATTATCCATTTACCACCTTAGTCCCCAATTTGGGTGTGGTTGGCTTAAGTGCTGATAAAAGTTTTGTGGTTGCAGATATCCCTGGGCTTATTGAGGGTGCATCTGATGGTGCAGGTTTGGGTATTCGTTTTCTTAAGCACTTAACTCGCACCCGACTTCTATTGCATCTTGTGGATATGTTTCCTTATCAAGGTGATTCTGCGGCAGATAATGCACAGATTATTGAAGATGAATTATTAAAGTTTAGCCCAACAATGGCATCTGGTGAGCGATGGCTGGTGCTTAATAAACTTGATTTGTTACCTGAGGATGAAGTCGAAGAGCGCTGCCAAGCAGTGATTGACCAGTTAAATTGGCAGGGTCCAGTATTTAGAATTTCAGGGCTAACTTCAAATGGTACCAAGGATCTCTGTGCAGCTATTATGGATCATATTGATGAGTTGCGAGGTCGAGAGAAAGAAGATAATGAGCTTGTTGTGGCTGAAGAGGAACGACGAAATCAGATGCAGCTTGAGGCTCGCCAGCGCATTGAAGAACTGGCGGAGGCTCGAAAGCAGGCTCGCAAGGCACAGAAAGAAGAAAATGACGACGACGATGACGATTTTGATGTAGAAGTGGTTTACGCAGAGTAAATAAAGAGTATGGATAGACAGACGATAAGTAATGCAAAGCGTTTAGTGGTCAAGGTGGGTAGTGCGCTACTAACCAATGATGGCGCAGGTATTGACCGTCAGGCAATTGACGCTTGGGTTGAGCAAATTGCTAAGCTTTTATCGGCAGGCAAAGAGGTGGTGTTGGTTTCCTCTGGTGCTGTGGCTGAGGGTTTGGTGCGTCTTGGTATAGATACCCGTCCTGAGAGTATTCATATGCTGCAATCTGCCGCTGCAGTGGGTCAAATGGGTCTAATTCAAACCTATGAAACCAGTTTTAGGCGCTTTGAACGTCAAACCGCTCAGATATTACTTGATCATGATGATATGGCTAATAGAGAGCGCTACCTCAATGCTCGCAGTGTCATACAAACACTGATGGAGTTAAATGTTGTACCTATTGTTAATGAAAACGATACGGTAGTAACCGACGAAATAAGATTTGGTGATAATGATCGATTAGCTGCATTGGTTGCTAATCTTATCGATGCTGATGCATTAATTATTTTGACCGATAAAGACGGGATGTATAGTGCTAATCCTGATGAGAATAAAGATGCAAAATTAATTTCGCAGGCTTTAGCCTCAGATAGCAGTTTAGACGCGCTAGCCGGAAGTAGTAATGGTGCCTTGGGTCGAGGTGGTATGCAGACTAAACTTGAAGCTGCAAGATTAGCTTCAAGATCGGGCTGTAATACTGTTATTGCCGGTGGCCGCAATCAAGATATCCTCACCCGAATCTGTGAGGGTGAAAATCTAGGTACATTATTGCAGGCAGGGCAGACACCAATTGCTGCTCGTAAACAATGGTTAGCGGGTCAGCTTCAAGTTAAGGGTCGTTTGGTGCTCGACGATGGCGCTGCAAAGGTATTGCGACAACAGGGACGCAGTCTTCTAGCGGTGGGTGTTACCCAAGTCAGCGGTAAATTTACCCGTGGTGAACTGGTAAGCTGCGAGGACTCCAGCGGTCAAGAGGTCGCTAGGGGCCTAGTCAATTACAATGCGGACGAAACTCGACTTATTCAAGGAAAAAGCACCGAGGAAATCGCAACAATACTGGGTTATTGCGATGACGATGAGCTAATACACCGAGACAATATGGTTGTTTCCAGCTAACTCGAAACAACCATTATGCCTTTAGTCTGTGTAGCTACATGCGCATTTTCATCAATTAATCTTCATCCAAACTTCCTGTTAATACCAACCCTTTATATCGCTTCCATAGAGGGGTGTACGTCCCTGTAGTTCTTCGATTCCGTTTGATATGGTGTGGGGAGTAATCGAAACAGCCACAAGTTACTGCCCTCCCTATTCCCCACAAGTGGGTGTTGTATTTGGAAGGACTCCCCACCTAAAGGTGGGTGAATCCTTGTGAGAGTTTCA
>JAYQEC010000098.1:0-3175 GCA_038138645.1 Porticoccaceae bacterium | reverse complement strand
CTATTCTAGCAATACAGTTTAAAGCACGCAAAACAATCTAGACGGAATTCACTCTTACTGCGTACTATTATTATCAAAACAGCCATAGATTAAGGTTAACAATGAAAACTATTCTGGTTACAGGCGGGAGTGGCTTTATTGGTCGCAATCTTTGCAAAAGACTCGTTGATAAGTTTGAGCAACTTATCGTGCTTAGCAGAAATCCTGTAGAGGCAGCAAAAGTGTTGCCGAATTCAGTCAAGATAATTAGTGATTTAACGCAAATAAATCAGCCTGTGGATATACTTGTTAACCTTGCGGGTGAACCTATTGCCGATAAGCGCTGGAGCGAAAAACGCAAAGCCGCGATCAGTCAAAGTCGTATTTATAACACGCAGCTACTCTTCGAGCATTTTAAAGCATCGGATACATCGCCATCTGTTGTGATCAGTGGTTCAGCTGTGGGCTATTATGGTGGCGGGCTAGCCAATAATCAGTCAGTCACAGAAAATGGTGCTGTAGAGCCTAATTTTTCCAGCAAACTTTGTGCAGACTGGGAAAACGCTGCTCAGCTATTTGATCAGTTAGGCTCTCGCGTCTGCTTACTAAGGACGGGTATTGTGCTGGGAGAGCAGGGTGCGCTTAGCAAGTTACTTCCTGCATTTAGACTAGGTTTAGGCGGTCCAATTGCAACAGGAAAACAATGGATGCCATGGATTCATATTGAAGATATGGTCGAAATTATTATCTACGCTATTCAAAATGATATTGACGGACCAATTAATTGCACGGCCCCACAGCCAGTGACCAATCGAGAATTTGCCAAAACCTTGGGCAAGGTGCTTAAGCGACCTGCAATAGCCCCTATGCCAGCGGCCATGGTTAAGCTGCTTTTTGGTCAGATGGGCGATGAATTAATGGTTCAGGGACAATCGGTTATTCCACAAAAGCTGCAGCAGAAGGGATTTCAATTTAAATATAGTCAGCTTGAATCCGCCTTAGTTGAAATTATTGGTTGAATTAAAAGCGCTATATCCACCAACCACCGACTTAGATAATGTAAAATACTTATCGATAATAAAACATCCAGAGTTTATTTTTTTGTATGCAACTTAATTATTTAGAACAGGGAACTGGAGAGCCAGTTTTTTTACTTCATGGGCTATTTGGGTCGCTGAGTAATCTTGGTAATTTGGCGCGCCATCTGGCGCCAAATTATCGGGTGATTTCAGTCGATCTTCGCAACCATGGTGATTCGCCGCATCATGCAGAAATGAACCTGTTTTCCATGGCTCAAGATATTGTTGAGTTAATGGATAACTTGTCCATTGCTAGTGCTTATTTTGTGGGGCATTCGCTGGGCGGAAAAGTGGCTATGCAGTTAGTAATGAACGAAGCTAGCAGAGTAAGAAGTTTGGTTGTTGTTGATATAGCGCCTGTTAATTACAAGGATAATAACTCACATATAATCAATAGTTTATATGATTTATCTAAAGTATATATTAAAGATAGAAAGATGGCGGATTCCTTTTTATCTGAGCAGGGTATTGAGCTTTCTGTGCGTGCCTTTTTATTGAAAAACTTACGCCGAAATACATCGGGTAATTTTGAGCTTAAGATCAATATTAATGCCATTAAGACTAGCTATGAAAGCCATTTATCGGTTGCACCGCAGGGAGATATTGTCAACGCTCCATGCCTATTTTTAAAGGCTGAAAATTCTGACTATATTGAGCATAACCATCGGCCAATAATTAATAGTTTATTCCCGCAATCCAGAGTACAAACGATTAATGATGTAGGTCATTGGTTGCATGCAGAAAAACCCGATTTATTTAACCAGCTTGTTTTGCAATTTATTCGTGAAATTTCCTGAACAAGCGAGTCAATCCGTAGTAAAATGTTTTTATAAATTGTCGTAGTTAGGAGCTACCCAGATGTTTGAGAGTTTAAAGCCTGTTGCAGGTGACCCTATTTTAGGTTTGATGGCAGCATTTAGAGCTGATGATAGAAATCAGAAAATTGATCTAGGTGTGGGTGTTTATCAAGATGATAGTGGTCGTACGCCAGTTATGAAGTCAGTTAAATTAGCTGAGGCTCAGCTGATGGAGCTTGAAAATACCAAGGCTTATCAGGGTATTGCTGGTGATGCTGGTTACAATCAGTTAATGATGGCGCTTTTATTTGGTGCGGATCACAGTATTCTCAAATCAGATCGTTTGGTGACATTGCAGGCTCCAGGTGGATCTGGCTCCCTAAGAGTGGGTGCTGAGGTTGTTCAGCGCGCTCGCCCCAATGCCAAACTGTGGGTGGGTGTGCCTACTTGGCCAAATCATATCCCGCTAATGGGCAGCGCGGGCTTTGAGATCAAAGAATATCCTTACTATGATAAGACCACCCATAGCATAAACATTGATGCCATGATGGAAACTCTAAACCGCGTTCCGGCTGGTGATGTGGTGCTGTTGCATGGTTGTTGTCATAACCCTACAGGTGCTGATTTACAGCCTGAACACTGGGATCAAATTGCTGATATTGCCCTTGAAAGAGGCTTTATTCCATTTATTGATATTGCCTATCAAGGTCTAGGGCAGGGCTTAGATGCCGACGCCTATGGTCTGCGTATGATGGCAGATCGTTTGCCTGAGTTATTGGTTGCCTCATCATGCTCAAAAAACTTTGGCCTTTATCGTGAACGAACGGGTTCAATTACTATGATTGCCGAGTCGGCTGAACAGGCTAAGATTGTTTCTGCACAATCCATGTCTACAGCTCGTCAAATTTATTCGATGCCACCAGCCCATGGAGCGCTTTTGGTATCACTTATCTTAGGTGATGACCAGTTGCGTGCTAACTGGCAAGCAGAGTTAGAGGAAGTTAGATTGCGCATTAAATCAATGCGTACGCTACTTACCGATGGTATTAATAATAATGCTGCTGGCATGGACTTTAGCCATATAAAACAGCAACAGGGTATGTTTTCTTTCTTGGGTATTACTTCTGATCAGCTAAACCGCCTGCGTGAGGAATTTGCGATTTATATTGTCGGCTCTACAAGGGTTAATTTGGCGGGTATTAATTCCAATAATATTGAATATTTAACGCAATCAATACGCACCGTATTGGATTCTTAATTTTAACTAGCGCAACCTAATGTCAATTAATTGATAAGGGTTGCGCCTATTAAAAAATATCC
>JAYQEC010000097.1:0-3182 GCA_038138645.1 Porticoccaceae bacterium | reverse complement strand
GGTATTTATTATGCCAGTGGAAAGTACGGTGGAAAATATAGCGAATTATTTGGCGAGTATTATTTCACAAGAAAATCAACTCGATATAGTTGTTAAAGCCTATGAGGGTCTTGATAAAGGCGCTTTTGGTGAAGCCACTTACACAAATTGATAGATAAATAAGAAATTGACTTATGAGCTCTAAGGCGTCAGAGATTCAGGCGGTACCCACTAATATTATTACTGGCTTTCTCGGTGTAGGTAAAACTTCGGCTATCTTGCACTTACTTAAAAGCAAACCAGCTAATGAGCGCTGGGCAGTGTTGGTTAATGAGTTTGGTGAAATTGGTATAGATGGTGCCTTGGTTCAGGGACAGCAGACCGAAGAGCAGGGCGTTTTTATTCGCGAAGTACCAGGTGGCTGTATGTGTTGTGCTGCGGGGTTACCTATGCAAATTGCCTTGAATCAGTTGTTAGCCAAAGCCAAACCCGATCGTTTACTAATTGAACCAACAGGCTTAGGTCATCCTAAAGAGGTACTTCAGGTGCTTTCAGCTGAGTATTATCAGGATGTTTTATCTATTCATAAAACACTGACTCTCGTTGATGCTCGTAAGCTTACAGACCCTCGTTATACCGAACATGAAACCTTTAATCAGCAAATTGCCATTGGTGACTTGATTGTTGGCAATAAGCAGGATCTTTATCAGGATAAGGATAAAGCCAGATTAAATGACTATATCAATAAGTTTGGCCAATCCCATGCAGAAGTGATTTTTACACAACAGGGTGAGATTGCATTCGACTTGTTGGATGGTGAAACTCAAAGTTATCGACAGCCAGACCCTAGTCATCACCACCATCATCATAAATCAAAACCACTGGCCTCAGACTTACCCATACCCGAGCAAGGGTTTTTATTTGCACAAAATGAAGGCGAGGGTTTTCAAAGTGCTGGCTGGCGTTTTTCACCCGATAAGGTGTTTAATTATGAAAAGTTATTTTCACTGTTAACGGGTCTTTGCGCTGAGAGAATGAAGGCTGTATTTATAACCAATGCAGGTGTATTTGGTTATAACCTAACCGCAGATGCACTGACAGAGATTCAACTGGATGACTGCTTAGAAAGCCGGATTGAGGTGATATCTGATCAGGTTGATAACGCTTTAGAGACTCAGTTACTGGCCTGTATAACAGGCTAGATTACTCTGTATAGTCCTCATAGGACTGCATCTCCATGCTATAAGCGGCTGTTGCCATATAATTTTCAACTAGCTTTGTACTAATCTTTCCAGAAATCCAGAAGGGATCATACAGTGCTTCTAACTGTATGCCCTTAGGTGCACGCACATAGATAATTTGATTGGGCGGCGGAGGGGGTGAATGAATACAGGCCCCGAAATAGGGTACAAGAAAAAATTCGGTAATTGTTTGCTCATCATCAAACTCTAGCGGCACAACAAACCCTGGAAGTCTTATATTGCGCCCGTCCATTTCAGGCACAATTCGGGTTGAGACCAAGGCCTGTTGATAGCGATCATTAATCGCGCTATTCACTGCATTAGCTAGTTGACTGGTAATTTCATCATCAGCAGAGCCATCCTCAAAATCATAGAGGTACTCCGGTGGATTTAGCAGAGCATCTAAATCATCAGCGGGCATCAAATCATCCCATTCCAGTGTTTTAAAAGCAGAATCTGACTGATCAATTAAGATTGTTTTCTGGACGGGCGAGGAGGTTTTTTGGTTCGCTGTCGGCTCTACTGCTGCGGTAGCTTCAAACAGTGAAAATCCCAACAGGGCAATTCCAACAAGTTTTAAAGAAAATTTTCGCAACATGGAATATTGATTCTCGACTTTAATAACAACAATAGTGGAACTGTATAAGCGTAAATAATGACTATATTAAGTCTTACTCAGCTAGGCTTATTATTGAGAATAGCATATCATTTGATGCACTGTAACTCGTATCTTAAATCTGAGGATGCTAAGAATAAAAATGGCCATTGAGCTTGCCAATATTCGCTTCCATTACCCGAAGCGGCCAAACCATAGGGTTTTAAATATCCCTGCATGGTCTCTCGCTTCGGGCGCTCAGGCTTTTGTTCATGGTCCTTCTGGCGGGGGTAAGTCAACCCTTCTTGGACTTTTAAGTGGCTTGCTAACACCCGTTGAGGGTCAGGTAACGGTGCTAGGTGAGCGTCTGGATACAATGAGTAGCCGGCAGAGAGATCAATTTCGCGCTGCCAATATTGGCTACGTATTTCAGCAATTCAATTTAATGCCCTATTTAAATGCTATTGATAATTTATTATTGGCTACAGGTTTTTCAAATCGAAAAAACAGTAAAGCTCAGAAGCAAGAAATTAAAGATCTATTTGCTGCGCTAAATATTGCAGAAGAGCAATGGTCTGTCCCAACGCGAGCACTTAGTATTGGTCAGCAACAGCGTGTCGCTATTGCTCGTGCGCTGATAAACAAACCTAAGTTACTGATTGCGGATGAGCCTACCTCGTCATTGGATAAGGCCAATAGCGATGCTTTTATGGAGCTATTGATGCCAATGGTGGCAGAAAATCAGATGTGTCTTCTGTTTGTAAGTCATGACCACAGGCTATCTAGCTACTTTGATCGGGTTGAATCCTTGGATGATTTTAATCATTTAGAGGAGGCAAGCTAATGCTGGGTAAACTGGCTATTCAAAGTCTTTGGGACCGCAAGGGTTCGGTTATGCTTTCTCTGTTAGCCATGACAGTCAGTATCTTTGTGTTGTTGGCAGTTGAGAATATTCGTTATCAAACCAAAGAGAATTTTTCTAACACGGTGTCTGGCGTTGATCTTATTGTTGGTGCCAGAACCGGTAGTTTAAATTTACTCTTATATTCTGTGTTTAGAATCGGCAATCCAACCAATAATATCCATTGGCAAACCTACGAGGATATTGCCAGCAACGATCAGGTGAAATGGGCGATTCCAATATCTCTAGGTGATTCACACAAGGGCTACCGAGTGCTGGGTACCAGCAAAGCGTATTTTCAGCACTTTAGTTATGGTAAACGGCATTATCTTGAGTTTTCTGAGGGGCAAGCCTTTGATCAGGTCTTTGATGTGGTTCTGGGTGCAGAGGTTGCAAGAAAGCTCGACTATCAACTAGGTGATAAGGTTGTTTTAGCCCATGGCATAGCCGCGACAAGCTTTAGCAT
>JAYQEC010000096.1:0-3226 GCA_038138645.1 Porticoccaceae bacterium | reverse complement strand
AAAAGGCTAACGAAGCTGCACACAGAAATATGATTAATGTAGCGCTGGATGGTTCAACTATCCAATATGCCACTAAAGGCATTCATGCTGCTTCCAAAATCTATATGCAGCCTGCATCTGAAGGTACTGGCGTAATTGCTGGTGGCGCGATGCGGTCGGTATTAGAACTTGCGGGCGTACAGAACGTATTAGCTAAATGCTATGGTTCTACCAACCCTGTAAATGTTGTTAGAGCTACGTTTAATGCTCTACGAGATATGAAGTCTCCAGACGATGTTGCTGCTAAGCGTGGCAAATCTGTTGAAGAAATTCTGAACTAGTTGACGCATTTAAGCGTCTCGGTGATTGGAAAAAGATCATGGCTAAAGCTAAAGTAAAAAAAGTTAAAGTCACTCAAGTAAAGAGTGCAATCGGTCGATTAAAGAACCATCAGGCTTGCTTGAGTGGTTTGGGGCTACGACGTATACGCCATTCTGTGGTTGTAGAAGACACGCCGTCTAATCGTGGCATGATCAATAAAGTTAACTATATGTTGCAGGTTGAGGAAGCGTAAGATGCGTCTGAACACCCTAAGCCCGGCTCCGGGTAGAGTAAAAGAAGGTAAGCGCTGTGGTCGCGGTATTGGTAGCGGTCTAGGCAAAACTGGCGGCAGAGGTCACAAAGGCCAAAAGTCTCGAACTGGCGGTTCAGTACGTCCAGGTTTCGAGGGTGGTCAAATGCCTTTGCAGAAGCGCTTGCCAAAATACGGTTTCACCTCTCGAATGGCTGCAGTAACTGCTGAAATTCGATTGTCAGAACTAAACCTTGTGGAAGGTGAAGTAGTTGATATTGAAGCGTTGAAGAAAGCGCGTTTGATCAACAACAATATCTCTCGCGCCAAGGTAATTGGTACTGGTGAGATCACAAAAGCGGTAACCTTGAAAGGTATCGGTGCTACTAAAGGTGCAGCAGCAGCTATCGTAGCAGCCGGCGGCAAGGTAGAAGAGTAATTTTTATGGCCAGTGCAGATTCATTGTCAATGGGTAATTCAAAAGGGTTGGGTGAGCTTTGGTCTCGTCTTCGCTTTTTGCTTCTGGCCATTATTGTCTATCGCCTAGGTACACATATTCCAGTTCCTGGTTTTGATCCTGAGCGTTTGACAGACTTATTTAATCAGAACCAGGGTACCTTCCTTGGTCTGTTTAATATGTTCTCGGGCGGTGCCCTTGAGCGTATGAGTATTTTAGCGCTGGGTGTAATGCCCTATATTTCTGCATCGATTATTATGCAGCTTCTTTCTGCAACTGTTCCTTCTCTTGAGCAATTGAAAAAGGAAGGAGATAACGGTCGTCGTCAGATTAATCAGTACACGCGTTACTTAACTGTTGCACTTGCCTTATTCCAAGGCACTGGATTGGCGGTAAGCTTTGCATCACAGGGACTAGCATTTGAAGTAAGTAGTATGTTCTACCTTGTAGCCATAGCTTCTCTAGTTTCAGGCGCTGTATTTTTGATGTGGTTAGGTGAGCAGATTACTGAGCGCGGTATTGGTAATGGCATTTCAATGCTTATTTTCGCTGGTATTGTTGCAGGTATTCCTGGCGCAATTGGCCAGTCAATTGAGTCAGCGCGTCAGGGTGACCTTAACTCGCTGATGTTGCTTGTTATCTTAATACTCGCATTAGCAGTAGTTTATTTTGTTGTGTTTATTGAGCGTGGCCAAAGAAGGCTAACTGTTAACTATGCACAGCGTCAGGGTCGTAAGGGTTATAATGCTCAAACTTCGCATTTGCCACTTAAAGTAAATATGGCCGGTGTAATTCCTGCGATTTTTGCGAGTAGTTTATTGCTATTCCCAGCATCTATAAGCCAGTGGTTTGGGCAGGGTGTAAATGCACCAGCATGGTTACAGGATATTTCATTGTTGATTGGTCCTGGCCAGCCTTTGTATGTGTTGCTTTTCTCTGCATTAATTATTTTCTTCAGCTTCTTTTATACGGCGTTAATGTATAACCCCAAAGAAGTGGCTGATAATTTGAAAAGGGGCGGTGCTTATTTGCCAGGAATTAGACCTGGTGATCAGACCGCGAAATATATTGATAGTGTGACCACGCGTTTGACATTGATTGGTGGTATTTATATTACTTTGATTTGTTTGATGCCTCAGTTCTTGAATGTGTACTTTAATGTACCTTTCTATCTGGGTGGTACATCGCTGTTAATTGCGGTTGTTGTAACAATGGATTTTATGGCTCAAGTGCAGTCACATCTAATGTCGCAGCAATATGATTCGCTAATGAAAAAGGCCAATCTTAAAAACGTTGGTCGTAAGTAAAGAGGTGATGCTGTGAAAGTACGTGCATCTGTAAAAAAGATTTGTCGTAATTGTAAGGTTGTCCGTCGTAACGGTGTGGTTAGAGTTATTTGTAGTGTTGAACCACGTCATAAACAACGCCAAGGATAATCTGGTTGATTTTTGATATGTCTATCGGTATCCTAGCGCGCCCTTTGAGTAGGCTAAAGTCTGCACAAAGAGTACTAGAGCTGATTAAACCCATAGTAATAATGGAGTAATGTGAATGGCCCGTATTGCCGGTGTCAACATACCTGATAACAAACATGCAGTCATATCTTTGACTTACGTGTTCGGTATCGGTCGCCCAACTGCAGCAAAGATCTGTGCAGATGTGGGTATTGCAGAAGACACAAAGATTTCTGAGCTCGACGAAGCTCAACTCGATAAACTACGTGCTGCTGTAGGGCAAAACGAAGTTGAGGGTGACCTTCGTAGAGAAAATAGCATGAATATTAAGCGTTTGATGGATTTGGGCTGTTACCGCGGTCTAAGACATCGTCGCAGTCTTCCAGTGCGCGGACAGCGTACCAAGACGAACGCACGCACCCGAAAGGGCCCGCGTCGTCCAATTAAAAGATAATTAGGATCGGTTTCTAATGGCAAAAGCAGCAACTAAAACCACCCGTAAAAAGGTCAAGAAAGTCGTTGTCGACGGTATTGCGCATATTAACGCTACCTTTAACAACACAATTATCACGATTACTGATCGTCAGGGTAATACACTGTCTTGGGCTACCTCTGGTGGTTCAGGTTTCCGTGGTTCTCGTAAAAGTACACCTTTCGCAGCTCAGGTTGCTTCAGAGCGTGCTGGCGAGGCAGCTAAAGAATATGGATTGAAGAATCTAGAAGTTCGCGTTAAAGGACCTGGTCCTGGTCGTGAATCTGCGGTAA
>JAYQEC010000095.1:0-3271 GCA_038138645.1 Porticoccaceae bacterium | reverse complement strand
ACATCTTTTGCTGCCATGATTCTTATCCTTTACAAAAATCTAATACAAAAATTCAAATAATTAGCCTTCAACTACGGCTTTAATATCACTCTCGCTGAGGATAATTAATTCCTCACCATCGACATCAATCTTGTCATTGCCAGCATATTGGCCAAATACCACAATATCGCCAACTTTGACATCAACTGCACGAATATCACCATTATCAAGAACACGGCCACTGCCTACTGCAACAACCTCACCACGATTTGGCTTTTCTTGAGCTGAACCAGGTAGAAGAATTCCACCGGCTGTTTTCTGTTCCTCTTCCTCGCGACGCACGATCACTCGATCATGTAATGGGCGAATTTTCATACTTTTAATCTCCAATTATCTATCTACAGTTTTTAGTATGGGGTTGCGGATTATCAATATCCGCGCCTGCTGAATATATGGTGTCAATGCTCAGTTTTTTCAAGGGGCGAAATAAAAAAACTTTTATTTATTTAGGTTTTTTTAAACTTTGTTCAGATTCCCAAGCTTCACCATCAATGGTATCCCCTGTATTCTCGGGTCTAGAGTGGAAGGTTTGCGAAAAATTTGCCGCTGAAGCATTAACCATAGAAAATTTACTTAACATCGCTTTAACCGCCAGAATTCGGGTAAAGGGTAAAAGCCCCAAGAAGCCAATAACATCAGTCACAAAGCCCGGCGTTAACAACAGTGCGCCAGAGACCGCCAAAACAATGCCCTCTATCATTTCCTGAGCAGGCACCTGTCCCTGCTGCAGTTTTTCCTGTCCACGCCAAAGTGTTGCAAAGCCCTGCCTTTTTAAAAGACCAATACCCACTAAAGCCGTTAACATCACTAAAAATATCGTATTCATTGCACCAATATGGCCGCCTACAGTGATAAGAAGCCACATTTCAACAATAGGCATTACAATAAATAACAGAAGAGCAAAACGCATTATATTCACCAATTTATAACCTAATAATTATATTGGGGTAGATTTAGGTTTTTCAATGTTATCTTTTTTTAGCTAGTGTAAAGTTATCACTGTATTCAATGAGTCGATGAGATGAGTCTGAATAAAAGCCTAAAAAAAACTCAAACAAGCTGGAAAGACAGTTTAGTTGCGGTCAGCCACCCCAGAGTAATTACCATGCTATTTCTGGGTATTTCTGCTGGCATTCCACTATTGCTTATTTTTTCATCTCTTAGTCTGTGGTTGCGCGAGGCAGGGGTCAGTCGTTCGGCAGTGACCTACTTTAGCTGGGCTGCTTTGGGTTATTCGTTTAAATTTGTATGGGCTCCTTTAGTCAATCATCTAAATATACTTGGGCTAACGCATCTTTTAGGTCAGCGACGTGGTTGGCTATTGCTATCTCAGCTAATGATAATGCTTGCCATTATATTGATGGCATTTATTGATCCGGCAACCGATCAACTTACGGCAATGGCGTTAGCTGCTGTGCTGTTAGGGTTTTCAGCGGCTACTCAGGATATCGTGATAGATGCCTATCGTATTGAATCTGCCGATGAAAAATTTCAGGCGCTTATGTCCTCAGGCTATATTGCCGGCTACCGTATTGGCATGCTAATAGCAGGTGCTGGCGCACTCTATCTGGCTAGCTGGCTAGGCTCAACCAGCGACCAATACAGCTACACAGCATGGCAGACTACCTACCTACTAATGGCTGCAATGATGCTAATCGGGGTTATCACTACTCTCTGTATTTCGGAGCCAAATATTGAAGCTAGAGGTGGCTCAATGCCTGATACTAGCGATAGTGTAAGGTTCTTTGTTTTATTTATTGCTGCTGTTTTGGGCTTTATTGCCTGTTATCTGGCAAGCTCTGAAATAACTCAGATTACAAAGAATTTTTTAGCTGACATTTTATTTAATCAATATCTAGCAGCCACAATTGTTGAATTAGCTCGCTTGGTACTGGCAACCTATATTGCGTTTTTGATTGCTTCTCTACTGACCAAGCTTGGTATGGTGAAAAAAAGCAAAGTCCATCAGGCATACATTGCCCCAGTTCGAGAATTTTTTGATCGCTACGGTCTTTCGCTAGCACTGGCTTTACTTGCACTTATTGGCCTCTATCGTGTATCCGATATTGTGTTGGGTGTGATCTCAAATGTTTTCTATCAGGATCTAGGATTTAGTAAAACAACCATCGCGGGCGTCGTGAAAACCTTTGGGCTTGGCATGACAATATTGGGGGGCTTTTTAGGCGGTATTTTATCCCTTCGCTACGGTATTATTCGCACGCTTTATGTCGGTGCACTGCTATCGGCAATAACAAATTTATTATTTGTAGTCTTAGCCAAGGTAGGACAGGATATCAGTCTACTGTATTGGGTGATTGCAGCAGATAACCTTTCTGCAGGAATTGCTAGTGCCGCCTTTGTTGCTTTTTTATCTAGCCTTACCAATATTTCATTTACTGCAATGCAATATGCTATTTTCAGTTCAATTATGACGCTTTTCCCCAAGATCCTTGGTGGTTATTCAGGGACTATTGTTGAGGGCATTGGCTATGAGTTATTCTTTTTAATCACCGCAGCAATTGGTCTTCCGGTTTTGCTTTTAATCACGTGGATTAATCGCTTAATAAACGATAAACCATCTAATTAGACAAAAGTAGCTGCCTGTATTTCTGCCAATCAAATGCGGGGCCAGGATCAGTTTTTCGACCTGGGGCTATATCAGAATGACCAACTATTCTTTCAGCATTAATCAAAGGATAGCTGACTATAATTTGCCGAGTCACTGCAGCTAAAATATTGTATTGTAATTCTGTATAGGGAATATGATCGGCACCTTCAAGTTCAATACCTATAGAAAAATCATTACAGCCATTGCGTCCTTCATAGGTCGATACTCCTGCATGCCAAGCTCGCTTATGAAATGGAACAAACTGAGTTATTTCCCCCTCTCGATCTATCAGCAAGTGTGAGGAGACCTTTAACTGATAAATTTCCTTAAAATAGGTATGCTCATTGGGGTCTAGGCAATTTGAAAATAGCTGTGCAATGTATGGGCCGCCAAATTGCTCTGGTGGCAGACTAATATTATGAATAACCAATAGACTAATATCGTTTATATCGGGTCTTGAATTCACATTAGGTGAAACCACTTGATTCGCCTGATCTAACCAACCCTGATCTATATGCATTATTTATCCTTTGTCCTAAAAGCCTCTATTGGCATTAGTAAGATCTTTATAATATCTATTTAATCCACTGATTACGATATGCAAAATGCTATACTCACAGTTTG
>JAYQEC010000094.1:0-3279 GCA_038138645.1 Porticoccaceae bacterium | reverse complement strand
AGAGGTGAGGCTTTAACAGCCCATGCTCGATCGGCAGAATACCGAATTAAAAAATAATCGCTTAGGGCCATTACTATGAGCAGCTACTGGAGTGACTTTGTAAAAGATCTTGAACCCTATAGTCCGGGGGAGCAGCCGCAGATAAGTAATATCACTAAATTAAACACCAATGAAAATCCCTATGGTCCATCGCCAGCAGTGATCGATGCCATAACAGAAGCAGCAGATGATCGTTTGCGACTCTACCCGCCGCCTGAGTCAGAAAACCTTAAGCAGAAAATTGCAGAAAATTTCAATTTGTCTGCATCCCAGGTTTTTGTCGGCAATGGTTCGGACGAGGTATTGGCGCATGTATTTAACGGCTTATTAAATCATGGTCAAAAAGGTCCTCTGCTATTTCCAGATATTAGCTATAGCTTCTATCCAGTGTTTTGCCAGTTATATGCTATTGATTATAAAAAAATCCCCCTAGAAAAAGATTTTTCTATCAATGTAGAAAATTATCAGCAGCCTAACGGGGGTATTATTTTTCCTAACCCTAATGCGCCAACGGGTATGCTGTTGGGGTTGGAGCTAATTGAGCAGCTCTTAGAAAAAAATACAGATTCGGTTGTGGTGGTGGATGAAGCCTATATTGATTTTGGAGGCCAATCCGCAGCATCACTGATCGATCAATATGAAAACCTGCTAGTGGTTCAGACAATGTCAAAATCACGTTCTCTAGCGGGCATGCGAGTCGGTTATGCACTGGGGTCTCAGCAGCTAATTGAGGGTCTTAATCGAATTAAAAATAGTTTTAATTCCTATCCCCTCGGTCATCTGCAGGTTGCAGCAGCGATTGCAGCATTTGATGATAAAGCGCATTTTGAGGTTAGCCGTCAAAAAGTTATATCAGAGCGCGAACGCATTACAAGTCAGCTAGAGGCAATGAATTTTGAGGTATTGCCATCAACAGCAAACTTCGTTTTAGCGCGTCACAGCCAGAAGAAAGCCGAAGATCTTGCTGGATTTTTACGAGAACAAGGTATTATCGTCCGTCACTTTGCAAAGCCACGAATTGATCAATATCTCAGAGTGACAATAGGTACAGAAGATCAGAATAATCTGTTAATTGATAGTCTGCACAAGATTCTTGAGGCCTAGTTAAAAGCTGGGCGCTCCCCGGTAGTAACGCTAATTTCTAAAAATTCGGTGCCCCGCTTTATCACCAGAGCTATGGGTTGCCCCGGAAGTATTTCTGTTATTTGGTTGATGCTGCGATGACGATCAGTGACTGAAACCCCGTTAATTGAGGTTACAATATCGCCAGGCAACACACCTGCAATATGGGTAGGTCCTTCTTTAACAACTGCAGTGACTAATAATCCTGTGATAAATTCCAATGACAGCTGATTGGCTATAGCTGGTGTAATTTCAATAGCTTCCACGCCCAGCCAGCCACGAATAACTCGACCGTGATCGATAATATGATTTAACACCTTTTGCACTTCATTGGCAGGGATAGCAAAACCAATGCCTTCAGAGTTCTCATTATTTAAAACAGCAGTATTAATACCTAGCAAGTTGCCTCTGGCATCGATGAGTGCACCGCCAGAATTACCTGGATTAATATCCGCATCAGTTTGAATGTAATTCTCAAGAATATTTAAATTAAGACCGTTGCGCTGAGTAGCACTGATAATGCCTTGCGTAACAGTTTGCCCCATGCCAAAGGGGTTGCCAATCGCTAAAACCACATCGCCAATCTCAATCTGATCAGGATTTCCAACATTAATATTTTGTAGGCTGCCAGCATCAATTTTAAGCACAGCAAGGTCAGTCTCGGGGTCGGTGCCCACCATGGTGGCAGGTAATTCTCTGCCGTCGTAAAGAAGAATTAAAATTTCATCAACTGAGTCCACCACATGAAGGCTAGTCACAATAAAACCGGCACTATCCATAATTACTCCAGAGCCGAGAGAGCCCTGAATCCGATCTGATTGCTGCTTTTTAAGTCGCTTAAAAAATGGGTGCTTTAAAGGGAGGTGCTTGTTTCGTTTGATGGTGGTTTTGGTATAAATATTCACCACCGACGGTGCGGCTTTTTTGACAGCTTTGGAGTATGAAACAGGGCCAAACCATTCAGGGTTAGAAAAATTACCGATCTGGGAAGTTGAGCCACCAATATTGCGTAAATCAGGCAACAAAAGTAACAGTAGGGCGGCTACTGCGAGTCCTGTGATTACAGGAAGCCAGACAAAATCAATTACCTTAGATAGAAATTGTTTCTTTGCCACAGAACTCTCCCCAGCGAAAACGCTTTTATTACCTAACCTATTAACTCACTATTAAAGAGGTATTGATTGCTCAGGGTCAAGAATAAGTTAGTGTTAATACAAAACAATTACTTTCTTAGCAAATTTGATAGCTTTGGATTGGGTTTATCGGCCTTTCTGAATAGCAGTACCATATGGCCAATAGACTGGATAAGTTGAGCCTCAGTTTGCGCGCATAAATCGGTAATAATAGCCTTTTTAGTGTCTCTATCACCCACAGCGAGTTTAATTTTTATTAATTCATGATCTCGAAGAGCACGGTCAACTTCGGTAACCACATTTTCTGTTAACCCATTTCCAGCGACAGTCACCACAGGTTTTAGTTGATGCCCAAGGGCGCGTAAATATTTCTTATCCGCAGCGGAAGTTGTCATAGTACAATGCTCATATTAATTAAGGCTTTATTTTAGCGAAAATCAGTTTATGGCGAAATCAAAAAATCGTACTTGGATCAAACAACATGTAAAAGATCCCTACGTAAAGCAATCTCAGCGAGACGGCTATCGTTCAAGAGCGAGCTATAAGCTTCTAGAAATCGTAGAAAAGGGACGATATATAAAGCCTGGCATGGTTGTAGTCGACTTAGGCTCTGCGCCTGGTGGATGGTCGCAAGTGGCAGCTAAACTAGTGGGTCACAAGGGCTGTGTGGTAGCAGTGGATATTTTGCCAATGGACCCTGTAGCTGGTGTAAGCTTTATTCAAGGTGACTTTACGGAAGAGGAAATACTCAATCAATTGCTAGATGAGATAGGAAATCGTCCAGTAGACCTTGTAATTTCAGATATGGCCCCCAACTTAACAGGTATGAAAGCAGTTGATCAGCCTGCGATGATTTATTTAGCTGAATTGGCCGTTGATTTAGTACAACAGGTAATGACTGATGATGGAATATTTATAGCAAAATTATTCCAAGGTGAGGGATTTGACGAATTTGTGCGTAATACTAGAAAGGTGTTTAATGTTG
>JAYQEC010000093.1:0-3303 GCA_038138645.1 Porticoccaceae bacterium | reverse complement strand
AAGGCTGAGGTTCTACCATTAAACTATGCCCGCGCATCCCACTCTAAAATCGCTTTTGCGCCATTTAAATGGTTACGACGCCATACCTTTACTACATTTCAAACCTGGTGGCGGGAGGTGGATTCGAACCACCGAAGCTTTCGCGTCAGATTTACAGTCTGATCCCTTTGACCGCTCGGGAATCCCGCCTAAATTTTCATCAATCAAGCAACATGGATTAACCCAATATTACTTTTTATACATCAGCATAAAGCTGGGCGACGTTTTCACATCCCCAGCTATGCTTGTGTAATTGCCAATAAAATCAGCAATTTGGCCTTAAAAATGGAGCTGGCGAGAGGAGTCGAACCCCCGACCGGCTGATTACAAGTCAGCTGCTCTACCAACTGAGCTACGCCAGCATCTCTAAGGCGGAGCGCGATTTTAGAGAAAGTAGGGATTATTAGCAACCTTAAATGTGGGTTCTTTTTAT
Source organism: Porticoccaceae bacterium (assembly GCA_038138645.1). Taxonomy (GTDB): domain Bacteria; phylum Pseudomonadota; class Gammaproteobacteria; order Pseudomonadales; family Porticoccaceae; genus HTCC2207. Next base: position 2,831 of record JAYQEC010000093.1, on the reverse strand, counting down.
TTTTTTTTAAAAACAGGCAAAAACTTTTGAATTTTCAGTAAAAACACGGCTTTTTTGAGAAAAAATTAAAGGCATAATACTCAAGCTTTAATTTTTACAAATTAGTAAAACCAATATCATTGGAAAGCAAACCATCAAGAACCAAGTTAGGCAGAAAATCGGTTTGTAAACTAATTGCCTGCTCAAGAATTTTGGCATCACCACCTGTTAACACAATTCGAACCGGAAATTCAGATGCCAGCCTTTCAATGGTGGCTACAGCTGCCAACAAACAGCCGCGATTGACTGCTTGCTGAGTATTTTTTCCCGGCAGCCATAGGGTCTCATTGCCATTGCCCAATACTCTCACCTCACTGGTATTTTGCCATAGTGCATCATGCATTAATCGTAGCCCAGGAAGAATATAACCTCCCAGATGCTGACTGTCTGGAGCGAGTAAATCTATGGTAATTGCACTGCCTGCATCTACTACCATTAAGCCACCATTAAATTGTTGCGAGGCTGATAGGATCGCTAACCAGCGATCAACGCCTAGTGATTCGGGTTCTTCGTAGGCACAGATAATACCCGAGGTATTATTCATCACCTGAGCTTTTTTAAGCGGTACAGCAAACTCCTTCTTTACCTGCTTTTGCAGCAAGGCAATTACCTCTTCACCTGCAACACAGGATAGGCGCACCTCAGCTGGAGTGTCGAGCTTCGGCAGCTCCAGAACGCCGGCCTTAAGCACTTCCGCTGTCAGCTGAACACCTTCTGCAAGACTCTCACCGCTTGCCATAAAGCGCCATTTAATTCGGCTATTTCCAGCATCAATACATAAGATCATTTATTTGCATCCTTTTTACACGTGGCATTTTACAAACCGTTTTCAATCGATGGCGCGAAGACTTAACTCTCCACCAATAAAGCTGACTATCTCACCATTATCTAGCTTCATCTTGAGCGCTCCATACTGATCCACACCCATTAATGTACCGGTGGTTGATTTATTTGCTGTGCTAACTGCGGCCTGCCTGCCTTTAAAAGCGTCTATGGCTTGCCATTCTTGCTGATAATATTGAAACCCTTTTTGCTGATAGTCTTTAAGCATATCAAAACAACTATTGATAATATTGCTCGCTAGCTTATTTCTAGCAATAGGTGAATCGACTGTGGAAGCTATATCCGTCCACTCCTGATCTATGATTTGGCCACTGTGTGCGGGCATGGTGTGATTAATACCTATACCAATGATCACTGTGCACTGCCCTGCAGGATCACCGACCATTTCTAGGAGTATTCCACCCAACTTTTTATTATTTATATAGATATCATTTGGCCATTTAAGTCGCACATCATCAATAGCCAAATCTTTTAACGCGCGACTAACCGCAACCCCTACAGCCAAACTTAGACCCTGAAGGGCACTGGCACCTTGATCAAAATCCCAAACTATCGATAGGTAAAGATTGGCTGCAAACGGGCTGACCCAATTTTTGCCCCTTCTTCCGCGGCCCATGGTTTGATATTCAGACAGAATAACTGTGCCGCTTGCTGTGTCTTTATCCGCCACATCCTGAATTAGCTGATTGGCCATTTTATTTGTGGAATCGAGACTTTGATAAATATGCAATGCTTTAAGCTGTTCAACTACCTTTGGCTCTAGGCTGCCTTTTATTTGCTGCTGGTCCAATAATTCAAAGCTTTGTGGAATTCTGTACCCTCTGCCTTTTACGGACTCTAGCTGCAAACCCATAGCCTCTAGCTTTTGCAATTGTTTCCAAACAGCTGTTCTTGAAACTCCCAGCGACTTACCCAAGTCTTCGCCAGAATGAAAATCGCCATCTCTTAAAATATCTAATAATTCAGATTTAATTTGAGCACCCTCAACTTACAAATTGATATTTATCCAAATAAATCGCACACCTAAACCCATGGTAACCCAGGCAAATCCTTTACGTAATTTTTGTGCATTAACTCTATGGGCTATTAGAGCACCCAATCTCGCACAGGGCAGACTGGCAACAATAATACCTAATAATGCGGGAATAAAAACAAAGCCCAAACTTCCTTCCGGCATAGTAATACCATCTGCACTGGCTGTTGAATAGGCTAAGGTTGCAGCTATGGCAATAGGCAGGCCACAAGCAGCCGCGGTGCCAACCGCTTGGTGAATCTTAACACCAAAAAAAGTGAGTATCGGCACAGTAAGTGTTCCACCGCCTATACCAAATATTGCAGATACCCCACCTATACAACTGCCCGAGGCTGTCATACCTAAGTAGTTTGGTAAACTTCTTACCCCAACTTGTGGCGTATATAGTAGTAACTGAATCGCAATAAGAATTAAAAAAGCGCCAAACAAAAGCTGTAGCAAAATACCGTTCAGTGAAATAGCCAATAATCCACCCAAAACTCCGCCCAGCAGAATGCCTGGAACAAGTGTTTTAACAATATCCCAACGAATGGCCTGTTTTTGATGATGGGTATAAATAGAACTAAGCGCAGTAAAAATAATAGTCGCTAATGAGGTGCCAATCGCTAGATGGGTAATAATTTCCGCGGGTATCCCTCGCGCGGCAAAAGAAAATATCAGTAGAGGGACAATAATAGCGCCTCCACCTAGACCAAATAACCCGCTAATAAGGCCGGCAATACTGCCAACCATTAAATAAAATAAGTATTCCATCGTTTCGCTAGTCCATTAAATCCTCAATAGGGACTATTATGCCCTGTGCATATGATAAATTGTTTAATTAAGTTCAAAAAAAAATCCCAGCTGCTATGCAACTGGGATTTTTTAATTTAGAAGCCTGACAATGACCTACTCTCACATGGGGAAGCCCCACACT
>JAYQEC010000092.1:0-3360 GCA_038138645.1 Porticoccaceae bacterium | reverse complement strand
GCGGTACCGTCTACTGGTGTGAGCGTAACAAGCTCAACAAGTACAGTAACAAGTATCAAGTGCAGCTTGGAAACCTCAGCGAGAAAGCTGTTGAGGCCATTGAAGAGATGGGTATTGCACCGAGCAACAAAGGCGATGACCGTGGCTTCTTCATTACGATGAAGTCTAACAACCCTATGCGACTGACTGACGCTGACGGTACTGAGATACCTGAAGATGTCCTCATCGCTAATGGCTCTGAAGCTGTCGCTGTTGTCGGTTACTACGACTGGTCTGTAGGTACTGGACGTTCACCGTCTATGATCAAGATGAAGGTAACTAACTTGATCGAGTACAGTGACAACGCTGTGTCTGAAGCAGAAGCGTTGTGATCCTAATCGACGGTGACATCGTAGCTTATCGTTGTGCATTCAAGTGCAATGATGAGTCAGTCAAGACTGCCTGTTATACTACGGGCAGTTTCTTGTCTGATATGATTAGTGATCTATACACACAAATAGATGACGAACCAGACTACCGTGTTTACCTGACAGGTAAGGGTAACTTCCGTAATGACGTAGCCGTCACCGCGCCTTACAAGGGTAATCGTAAGGACAAAGAAAAGCCTGTACATTTGGAAACCATACGTCAGTATCTGATAGATGATTGGAATGCTGTTGTGTCAGAAGATGAGGAAGCTGATGACTTGATTGCTATCGACGCTACCGCCATCCCTGACAGCATCATCGTCAGTCTCGACAAAGACTTCCAACAAGTACCGGGCAAGCACTACAACTTCAACAAACGTGAACTAACTTCTGTTAACGAAGAGGAAGGCTTACTGTTTTTCTACCGTCAAATCATCATGGGTGACAAAGCTGATAACATTGTCGGCGTGTATGGTATCGGTGATAAGAAGTCTCAGAAGCTCCTTGAAGGACTGACAGAGATAGAAATGTTCAACAAGTGCGTTGAGTTGTTAGAGTCTGAAGAGCGTGTTATCGAGAACGCTAGGCTGCTCTGGCTACGTCGTGAACCTAATCAACTATGGGAAAGACCAAGTGAAGAGAACGAGACGTAACATACCAAAGGGCTACGATAGTTGGTTCGAGTATGATCTTCACAAGAAGTTCAAGAGATGCGAGTACCATGTTGATAAGTTGACATACACCCAAGTCAAGACGTATGAGCCTGACTTTATCTATCGCAACGGTGAGTATACGATTTACATCGAAGCTAAGGGGAGGTTCCGTGATAGAGCAGAAGCGAAGAAGTATGTTGATATTAGCAGATGCCTTGGCGAGAAGGAGACGCTGGTCTTTGTCTTCCAAAACCCAAGAACCGCTATGCCCGGAGCAAGACGTAGAAGTGACGGGACAAGATACACCATGCAAGAATGGGCAGACAAACAGGGATTCACGTGGTACACACCAGAAACCTGTCCTGTCGGATGGAGTAAAAAGAAATGACTAGACATCTAGTAATACCTGATACTCAAGTCAAACCGGGACTGCCTAACCAGCATCTGTACTGGGCTGGTAAATACGCAGCTGCTACTAAGCCTGACGTCATCATTCATCTGGGGGATCACTGGGACATGCCAAGTCTCAGTAGTTATGACGTAGGTAAGAAGTCCTTTGAGGGACGGCGGTATACACTTGACATTGAAGCTGGCATCGAAGCTATGAATCAATTCATGTTACCTATCCGCAAAGAACAGGAGCGACTGCGTAGTAACAAGAAGAAAACGTGGACACCACGAATGGTATTCTTGTTAGGCAACCATGAACAGAGAATCGAACGGGCCATTGAAGCTGACCCTAAACTAGAAGGACTAATGAGCTATGATCATTTCTTATTGGAAGAAACCGGCTGGGAAGTTGAACCTTTTTTACAACCAACCATCATCGACGGCATCGCGTACTGTCACTACTTCACGAGCGGCGTCATGGGAAGACCCGTCACCTGTGCAAAGCTCATGCTCCAAAAGAAGTTCATGTCGTGCATCATGGGACACGTCCAAGACAGAGACATAGCCTTCGCACGTAAAGCAGACGGTAGTAACATCACTGGATTGTTTGCCGGTATCTATTACAACCACAGTGAAGACTATCTAAACCCACAAACAAACGGAAGCTGGTCTGGAATCTGGATGCTCAACGAAGTAAACAACGGTTCCTTTGATGAGCTACCAATCAGCATGAACTATCTGAGGAGGAAGTACGGATGAGTATCGACAACATAACACCTTCAGAGTGGGACAGTTTGAGAGCAGTGCCTGACCCGGTAGAGAAACCTGATCACTACAACAAAGGCGCAGTGGAAGCCATCGAAGCTATCAAAGCATCTATGCCTGAGCATGAGTTTCGTGGTTATCTAAAAGGTAATGCGTTGAAGTACCTGTGGCGTTACGACTACAAAGGTAAACCGATTGAAGACTTACGCAAGTGTCGGTGGTATATTGACAGACTAATCAAGGAGCTAAACCAGTGAAGAAACTTCTTCCGTTACTGCTTCTAACAGGCTGCGTTACTGAGCCTGACACAAGGATCTGTGCTGAATACGGTTCGTACACGTATATGAAAAACAAGTGTATACCTTTGTACGGTGCGTTACTATGTGCAGACGAAGAAGTAACGGAGTTGTTTTGTAAACGCTACTTTGAAGAGGAAGATGATGGAAATAATTGAAGGGAACTTTAGCAAGGAAACAGAGCCAAGAGCTACAGTTGAGAGCGGATTAAAAAGAGTTCTTGAAAATGTAGATCTCAGTCTTTTCGATGAGATGGTGTTGGTAATGAACAGTACTAAAGGAGAAGGAACAACCATATCAACAAACTGTAATACAGAAGTAACTTATTTCTTGTTACACTATGCTGCTCAGTCAATACTGAACGGCGAAATGAATGCTTAGTCCCTGCGTTAAGCAGTGCAAGTTAGTTGACGACATCTGTACGGGCTGTAAGCGTACCAAGGAAGAGATAACTAACTGGACAAAGTATACGGATAAACAAAGGAGAGACATAATTGGACGCATATCAACAGTACATTCACAAGTCCCGCTACGCACGTTACCTACCAGATGAGCAACGGCGTGAGACGTGGGAAGAAACAATCGACAGATACCTAAACTTCTGGATTGAAAAGGATAAACTTACTCTTGAAGAAGCTAATGGTATCTTCAAAGACATTCACGATCTAGATGTAATGCCTTCAATGCGAGCGTTGATGACAGCTGGTGAGGCTCTTGACCGTGACAACGTAGCAGGTTTTAACTGCTCTTATTTACCTATTGACCACCCTAAAGCGTTTGACGAGATGATGTACGTCCTCATGTGCGGTACAGGCGTAGGTTTCTCTGTTGAACGACAGTACGTATCTA
>JAYQEC010000091.1:0-3374 GCA_038138645.1 Porticoccaceae bacterium | reverse complement strand
AAATACATCGGTGACTCTTTGTAACCCAATCTTCCAAAGAGTCATCTCTTCCCATTTTTAGTGAATCAATAGAAGCTGCAGACCCATAAATTTTAGCCTTTGTTTTCTACAAATAAAATTAGATTAATTCGTAATGGACCTGTGCCAATCTACGACATTTTCTGCAAGCTCTTTGGCCACTTCTGGCTCAGAACCAACGAGGTTTTTAGATTCGCTCGGATCAACCGAAAGATCGTACAGCTGACGATTACTTCCATCGTAGTCACAAAGAAGTTTCCAGCATCCTCGGCGAACAGCAAGGTCGGGAAGCTCACCTTCAAACCCTGGCATCGGCATCTTCTTAAAACCAACAGGACGGGCAAAAAAGATTGGGTTTTTTCTCGAACTCTCATTTTCCCCAAGAAGAGTATCCAAAAGATCTTCGCCATCATACATAGAGCCCGCTGGCTTATTGGCACCAGCTAAACGAACCAGAGACGGAACAAGATCAATCGCTGAGAAGATCGACTCCGAGTTTCGTTTTCCAATTTTAGATTTTTTCACCAACCCTGGGCCCCATACAATTAAAGGAGAACGGATCCCCCCCTCATAGAGTTGCCACTTAAACCCTCTAAAGTGGGCAGCCTGGCCAGCCCCTGGTTCGGGGCCGTTATCTGAACAAATCAAAACTAGCGTATTATCCCGAAGTCCTTGATTTTGCTTTATGTAAGTAAAGAGTTTACCGAGCTGAGAGTCCATGCCTTTTAGCACCCCAAGAAACTTAGCTCGCTTGCTACCATCGCCCCAGTTTTTCACAAGCGGCCAGAACGGTGAATGAACATCGTCGGGCCAAACATTTATGTAGAAGGGCTTGTTCTGCTGCTGTGCTTTTTCAATAAATTTGATCGAAGCGTCAACGAAACCACCCGTGATTTCCGAACGTTGCATCCAAGTGACCGGGCCGCCAAGTCGTTCGGCATCCTTCCAGATTTTCCCGATCTTGCCCTCCGGAGTTTCTGTCAGTGGAAGCAGTTTAGCCCCAATCCCCTCGAAATTGGTCAACGATTCATCGAACCCATACTCCGTAATCGCAGGTGCATCGGTAACATCGCGCTGACCGCCTATGTGCCACTTCCCGAAATGACCCGTCGCGTAACCCGCCTCTTTGAGGCTACGGGAAAGCATCGGGGCTTTGGGATCCAGCCAATTCGCCATCCCTCGCGCCTTGTTACTAGAACGATAGGCCAAAAATGAGCTAATCCGCCAACGGTCCGGATAGTTGCCGGTCAGGATCGCAACGCGAGAGGGGGAACAAACGGGCGAGTTGACATAAAACTGCTCGAAAGCAATTCCCTCCTCCGCCATGCGGTCGATATTCGGTGTTTTCGCATCCTGGTTACCGAAACACGAAAAATCCGACCAACCCATATCGTCGATGAAAACCATCACAATATTTGGTTGTGCTTGGGTCTCTTCTGCCCATGACGTGCCTGCCAATAGCAAGGTGAAAAGAAGCACTGTTATCCATGCAAATTTTATTTTAATATTCCTGCTACTCATCTTTCTATTTTTTAATCTCCAATATGCCTCTTCCATTTAACAAATTGATGGATCGGTTGAGCCTTCGGAATCTCTTTTGAAAAACGCTCATTCATGGGAAGCTCAATTCGAACAAATTGTCCTAGAGTCGCAGGCATCACTGCGCTCGCTCAAATGGGGTTATCCGGCTGACCCGGGACATTGATTTTCGGTAGATGAGCTTTTAGACTTTTTTTAATTTCCTCATACTCTTTGTTGTCGGCCAAATTATTCCACTCGCCTGGATCTTCACGATGATCAAAAAGTCCTTCGGAACCATTTGCCATATGAATGTAACGAAAATGTTCTGATCGAATTGAATGATTACGACGACCAAGTGTGGTAATTGCCGGTTCACTTCTCAGCGATTCTGGATCATTGATTAAAGGAAGTAAGCTTTGGCCTTCATTCTTTTCATAAGCAGGTAACCCAGTTAAATCTAAAAGCGTCGGATAAATATCCATCAAGCTAACAGGACGTGTGCAATGTTTGCCTTCGTTGTTGTGACTAGGACTACGGATAATTAGTGGAATACGGGTTGATTCCTCCCATAGTGTGAACTTGGCCCAGGCGTTTTTTTCCCCTAGGTGCCAGCCGTGATCAGTCCATAAGACAACAACCGTATTGTCTTTATAAGCACTGTTATCCAAGGCCTCCATCAGACGACCCAATTCATAATCCGCATAACTCACACAAGCCAAATATCCCTGGATTGCTTCTTTCACACGATTTGTCTTCAAGACATGTTTGTCCCAGACTCTTCTCGAGCCTCCCATGTTTATCAATTCTTTCGGAAAACCCTTCCTCCAATTCTTTTTATTGTAGGGGATCGTAATTTTATCCTCAGGGTAAAGGTCGAAAAAATATTGAGGCACATACCAAGGGAGATGAGGGCGATAGATGCCAACCGCCATAAAGAATGGCTTGTCTTGTTTTTTATCAAGCTCACCAATGGCCCAATTAACCACTTTTTGATCACTCATCTCTGTAACTTCTTTGCCAGTTGCACCCCAATCAAAATGAACCATGCCACGGTTAGGTTTTTCTTCAGGATGACATGCTTTTGGCATTTGCTTTTGTCCTCCTGGAAAAAAATCATCCCAACTGCTGAGATCATTGTGTCCCCTGCAGTGTTCAAGTTCATGAAAAATCTTACCACCACCAATAGATCTGTATCCATGTTTCATGAAATATTTTGGTAAAGTCAGAACATCTTTTAAGTAATCATTTTTTCGCCAATCATGACCATTGTTGTAATTACCTGATGTGGAAGGACGAATCCCGGTCATCAAACTGGTCCTTGAGGGACCACAAGATGGAGCAGCACAATGTGCGTTACTGAACAACAATCCCTGCTGAGCTAACTTATCCAGATGTGGCGTATTAGCCCCTTCATATCCTTCCATTTTGGATATGGCCCAGTCATTCAAATCGTCAATTCCAACAAATAAAACATTTAACTTGGTTTCTTTTTTTACATTTTCTGAGGCAACAGTGCTTCCATGAAAAACAAAAAAAAGTAAGAAGATCAGGGCACCTCTGAAAAGATCGTTTTGGCGATACTGCTTGAGTTGTTTGCTATTTTTTATCCTTGTTGCAGGAACACGAAAAATCTGCCCAGTCCAGCAAAGTGTAATTTTTCTAATCAAAGAAATTATTCTTAAAAAAAGGCAATAAGTTGATATGTGAAACATATACCAAATATCAAATTTTTGTTTTTTTATGACAACAAAAAATATTTATCAGATAGAATGTGAAAGACTTCTTTGGTTACTTAATCTGTAATTGAAAGAAATTTACAAATAGTGATTTTGTAA
>JAYQEC010000090.1:0-3433 GCA_038138645.1 Porticoccaceae bacterium | reverse complement strand
CACCACTAAGACAAATAATCGGGATAGCCAATAAAAAAGAAAATCGCGCCGCTGAGTTGCGATCAAAACCCAATGCGAGTGCGGCAGTAATAGTAATCCCTGATCTTGATGTACCGGGTATCAACGCTAAAGCTTGAGCTAAGCCAATCAATAGCGCTGATTTCCAATTTAATTGCTGTAGAGTTTTAGCGCCACGAACTCGCCAATCAACCCAACCTAAAAGCAGTCCAAAAACAATCGTGGTAGTGGCAATCACGGCAATCGATCGCAGATGCAGCTCAATAAAACCGCCCGCTAGCAGCCCCAACAATGCTGCGGGAACAGTGGCCATAATAATAAACCATGCCATCTGGCTTTCGGCGTTACCAGAACGGCCTAAAAAGGTTGCGCCTACCCATGATTGAATAAGTTGGGACACATCTTTTTTGAAATAGACTAATACAGCGATTAATGAACCTACATGCACCGCCACATCAAAGGCTAAACCCTGATCTTGCCAGCCCAAAATTGCCGAGGGCAAAATTAGATGGGCAGAACTAGAAATAGGTAAAAACTCAGTTAAACCCTGAACTACAGCAAGCCAAAATGCTTGAATAAAATCCATTAATTACCCTCTTCCTCTGTTGTTCTTAGGCGTTTTCTTTTTTGCCAAGCCTCGGTTCCACGTAAATATACTAGGTCCACTGTCTCAATGGCCACTGCCCTTTGCGCTAAATATTCTGTCTTCGCTAGTGACAACATATCAATAGCATTTGGGTAAATGTGTGTAAATTGACCCTTTAACTCGGGCGCGGATTCAAGCAATCCCCCTGCGTCACCAATCACCGAAATTCCCTGATTGGCTGCTATAAGTTCGATCACTTGATCTGATGACAGTAAACGATCAGCTTCTAATGCCACAATCTGATGATTATCATCTACTCTGTATCTACCCAAATTAAATTCTGACATTCGCGCATCTAGTAGCGCTATTATTTCACCTGCTTTGGGATTTTCTTGGCGCGTATAGGTCGCTGTGATTAACTTTAAAGTGGATACTGGCACCACCGGAATATCTGCACCATAGGCCATACCCTGCACCGCGGCAAAACCAATACGTAAGCCAGTAAAAGAACCGGGACCGATGCTAACACCTATAGCATCTAACTGATTAACCTTAATCTCGGCCTCAGCTAAAACTTCTTGCACCATAGGCATTAATAGACGGGAATGAGAGCGCGGCTCATCAGCAAATTTGGCAATGGTTTTATCGCCAATTTGAAGCGCCACAGAACAGGCTTCAGTAGATGTATCAACCGCCAAAATTGTGGTCATAGTTAGCCTGTGTATAAACCCAATAGAAATTAAACCCTGAGTATACCTAACCCAGAGTCTAAGCGCATAACAGATTTAGAAATTTACTGGTTTGTAGATTAGCTAAGCGCAGTCACAATACGCGCCTGAACCTCATCCAACTGTCCAAGACCATTAACTGATTTAAACGCTGGTGCTTGCTCGGCGGAATCAGCAAGCTCAGTGTAAAAAGCCACTAGTGGTTCAGTCTGATTGTGATAAACCTCAAGACGATTACGAATGGTTTCTTCACGATCGTCCTCACGCTGAATAAGTGGCTCACCAGTAACATCATCTTGATCAGCGACTTGCGGTGGATTGTGCTCAACATGATATACGCGACCACTGCCCTCATGCACGCGACGTCCACTAAGGCGCGATACGATTTGGTCATCATCAACTGAGATTTCAACCACAAAGTCGATAGGGATACCGGCTTCTTTCAATGCCTGTGCCTGAGGAATAGTACGCGGGAAACCATCGAGTAAAAAACCATTAACACAGTCGGCCTGCTGAATACGATCTTCTACCAAAGCAATAATCAGCTCGTCAGATACCAAAGCACCAGAATCCATAACATCTTTTACTTTTTTACCCAGCTCACTGCCAGCCTTGATAGCCGCTCGCAACATATCACCAGTAGAGACCTGTGGAACAGCATATTTTTCGGAAATAAACTGAGCCTGAGTGCCTTTTCCTGCGCCCGGGGGACCTAGTAAAATCAATCGCATTAATCGGTTTCCTGTAAGCTAATTTTTAGGGTTAACCATTCTTTAGATCAACCTGTAAAAGAGGGACTGCACAATACACGTTCTGAACTATTCAAACAAGTCTAGAGCTGAACTTAGTCGTTTATGCACGCTAAATTAATTACTCTTTTCAGCTTTTTTAACCCTTTCCCATGCGCTATCTAATTGATCTATATCTAATGCCTGATTGTTTTTTAGGTCTAAATCAGCATCTATGGATTCAAAACGCTGCTTAAATTTATTATTGGTTTTTGCCAGAGCACGTTCAGGGTCGATGGATAAATGCCTGGCCAAATTAACACAGGCAAACATTAAATCCCCCAATTCCTCTTCCTGACGTTGCTTATCCCCACTATCAACTTCCTGCTGTAACTCGCCAAGTTCTTCTTTAACCTTTTCAATCACACCATCGATATTGGGCCAATCAAAGCCATAATTAGCTGCTCTTTTTTGCAATTTAGTGGCACGCATTTGCGCCGGTAAAGCATTGGGTACATCATCCAAAATACCGCTATTGCCTTTTTGCTGGCGCTCTTCCTGCTTTATGGCTTCCCAATTTTGCTTAATTTGCTGCTCATCAATCGATGAACCCGCTCGCGTTGATTCTAGGGTACCCTCAGGAAAAACATGCGGGTGGCGTCTAACTAACTTCGAGGTGATATGGTTGATCACCGTATCAAAATCAAATTCGCCCTGCTCCTCCGCCATTTGGCAGTAGAAGATAATTTGAAACAGTAAATCGCCCAATTCTTCACTTAAATCACTGAGATTATTGCGCTCGATAGCATCCACTACCTCATAGACTTCTTCAACCGTGTAAGAGGCAATGGTTGCATAAGACTGTTTAATATCCCAAGGGCAACCAGTTTCAGGGTCGCGCAAACGCGCCATAAGATAGCGCAGGTCAGAAATACTGTAATTTTTTGCCATTATTAAACACCCTTGGTGATTTACTCGCGAGTATTAGGCAAACAACCCAGAGGATAGATAGCGATCACCGCGATCACAGATAATCGCCACAATAGTGGCATTCTCAACTTGCTTGCTAATTTCAAGCGCCGCGGCAACCGAGCCACCGGAAGATACACCGGCAAAAATACCCTCTTCGCGGGCTAATCTAATCATAGTCTGCTCTGCGGCTGACTGCGATATATCCATCACTGTATCTATGTTGGCATCATCGAAAATACCCGGCAAATAGGCTTTGGGCCAACGTCTTATTCCCGGAATATTAGCCCCATCTTCAGGCTGTAAGCCAATAATTTGAATCTCTGGGTTCTTAGACTTAAGAAAAGCAGAAACGCCCATAATGGTGCCTGTAGTCCCCATCGAGCTAACAAAATGAGTCACTT
>JAYQEC010000089.1:0-3575 GCA_038138645.1 Porticoccaceae bacterium | reverse complement strand
TTTTGCTATGTAAATCGCTCTGAAAACGTCACAAACTTACAAGGCGTTATGGAAGTATATCGCCTTGATTAAGTGTCCAAAATCTTCGCTACGAGCGTCTTAGGGGTTCTGAGGCGTGTTTTTGGTAGCTAACTAGCCCGTTTAACATAATAGGAATAATCGACACCAATAATCTGTAGATACAGATTATTGGTGTTCTGACTTCTCCCCGCCCTCATCGGGCGAGGCTTTACGTGCTATTATGTAAATCATTTAGTGGAGAATGATTAGATTTCGGATTAAAAATCGATATGCTAATACAACAAAGCTGTAGTTCTGTATAAATTAACGAGGTCGTATTGAATGTTTGGGTTAAAACGAACCAAATCAGAAAATGAGCAGCTAAAGCAAGAATTAGCAGACCTCAAACAGAAGTACCAAACTGATGTTGCCGCTCTGGAAAATCAGCTCCAAGCTGCTGAGCAGCTTGTTCGCTCCGCTCAACAGGAACACCACAATAGTGATGATTTGATGTCGAGCAGTTTGAAAGGTGGAGATATGCTCCAAACCATTCGAACAGAGATGATGGAGAGTGCGCAATCTATGGCGCATGAAAACCAAGAACTGCAACAACTAGATGAAATGTTTAAGCAGACTCATCAAGCTCTTGCTCTTCTTGATAACCGAGCCGTGAAGATCAGTACGCAAGCCTCACAAAGCATTGAATCTATTCAAATATTAGATAAAACTGCCACCTCTATTTCCCTTCTTGTATCGACAATTCAAGAGATTTCTGACCAAACGAATTTGTTGGCATTAAATGCAGCGATTGAAGCAGCACGAGCCGGTGAAGCAGGCCGCGGATTTGCCGTGGTAGCAGATGAGGTAAGAAACCTTGCCGGCAAAGCCAGCGAAGCCAGTGAGCAGATTGATTCTTTGGTGAACCAAGTACTAACGCAAGTGAACGGGATTAAAACCTCGATTGATGAAAACCAAACTTGTGCTGAGGAAGTGTCTGCCTCTTCTGCGCAGATTGGTTCTATTGTCAACGAAGTGGTCGTGAAATCGGAACACATGCAACAGGTGATCTATATTGCTTCCACACGCGCTTTCTTGGATACGGTCAAACTCGACCACGCCATTTGGAAGAACAATATCTATCGTCTCCTACAAAAAGGGGCGTTTTGTGAAACCGTTAATAGCCACTCTGAGTGTCGCTTGGGTCAGTGGTACTACCGTGGCGATGGCAAGGCTTACAGCCACTTAAGAAGCTATGCATTGCTTGAAGAACCACACAAAGGCGTGCATGACGGTGGACGTGAAGCAATGAACCAAGCCAAATCTGGCAACATGGCAGGCATGGTGACTGCAATTAACGCCATGGAAGACGCCAGTGAACAAGTGGTGGAACAAATTGACAATTTAATGAATGAGGTTATTGGTGATTTAACGTAACTGCACTTAGTGCGAAGTGCAGTGTTTAGGTAGAACAATGATTCTCGAAGGGTCGCGATAGCAGCCTTTTTGTGCCTGATAGAAAGAAAGACGTTGGGAAATTGCGAAGTAAGGTATTGAGGAGTAAGATTAACTCTAGATAAAACAAAGCCCCGAAACTCATTCAAACTTGGCGGTATGGAGAGTTATCAGGGCTAAATGCTTAGGGTAATTTTAACACATGGATAGACAAAGACAATCCACACATAACCGCCATAAGTGCAGTTATGTGTGAAAGCTAAACAATCAAACGCTGTTCAACTCGATCTCATCGAGACGCTTCCTCATAAGCCGTATTGCACCGACGAACTCGGTGTCACTTACATACGCCCCAAAAGCACTGCGATTAAGAAAAAATATCTGCAAGTGAACCAACCGAAGTTGGTGACTTACCTTGTCTTTGATATTGACCGACAAGGCGGTGTGTTGGCTTGGTACGACAACGATCTTCCCACACCATATTGGACTTCAAAGAACCCAGAGAATGCACACGCACATATTGCGTATCGCTTGAAAGTTCCATTCTGTACGTCTGATATCGCGCATAGTGAACCTATCCGCTACGCTGCTGCGATTGAATCCGCGATGATTGAGCGTCTGAAAGCGGATCGTGGATTCGCAGGACTACTGACGAAAAACCCACTGCACCCACACTGGCAAAATGAATTTTGGACAGAGTACGAATACACACTCGATGAACTGGCGGAATATCTCGATCTGAAAGGCCACCCGTTACGTGGTAGCGAAACGTCTGGTCTTGGCCGTAACTGTGAGTTGTTCGATAACACTCGTCAGTGGGCATATCGAGCGATTCGGGAATACTGGGCACCTAACTACAAAAGAAAGTGGAATGCAGCCGTCTACGACAAAGTAGAAAGCACGAATAGCCAGTTCAATATTCCTTTGCCTGCGTCAGAAGTGAAAGCGATAGCGAAGTCGATCGCTAACTGGACGTATCGAGAGTTCACGCCTGAAAAGAAAAGTCAGTGGCACGCTAAGAAAGGGTCTAAAGGCGGTAAGGTAGGAGGTAAGATATCTAAAGGTGGCGGTAGACCTAGCTTAAACGAACCTTGGGTGGGATTAGGTATTAGTCGAGCCACATACTTCCGAAGAAAGAAAGATGGCCTCCTCGAATGAGACTAAACAAAGCTATATCAGATAACAGCCCTTTTTAGGGCTGTTTTGCTTTTGCGAGGTTTTTCAGCTTTTCGTATGTCAGTGGCTCTTCTCCTATTGTCCATCCTTGATGGTCCAGAAAATCCCTGATCACTTCTTTTTCTTTTCTTAGTCTCTTTTGTCCAGATTGAGCATTCTTTTTGGTCTTTGTGCTTTCTTCTAATGTCTTTTCGAACTGAGCTTTTTCTATTTGATAACGTCTTTTTATCTCAGCGACGCTTTGATTGGCATACTCTTCTTTTTCTTGAGCATGTTGCTCTCGTTTTTGGATTGTTGATTCTCTTTCTAAAATGTCATTCTTCAATCGGTGGTATTCATTCCATTCGTTTTCGAGTTCTTTTCGTACTCGGGACAATTGTTCTTGATAAGCTTGGTTTACCTTTTCTTCTGCCCAAGACTTTGCCTTTTGCTTGAAGCTTTCGGCATCCGATTCTGCTTTTTTTGCTTGTTCTTCTGCTGCTTGTTTTATTTCTAGCGCTTCGACAATTTGGGCGTCATTTAGACCGTTGTAGATGTATCGTGATAGTGGTGCCAAAACAAAAAAACTTAAGACAAATAGTGTCCATAAAGGCCACAATCCTATGAGAATATCCCAGAACCCTTTGGTTCCTGTGTATTCATAAATGACTGGTTTATTGCCTTTAAAATCGACCAATCCCCATTCGTCAGGTGCGCTGTCTGTTTCCCAAAATTCGGTGATTAACACCGCGTTGTCTACGTAGTGATAACCCCAGTTTGCTGACCAGACAATCGCGCCTATGACAGCCACTAATATTAACCATCTCATCGTAGATACACCTCAGTAATATTTGTCCGAAAATGCCCCATCTCTTGGGAAACAACCTCAAGCGCTTTCTCGTAGGGCATGGATTTTTTCAGTTCATCCATACGTTCTTGGGCGTAGCTATGGCGTAGCTATGGCGTAG
>JAYQEC010000088.1:0-3580 GCA_038138645.1 Porticoccaceae bacterium | reverse complement strand
ATTGCTTCCCATGCCCCAGCAGAAGCGCCCACGTAAACATTGACATAAAGCTGGTCGTCTGCGGTAACAGACATCAAGCCGGTAGTCGTAGTCAGGGCAACCGTGTAGTCAGCCGCACTAGTCGTTGACGTGATAAGGGTTTGGTCTTGCCCAAGGCTAGTTTCTGAGCCTTCTGGAGTGCGCTTGCCGTAGCCGACAAGAATGCGCTCAATCGGCACACTGCCGGTATGCCTCAGCCGCACCTGCACAGTCATTTGCAAGTCGCCTACATCACCAACGTACGCCCCCTGGGGGAACTCAATCCGCGCCACGATACTGTTAACGCCAGCGTTGCCGGTGAGCGTAAACTCGTCCCACGTCCAGTTTTTATCGACAATCGGAATAGCATGGCCTAGCTCGTTCTGTGTCGATCCACTAAAGATGGTTTCCTGCCGCTTAGATATTGGCATCCAGTGCATGCCACCGGTCTTGTAGACCACATCGCCAGTGAGCGTTTGCGTAGCTGGAGTTACCGGATTCCACTCTGTGCCGTCATATTCGAGCACCTGGCCTGCTGAAGCCCCAGCAGTGTCAACATCGACCAAACCCCCTAAGCTGTAATCAAACGTGCCAGGGAACTTGCCAGGCCGCTGGAATAGGGTGTTGTCCAGGCCATTAGATGTGACTGCGTACAGGTCGGGGTGCTTCCAGGGAAACGACTCGGTTGTTGCTTCCTCATTCTGCAAGAACACCAGGATGCGGAGCCGATCACCGGTCTGCCATACCTGGGACAAATCATAAATCGTATCGCCTGGGTCAGTGGCGTCCAGCCGGTAAATTCCGGTATTGCCACCAGCGACAAATACATTGCGCGTTAAAAAGATCGAATGAATCGTACCGTCAGGCTCTACCCGTCCGACCTCAAAGCGGAAGCTAAATTGTGCAGAGGTTGGGTTGGTGATCTGAATATGCAGAGGATATGCAGAAAGGTCTCCACCCATGACCGTAAACGGATTGGGAGCAGATATGTACTCACCGCCGCCGTATTGAACACCTGGAGGGTAGCTCGCTGATACGGTAGATGCGAACGGCAATTTTTCGCCGACCATCTTGTATTCGCTGTCCTGCTCCTGGAGATACAGAGTTGCCCCAGGCTCCAGGAACTCGCGACGATACTGCATTAGCTCGAAAGCGGCAGGGTCGGTTTCCTCGGTGAGGTAGGGCGACAGGTCTGGCGTGTCGAGTATTACGATCTCGCCATGCATGCTCGCATGGTATTGACAGTTGTAATGCAGGCTTTCGGGTGCATCCATCGGCACCACAAACACCACATCGCCAACGTCGGCACCATTGTTGGTCACGCCGTCATTAAACTGCTGTGCTGTACCCGTGGCGTTAGTCGTATTAATCCAGAACGGATGCCCCGACGCATTAACCTTGAACGTGTAGGTGTTACCGCGAGTCAGGTACAGCTTGGGGTTGGCATCGCTGATCGTGCCAGTGCCGTCGAATACATATTCGCCCGAGCCGTTATTGACTACATCGAAGTCGAGACTTACGCCAGCATCGAGACTCGCCTGCGCCCATGCTCCACTCTGCCGCACATAAGCATTGCCATCGTTAGGGGCATCAGCCAGAGCAGTCGTGTCCAGGGTTTCCAGGGCAGTCTGCACATCGGTATCAGTAGCACTCAGAATGCCAGTGAAGCTACCGGCCGCTACAAGCACCTGTGACGCATCTGGAGTCGTCGCAAGATTAGCCAGGGCAATAGGCATCGAGAACCGCAACGGATCGGTGCCACCCAGCTTGATGTCATACTCTGGTGAGCCAGCTACATCGCCAGCATAAAATACGAGCTTCAGTCGGTCTTGAGCATCGAACTCAACCGGCCCAGCTATAAACGCACTGGCCTGGTATTCCTCGTAGTTAGCGCTTGTGATGTCGATTGTGCGACCGGAAGTGGCAATCAAAGTCTCTACGGCGGTCTGTCCGTCTAAATGGTAAACCTCAAAATAGAAATTCGCGAACTCGTTATTGTTGCCCGCAGTCTTGCGCACCTGCCCCACGAGTGAGACCTGGACACCTAGAACCTCGCCGTTAGCGAAACCCTGCTCAGAATAGAACTGAGCGACACTGAAGCCGCTCGATACAACGCCAGTGCCTAGATCAACAGGGACATCGTTAAACGCCGCATCGGTGGTGCTATCTACAGCTAGGTAGCTTCCCGCCTGAAATACCGTATCGGTCGGGAATAGCGTCACACCCACGCGGATGTCGCCAACGTCTACCTTTTTGGCAGTTAGCTCCTCGATAGCCGCCTGTACTGAAGCGGCTAGCAGATCGACACTGGTATTGTCGAAGTCAACGATGTCTGCCGTTAAATCTGTTGCCTCTAACTTATCGGTGTTTAACGCCGTAAAGTTAGCATCGACCTCAGCATTAGTTAGCGGTACACCCTTGACTAAACGTAATGTTAAGTTAGCCATTGGTTACCCCTTAGCTTGCGGAGATAGTCACGCTCCAGTCGATGGCAAGGCTGTCGTCTGCGCCTTTGTTAATGACAGGGAACACAGTACGGCACAGCATTGTCCCGGCGCTTGCGTCATTGAATAGCCCTGCCTCTACCAGTGCGCCAGTCGCGACACCGGCGGCGAATGTAGCCGTGTAGGTCAGCACATTATCGACCACACCCAGGGTGTCGAATCCAACGCGAGCAGATTCGGTTCCCAGCGTAGTGTTAGCCGCCGCCGCCGCAGTGCTATCTGTACCGACAGCCATGTGCGACAAAACAGCTTCAGCAGTGCTGTTCATGCGAGACGCAATGTAAGCAGTGCCAGCATCGACAATCAGGTTTTTTACCTCGTGCACTTCTTTCTCGCCACTAGGCTTGGTCAGTGTGATTTTGAGTTCGCCTTTGGCCTTTAGATTCTCTTGCATTGTCAGTTCCTTAAATTACATAGTCGGTGGCAAAGTAACGCTCACTGACGTAGCTCTGCCGGTATGAGGTGAAATCGTCAACGCCATACGCTGAGTCGTCTAGCGCTTTCTGAGTGTATAGCGACAGCAAATCTGTTGCTACCCCGTCGTCGGCTATTGACTCATAGTTAAGCGTCACCAGCTGAAAGACTAAAGCCTCCGCAATGAAGGCTTCGTCGAGCAGGTTCTTGTCGATGGCAAACTGCACAATGTCACTGGTGGTTGCGCCATCAATCAACCCCCGCAAAAACTCAACCGTAAAGTTGACTGTATCAGAAGCGATGCCGTACTCGTGTGCTCGCTTCGTAAACTCGAATAACGCGGCTTCGCCCAACTGCGCGGCGTCACCATCCTGGGCAAGCAAACCATCTGCGACTGCCTTTGCCGCTTCCAGGATTGCCTCGTCTTCAGCGATACCGGTCTCAGCGAGTACCGTAGAAAACCTGGAGGCGATCTGCTCGTCGATTATCGAGGCATCTTGTAACGCCTTAACAATTCGGAAAGTCGGCGCATCATCAGACGCACTGCCTTGATCAGCCAGCGTCTTAATCGCGGACTCAGCCAGGAATCGCCCGATCTCATATATCGCACGCAAGCCAGCCTTGAAGCGACTCTCAAGCACTTA
>JAYQEC010000087.1:0-3692 GCA_038138645.1 Porticoccaceae bacterium | reverse complement strand
CCCACTTTAACAAAAATGGTCACAATGCCAGTGTCCTGACATATGGGTCGTTTACCGGTTGCGCAAAGTCTTGAATTAATTAGGATCTGCGCCATAGCATCCTTTGCCGATTTTGACTCTTCCCGATCGTAGGCATCTTTAACTGCCTGAATAAAATCCACGGGATGATAGTAGGATATGTATTGCAAGGCATCGGCAATACTTTGAGTCACATCTTGTTGACGAATAACAGTCATATTTTTTAACCTAATTTAGCCGTATAAATTTACTGTGGCGCTGGCTCACCTAATGTCTGAGGTTGGCTCACCACTCGACTCTGTTGCTGAGCAACTGCTTTTTCTAGCTTGAGAATTTTCTGATTAACCTGACGTCGAAATGCATCTATTGAGGCTATTGCTTCAAGGCTGGATTGTATCTTTTTATTTTGCTGCGCAATAGATAACTCAATTGTTTCAAGAGCCTTAAAATAATTATTTAAGCTTGCATTTAATTTATCCATATCAGCCGACAAACCAAAGAAATTCTCACCAACTGCCTCGGCTGAAGCGCGATCTTTATCTAGCTGAGCTTTCAAATTATTCAGCGAATCATTGACTTCTTTACGTTTTGCCGCAAGAAAAGCTATATCCTTTGTATTGGTAGCAATTTTTCCCTTATTTTTATCGTTGGCAACACCCCAAAGTTTTCTAATTTCACTCCAGTGCTTTTTTAACTGGTCACTGTGTTTGCCAATATTTATCTGCATAGCAGCCCCAGATTGATTGACCGACTCATCGGTATTATTCAGCCTAGAATCCAAGATTTCAAAGCGCTTATGCAACTCAGTAAATGCTTGATACTGTTGCCAGCCAATCCATGAAACAGCTAGCAGACCTATAAATGATATAAGGGCAAACACTTTCCATATTGAGGATAAACTCTGGCTCTCATCCTGAGATTTTTTAGATTTATAGGACTCTTTTTTAAGACTACTAGAGGCACTATTAATAGGGCCATCACGTTCGGCAACTATTGGGTTTTTATGTTGTTTATCCATTCTTTATATCGCACCTAAACTTCGGGGTTATTTGCCTTGATTATACTCTGATCCATAAGCATAACCAGACTACTGTGATTAATTTTGCACATAAAAAAACCGGCGCCTTTAACGCCGGTTTTTTTAACGAACTGTATAACTTAGAGTACGTTAATAACAGTAGCTAGAACCGCTGTCAAAACCAAGCTAGATACAATCACACCGCGAACTGTAGTAAGAGGGCCCTGTTGACCTTTCAGACCATTAAGTTCAATTGCGGCAATAATAACTAAGGCAACAATAAGACCTGTTCCACCAACCGCTGTTCCGTAACCGTAACCCGCATAATGTGGACCAGCAAACATTGCCCATAGCATCGGTGCAGAGAAGAACGTATTAGTGCGCGAGGCAAGCAGCGCTTTACCTGCTGCAGCGGCTTTATCACCACCCTCAACTAGGCCAAGAGCAACTTTCTGGGCTGGCCAAATCACCATCCATACATTGGCAGCCATTAGCGTACCCATAACCACACCAATAATAATGTAGTTGTTCATTTGCGCATTGTGATAAACACCCGCAAATAAAATGACACCGGTAATAAAAGTAAACATTGCACCCCAACGGAACCACCACAGGGCTCTTGGTGCTAGTTTAGCTTTGGCATCAGCTAATCCTTCCGGCGTGGCTTCTTTAAAGTAAGCACCCTGAATAAAATTAAAGTAATAGAGCATGCCTATCCAAGTAATACCGAATAGTCCATGGCCCCAACGCGCAAGAAAATTAATAAATTCCATTGTCATAGCTGTCCCCTTTGATGTTTTGCCCCTAATAGGCATTAAATGCTGACCACGTAATTGTTCTGCATAGGCCAGCAAAGATCAATAGCTCAACCCATAAAAACTAAATTTTTATATCTTTATTGTGAAAAAAACAAAAAACCCCGCATTAAATACGGGGTTTTTATCGGACTTAAGAATCTTGGGCGATCCTTACATCATACCGCCCATACCACCCATGCCGCCCATACCGCCCATATCTGGAGCAGCTGGCGCGCCACCTTCATCAGCAATATCAGTAACCATTGCTTCGGTGGTAATCATTAGACCTGCGATTGAAGCTGCAGCCTGAAGCGCTGTTCTAGTAACTTTAGCCGGATCAAGAATACCCATCTCAATCATATCGCCATAATCACCAGCACCAGCGTTATAACCGAAGTTACCCTTACCGCTTCTTACTTTATCTACAACCACAGAACCTTCTTCACCCGCATTTTCAACGATTTGACGCAATGGAGCTTCCATTGCACGTCGCGCAATACCAACACCTACGGTTTGATCATCGTTGGCACCGGTAAGCGATTCAATCTTGGCACAGGCACGTACTAGAGCCACACCACCGCCAGGAACCACACCTTCTTCAACCGCAGCTCGGGTAGCATGAAGTGCATCTTCAACACGTGCTTTTTTCTCTTTCATTTCAATTTCAGTAGTTGCACCCACTTTGATTACAGCAACACCACCAGCTAGCTTAGCAACACGCTCTTGAAGCTTCTCGCGGTCATAGTCTGAACTTGTTTCCTCAATTTGAGCACGAATTTGCTTAACTCGCGCTTCAATAGCAGCAACCTGACCTGCACCATCAACCAGTGTAGTCGCTTCCTTAGTCATGCTAACGCGCTTAGCTGTTCCCAAGTGCTCAAGGGTTGCAGCTTCAAGGTCGAGGCCAACTTCTTCAGAAATAACCGTGCCGCCGGTTAGGATTGCGATATCTTCAAGCATAGCTTTACGACGATCACCAAAGCCAGGCGCCTTACAGGCTGAAACCTTAACAATGCCGCGAAGATTGTTAACAACCAATGTCGCTAATGCTTCACCTTCAACATCTTCAGCAATAATTAGCAGTGGTTTACCCGCTTTTGCCACTTCTTCTAGGAGAGGCAGTAATTCACGGATATTTGAGATCTTTTTGTCAGCTAAAAGAATCAGCGGACTTTCTTGATCAACGCTCATACTATCTTGATTGTTAATAAAGTAAGGAGATAGATAGCCGCGGTCAAACTGCATACCTTCCACGATATCTAGCTCATTCTCAAGACCTGAGCCCTCTTCAACAGTGATAACACCTTCTTTACCAACCTTAGCCATAGCTTCAGCGATAATTGCACCAATACTGTCATCGCTATTAGCAGAAATTGTGCCCACCTGAGCAATTTCTTTGTTATCTGAGCAAGGCTTGGCAATCTTAGCAATTTCTTCAACCGCAGCAGTCACCGCTTTGTCGATGCCACGCTTTAAATCCATTGGATTCATACCAGCAGCAACTGACTTTAGGCCTTCATTAACAATAGTTTGCGCTAAAACTGTTGCAGTGGTTGTTCCATCACCCGCATCATCTGATGCTTTTGATGCAACTTCTTTAACCATTTGCGCACCCATATTTTCAAACTTATCTTTAAGTTCAATTTCCTTGGCTACTGAAACACCGTCTTTAGTCACGGTAGGTGCACCGAAGGATTTATCCAAAACCACATTGCGACCCTTGGGTCCAAGAGTTACCTTAACTGCATTGGCTAGAATATTTACACCTTCTAGCATTCCTTGACGAGCGTTGTCGCCGAACTTTACATCTTTTGCTGCCATGATTCTTATCCTTTACAAAAATCTAATACAAAAATTCA
>JAYQEC010000086.1:0-3696 GCA_038138645.1 Porticoccaceae bacterium | reverse complement strand
TCAAACATTATGCTACCTCAATCGCCGCCTCACTTGCGGAGATTGTACACGCCGCCTGGATATTGTCACCAGCGGGGAATGTACGAGAGATACCGAGCTTGCCCTGTGACAAGATATTCGCAGACGCGAACTTGTTAGGGAAGAATCGGAACCAAAGCACTTCGTTTTTCAAAGTAACAAGAGCGTCAGTCACACCGTCGTTCAAAAACGCAGTGAACGAACCCTGTCCGAGAGTCGAGCTAGTCGATCCAAGGGTAGTGCCATAAATCTGTGTTGAAGTCACAGAGTTAGTGGTCTCGGGTGGCGTGAAATCAGAAGCCAATGTGATCTCGCCAAAAATCGGTGTAGCGTAAGCTGCATAGACAGCTTTGCCAGTATCACCAACGTGGTTAGCGGGAACCGCAGACAGCATCTCGATAGTGCCTTCGTCATAGTTGATGTTGAAGATCGGGAAGTCAGCACGCTCGGTGTGCAAGCCTACTACCGAGAAAATCTCAGCAGAAGTGATGAACGCAGAGCTCGACTCGTTGACGCGAATCTGAGCGACTTCTACATCGTCAAGTGCGATGTATGGAGGGCCGCCAGCCGCACCGCGAGTTTCTGAGAATGCACCAGAGCCACCCTCAACGCCGGTCTCAATGGCGTAGCCGCCAAGAGCATCGACAACCACCGAGAACACCACAGCAACGTCTGTCGCAGGGCGAGTGATTGAGAGAGTGGTACCAGGGACAGACTCGACCACGCCGTTGAGGTTTACAGTGCATGAAGCCACGTTAACCGAATCGGTCGCTACAGTGCCGCCAGTTACAGCGCCGCCAGTCAGCAAGCCATTGGGCTTAACGTCTGGAGCGAATCCTGATCGGTTACTAAATAGTGATGAGCCAGTGGTGTACGTAATGTTGTCGGTTGTGCTCAGTAGACTCATTGCTACCGAGTTTTGACCGGCTTCGTACTCCAGCTTGGCATTTTCAGCAGTTGCCATTCTTTAATCTCCTTAAAGACAGCGCCCCCGCAGGGGCGCGTTACCTTAGATTACGCTGTGAAGCTGACCAGTTACGTGCTCTGGCTTGATTACGCCAACGCCCCATGCGGCAGAGATTTCCCACTGCATCTGACGGTACTGTGGGTACATCGCAACTTCGAACGACAAGCCCGAACGTGGGTCAGTGATAGTCGTGCGATCTTGAGCAAGGTCACCGCCCTCTGGTACTGAAGGCAGACGGCTCGCGAGGATAACTGCGTTACGCTGGAAAGCGACGTTACGTACGCCAGTCTCAGCAACAGTGATTACCTCACCACCGACCAATGCTTTGCGGAGGCCTGGGCCTTCGATAGTGAATGAGCCGGAAGTGCTTACAGTTGAAGCCGCAGTCACCATGTAAAGCTCATCGTGACCAGCAATGTGTACGAGGTCACCAGCAGCCAGTGCAACGTCACCAGCTTCTGCTTCAGTGACAGCAATAGTAGTGTCACCCACAGACTCGCCGCCGACCGCTGCCATTTCAAGGCCAGCAGATGCTGACGCAATAGCGCCAACCGCCGCGGACTCACGCAAAGACATGCCGCCCACGTCGAGCAATACGCCCTGGCGGATTAGCTGGTCTGAACCGTAGGTGTTAACTGCTGCCTGGTAGCCACGCAGTGACGCGCCAGTAGCAGTGTCCATGACCATGCTGATGTCATTTAAGGGTGAACCGTTGTCCATCAACACTTTGCGAGTTGATGCTGCGTCAGTCCACTCGTTAGCAGTGCGGAATGGAGTCAGGGCAGGGTTAGAGCCGCGGTACACACGCGAAGCGTTTGTTGCAGTCACGTTGTAAAGGTCTTGCTCGATTTCGTTGACCAGGGTGCGCATTGCTTGCTGAATCTGCTGTTGGCGGATTGAGCCAGCGTTGAATGCTGATTCGCGGTCATTCTCACCAGTCCAGCGGATAGGCACTCGTCGTGACTTCTGAACAGTGATTGAGCGATTCAAGATGCTCTGGTCGCCATCGTCGGGTGGAATTACACCAGGAACGATGTCATTTGCTTCTGAAGCAGGCGCAACGAAAGTGCGAACCTGCTGACCGATAGCCGCGCGCGCTACTTGAGCGTCGATGCTAACGGAAGGGATCATGCCAACCATTTCGCGAGATACCACGTCCAGGCTGACGTAAAGGTCTGGAATTAAATCCGTCAATGTAACAGACATTTAACTGTCTCCTTAGTCAATAAGTTGAAAGCCTGCCTCGCTTGCTACTTCTGCCTTTTTAATAGCTGGCAGAGCATCGAACTCAGCACGCGTCATTGGCTCATCTTCCGCAATGCCTCTCGCGTTGCTAGATCGTACCCCTGCGCCTCCCGCGCCTGTGGGTTGCAAAAGTTGCGGCCTAGACTTAGCCAAAGTCGCAACACCATCAGCTACCGACATAATGTTGCCGTCGGTTGCTTTGTAGTAAAGCTCGTCGCCTTCCCAAATCACTGAGTTAGCCACGTATGACTCGACTACATCTTTGTCCACCCAATCGTGCTCGTTCAAAGCACTGCTTAGCTGGAGCTTGGCTTCCGTCTGGCGTCGCGCCGTCAAAGCCGAATTCAGTTGCTCCTGTACTGTTTCCAAGTCACGAGCATATTTTTTGAGCTTGGCTTCATACTGTTGGCTTTGATCGACTCCAACATTTTTGTCAGCCAGCTCGTCTGGACTTTCTACCCCCAGCACCTCGCGGAACATCTGTACTTCGTTTTCCAGCTTGGCGTTAGTTTCTTTTAGGGTTTTGCGACCGGAAATGCTTTCACTTCTTGCCTGGTCTCGCTGCCCAATCAAATCATTAAATGCTTTTGCCACCTGCTCAAACGTCTCGTCCGGTAGGTGCTCTTTCAGTGTATCAATGTCCATGCAATAGCCTCTCGCTATATAGTTGCTTTTTACTACTCTTTGGTTTCAGTGATTGAGACAATCACCATTTGGTTTTGGCCGACCAGTATGACCCCGACATCTTGCCTTTGGCAATTCCTTTAGCGTGTCTTGCCTTAAAAGATGCGCGCCTTGCTGCGTCTGCTTTGCTTTCATTTTTCCGCGGCGGCGAACCTTTGACGCCTTGCTGTCCGAACCGGATTAGCTTAACTCGATCACCTTCTTTGGCTAACACCATGTGGGATTTTGTGGGGTGGCTTGGGGTTCGCTTCGGCTTGTTGAATGCTGACAGCCCGTACCTGGTCAGCCTGGGGTCTTTTTTACTCGCCATTTTCCGGTCTCTCCGCATACAGGTCTGCCCGGATAAACATGAGCTTGTATGTGTCCAGCCGGTCTTCGTCTGTGATCGTCTCAAAGTATTTGCCGCCAATCCGTTTGACAGCCGCTATAATCTCGCCCTCTAAATAAAAGAGGTGGTCGTACACCGTTTCCATTCCCTCGCTGTTGCTTACGGCGCAACCGAAATAAATGCCCGTCTCGACAGTGCGCTGGTTGTATGGAGCGCTGGGTGTAAGGCGCTCTGGCACAATCCGCACCATGGGGTAATCTTCGGGGGAAAGATTGGGCTCAATTCCGACTTTTACTGTATTGACGAAATCAATTTTTTCCAGCTCGAAAGCCAGCTCTTCCATTTTCGCGAATACGCTCACGCCCTGCCAATCTCCACACTAAACACCGGCGGCACTAAACCATCCAGGTCGGGAGTTTCTGACTTAGCTTGTACAAGCACCCTTTCAAATTCG
>JAYQEC010000085.1:0-3704 GCA_038138645.1 Porticoccaceae bacterium | reverse complement strand
GCTTTCATTTTATACAGACGAAAAAAAACCGACACATTCGAGTGTCGGTTTTTTTATTATTAGAAAGACCAATTTAATTTTTTGGTGTTTCCCCATCTAGCTCATAGTCTGGAATGCCATTACCATCAGAATCTGTTTGGTAGATACGAACATAGTCGACCAACATGCCGTCTGGGAAGCTTGTAGTTGTGTCTGGAGACTTAGGCCAAGCACCACCTACTGCAACATTTAGGATTAGGTAGAATGGGTTGCGATAAGTTTCAGCAAGAGCACCCACTAGGGCAACATTGGTGCCCGTATCTACACCGTCAACCTCAAAGCGAATGTTATTCTCATCCCAAATCAAGCTAAATACATGGAATCTGTTAGAGAATGTCTCACCCACATTAGATGCATTAATTCTATATTCAGCGCTACCGTTGTTGTTGATACCCTGAGCTCTTAATGGTTCGCTGGGATCGGGGCCCGTTGAGTTCCAGTACATATTATTAACAATCATGCCTTCTTGGTTGGTTCCATGCTTGCTTGCCGAGCCACCAATAGTATCAAAGATATCGATCTCACCTGCATATGGCCAGCCAATATCGCTCATGTTAGCACCCAGCATCCAGCCAGCTGACCACATACCCTGACCCTCTGCAACCACTGCACGTATATCAACACGACCATATTTAAACTCAACTTTGTCCTCAGAGATAAGCTTGGATGAGGTGAATCTGTTGCCCGTTTTTTGCGGAAGATCAATTGGTGGAACGTGTTTCTGTGCTTCGATAATGAGTAAGCCATCTTCAACACTTGCATTGTCCTCACGGTAATACTGAAGCTCACCATTACCCCAGCCATTATCGCCATTACCAATATCAAATGACCAGTTGTTAGTATTGATCGAATTGCCATCAAACTCATCTGACCATGCCAGTGCATAGCCTGGATATGAAGTCGGTGCAACATAGGCATCAGGATCGTTGGGATCTTCATGATTAGCTTCCCAGTCAACAGGAACAAATGGTACGCTGATTCCCGCACAGGTAGCCGCTCGACAATCATAGTAGGCATTGTCGATTCTAAAGGTGGTTGCTTTTGCGCTTAGCGCTTGGATAACAAGGCCAGCCTTAAGAATTTCAAGGTCAAGTACGTTGCCTGAAGGACCATAGGGTATAAGGTTTTTAACCGGCACAATAACTGTTTGCCACTTGTTTAATTCCGATATATTTACGTATTGGTCACCACCACCACAGGGGTAGCCACAGTCGGCTTTGAAGATAATGGTTTGATCACCTTCAACCACTTTAAGATCTAGTTTAATAAAGCCATCGTCTTCCGCATCTCTAATATCGATAGGATCCGACGAGGAGATAAAGATACCAGCACCAGCATCGGTGTCTGCATGAATGATTTCAAGTACGCTGCCACGCTCGCTATCATCAACAAAAGCCCAGTCAATATTTGGACAGCCTTCAGGTGCGGTACATGCACCCCAGTTAAGGTCCTGATCAAAGGCTTGGATACCGCTATCCCAATCTACGCCAAGGGCACCCTCATTGAGGATAGTAATCTTTTCACCTTCAGGAGGGGAGACCAAAATTACACGAGTAGCACTGCTTTTATTGCCTGCAGCATCGACAAACTCATAAGTTGCTTGGTATTCAGCAGGGCCATCGGTAGATATATCATCAACTGGAGTGAATGCATCACCATCTTTTTCTTCGTAGATTACGGAAGATGGATCCAGATTCATAAGTCCATCGATATTATCAGTCGCAGAAGCGCCGGGATCAGAAAATTCTGAGTAGAAATCCAAGACTAACGATGAATCACCATTAAGGCTAATGACAGGTGGATCCATATCGACTACATCAACTATTCGGTTGAGGGTTGCAACATTATTGGATGAGTCTGTTGCACTATAAGTAAATGTGTAGCTTCCCAATACAGTTCCAACAGGAATTATTGTTAACTCTGATTTAGATGACCCTTGAACCGGCCCATCAATATGGGTTTCTACTTCAATATGACCATCATAAACATCACGAGCTGTAGCGCTTGGGTCATTATAATCGGTGCCATATTTGTGTTCTTCGCGGTAAGCAGTAATCGTCCCCTTGACAGATTTAAAAACTGTTAACTCATTTTCAAGTTCTGTGTAGTGAATCATATCTGAGGACATGCTAGTAATATCGCTACAATCATCAGAAATTTCAAAACAGATGTCCTCATGAGGAATTTCCAGCTCAGATCCAGAGTCAGGTTTCACGATTGCAGTAGCACCAGGACTGTTAAGTGTAATTCTGGGCTTATAGATATCATGAGATTTTGGATCAGCAGTACCTTGGTCTTCGCACGCAGCCAAAAGAGCACTAAAAATGCCGACTAAAGCAAATTTGTGTATGAATCTATCGTGGGATTTAAGCAATATTGGTTTCATAACCACCCTCATAGGAAGTAACTAAATATGTTGTTATTAAAAAAACTAAATAATCCCCAAATTTACTACTTATTACACTAGGTGGGTAGTATGGCGCGTTAGACTAACCTTATTTTGAGATAAGTAGAGCTATTTTTTAGCTTAGATAGAACTGACTATTTTTATGCGAAAATAAAGGCATATTTTGAGGTTCTGAGTTATGATATTTTTAGAAATAAAAACCAAATAAAAATAATCTGCAGATTGGGGTTTTAAATGAAAAAAATATTATCGCTATTAATATCAACTATGTTTGTTTTAACAGGCTGCTCATCCGATAAGCAGTCAAATCTATCAGAGGAAAGTAATATGAATCCATTGGCTGATGGCGCGTTTTTGCTATCAAAAGTCACTATCACTGAAGATGGTGAGGTCACAGAGCTTCTTAGGGATCAAATCAAGATATACAGCAATGGAAAGTATATGTTTGCATTTGATAATGAATCGACTGGTGATATGGATGTGGGTGCAGGTAATGCCAATTGGGTTAATGGCGTTATGATCGAAGAGCCCCTGTTTAATCATGATGGTCCCCTGTCTGACTTAAGTTTTGAAATCACCATAGAGCCAACTGAGAAGGGCTTTAATCAGGTCTTGCATGGCATGAAATATGACGACGGTCGAGTCCTTGAGACTATGGTAGAGGAATGGAATCGAGCCCCGGGTGTGGTGACTCCTTATGATGGACTCTGGAAGCTTGAAAGTCGTGAAACCGATGATCCAGAATTAACTGAATTTAACGAAATTAAGATGATTGGCGGCGGCCATTTTGTTATTTTGCAGAGCGCTGTTTATCAGGGTGAAAAAGTGCGTAACTTTGGTTTTGGTAGCTTGATTCTTACGGGATCATCTAAGGTGCTAGAAACCGGCATGGTGGGTTCATGGGATAACTACTCCGGTTGGGCGACTGAGGTTAATATGGAAATGGTTGATGAAAACCACCTAATTCAGTCATTCACTTTTAATGGTCGAGTTATTACTCAAAAATACGTTCGAATTTAAGCAATATCGGGCCTCGCAATGCGGGGCCTTTTTGCGCCTAAAATTCATTAAAATTCCATTATTTGTGCCTAAAAGTCGCTAAAATCGATTATTTTATTTATTTTCTTTTTATTTATATGGTTGAATGGTCGGTGCAAATCGCCATTTAAAAAGGTCGGATTGATTCGAAGTATCTTGTGGATTCTTCTCGGGGTTTTACCCCGCCTTCGCGTTGCTTAGGCGTCCAAATTGCTAGCTC
>JAYQEC010000084.1:0-3786 GCA_038138645.1 Porticoccaceae bacterium | reverse complement strand
CTCTTTTCAACATCGCTTGTATCTCCGTGGTAAGTCTATGAACTCTCTACCTTGCTTCATGAAAGTGTCCCCAGAAAACAAGCGGACACCATGTGAGGCGCGGCATTGTACCAAACCCCTGTAGGTTTCTCTAGGCGTATGTCTATGAATTTTTTCAATACATAACTCATGATTAAATACCTTTAACTATCACAGCACGCTGGCGCCATCAAAAAGCCCAAGCGAGACAAAATCTCTGAGCACCCAGAAAGCGAAAATTATTATTGTTTTTAGAACGTTTAGCTTGAGGGATCTAGTATTTTAACTGTCTGAGTAGGCTCAGAATTTGACTGTATACCTTTGGTAACCCTGGTAACCAGCTCCTTGGGTGACGAAGAAATACGAATTTCATCTAAAAAACCACAGCTCACGCATTCGCGGTAGTTGGTACCCTCTTTGGTGTAAGCCACGATCTTGTCCATTTTTGAGCATTTAGGACAGACTACACCAGCAATAAATTGTTTTTTAGTTGAAAACGCCATAACAAATTCACCACAATAGGCTAAAAGAAGTTTTTGCAAAGTATTGAATCCTGTCCAATACTACAGAAACTTCATTATATTATAACCGCGGATAACATTTATGGATCACTCAATTAGGCCTTTTAAAGGAATTTCTCCCACTCTAGGAAAGCGGGTTTACATTGACCCTCAATCAACCGTTATTGGCGATGTTCATCTTGGCGATGATGTATCCGTATGGCCTGGGGCAGTGATTCGCGGTGATATGCACTCTATAAGAGTAGGCGCAAGATGTAATGTACAGGACAATGCCGTACTGCATGTAACCCATGCCTCAGATTACAATAAAGACGGCTACCCACTGGTTATTGGAGAAGGGGTTATTATTGGTCATCGGGCTATTTTGCATGGCTGCACCCTAGGCAACCAGATTTTGGTCGGCAATGGCGCAGTAATAAACGATGGCGCAGTAGTAGAAGATGGCGTGATTGTTGGCGCTGGCTGTATGGTGCCACCGCGCAAAACCCTAGAGAGCGGCTATATTTATGTCGGCAACCCCTGCAAAAAGCTGCGTCCACTCAGCGAAGAAGAAAAGCAGTTCTTTAGCTATTCGGCGGCTAGCTACATTAAATTAAAAGATCAGTATTTATCAGAGCAGGATTAATTAGAAAGCTGAGATCGAAGGCTAGCAATGACTGGCGCCGTTTCTGGGCGCACGCCACGCCAAAGAGCAAAGGATTCAGCCGCCTGGCCCACCAGCATTCCCAAACCATCGCTTACTTGGGCACCACGCTCACTGGCCCATTGCATAAAGGGCGTTGGCTCAGCGCCATAAAGCATATCGTAACAGACGGTGGTGCCCTCTGGATTGATAAGACTATCAGGCAGGGGAGGCAAATCGCCTTTTAACCCAGCGCTGGTGCCATTAATAATGAGATCAAATTGCTGCTCGCCGAGCATATCGTAACCACAGCCCAACAGATAACCGAATTCAGCAAAACCCTTAGAAAGCTGCAATGCCTTATCCACCGTGCGGTTAGCGATTACCACATGCTGTGGTTGCTGCTCTAAAAGTGGCTCTAAAGCGCCGCGAACGGCACCACCCGCACCTAAAATTAATACTTTCTTATGGCGCACTTCCCAGCCAAGGTTATGCAAAATATCACTGACCAAGCCAACCCCGTCAGTGGTATCGCCCAAGACAGTACCGTCGGCCTCAAGGCAAAGCGTATTAACTGCACCGGCTCGTCGTGCCCTAGGCGTAGTGCGCGCCACATAGCTGTAGGCATCTTGCTTAAATGGCACAGTAATATTTAACCCCTTACCGCCATTAGCAAAGAAGGCATCGGCCGCCTCGTCAAACCCCTGCTCATCAACAAGCTGCTTTTCATAGCTGAGAGCCTGGCCTGTTTGCGCAGCAAACTGACGATGAATTTCTGGCGATTTACTATGCGCTATAGGATTGCCAAATACCGCGTATTTGTCTGTCATTAAACCCAGTCCCGATCAATTAAATATTGCTCATATAACTCAGCTTCAGCACTGCCAGCTTCAGGCTGCCAATCATATTCCCAGCGTACCATAGGTGGCATAGACATCAATATTGATTCGGTGCGGCCACCCGTTTGCAGGCCAAATAACGTGCCGCGATCATAAACCAAATTAAACTCCACATAGCGCCCGCGACGATACAGCTGAAAACTACGCTCGCGCTCACCAAAGGGCTGCTCGCGACGACGCTGCATAATTGGCAAATAGGCATTGATATAACTATCGCCAATCGCTTGCATAAAGGCAAAACTCTGCTCAAATCCCAGATGATTAAAATCATCAAAAAACACACCGCCAACGCCGCGAGGTTCATCGCGATGACGCAGATAAAAATATTTATCGCATTGCTGTTTTAGGCGAGGATACATTGCTTCGCCAAAAGGGTCGCAGGCATTTTTGGCCGTTTGATGCCAATGCTTACAATCTTCTTGATTGCCATAATAAGGGGTTAAATCGTAGCCGCCGCCAAACCACCACACCGGATCTTCGCCTTCTTTTTCAGCAATAAAAAAGCGCACATTGGCATGCGAGGTAGGCATATAAGGGTTATGCGGGTGAATCACTAAGGAAACCCCCATCGCCTCAAAGCTACGACCCGCTAATTCAGGTCGGCTCTGGGTTGCCGAGGCCGGCAATTGATCCCCAGATACATGAGAAAAATTAACCCCGCCCTTTTCAATAACGGCGCCATCGGCAATCACACGACTGCGTCCGCCGCCACCCTCTGGACGAGTCCAGTTATCTTCCTGCCAAGCACTACCATCCTCCCGACCCAGCGCATCGCAGATGCTGTCCTGTAGGCCGAGCAGATAATCCTTAACCAACTGTTTATTGACTGTTTGCATATTAACCTTTACGGATAACCTTATCCGTTAGTAAATGCCGAATTTCACTGGGGGCGCTGGCAGTGCCTACAGAACCTGAGGCAATAGCATCTATATTTTGCCCAAAATAGCGTCTCACTTTGAGCGAATTCTTAGCCTCAGGTAAGCCCTGAGGATTAGCCGAAGTTGAAACTATGGGTCCGCCAAATAGTTGACACAAGCTGGCCGCCAACGGGTGCGCCGTGACTCTAACCGCCAGTGTATCATGCTTACCGACAATCCACTCTGGCGCCTCGCCATTATGAGGAATTAACCAGGTAGTCGGCTTGTTGTTGGGTTGCTGTAAGCGAGATAACTGTGATTGCGTCAGTCCCTCAGTAAAAGGGGCTAACTGCTGCCAATCGCAGGCGATAAGGATCACCCCTTTATGTTCAGGGCGACTTTTTAAACTAAGGATTTTGGTAACAGCTGAGTAGCTGTAGGGGTCACAACCCAAGCCCCAGACCGCTTCGGTCGGGTAGGCTATAACCCCCTGTAAATGCAACTGATGCACCGCAAGGCTAGTACTTGTCCGCCTGCTCCAGTTGATCACAAATTGACTCAGCTATTTTTTAGGCGTTCCTGCAAAGCAGCATCTTTAGCAATAATTGCTTCAGCATTAGCCGCACGCTCAGCAACAAGCTTCTGATGCATATCCGCATCGCCCACACCGATAATTTGTGCCGCTAAGTAAGCTGCATTTTTAGCACCTGCTTTACCGATAGCTACTGTAGCAACAGGAATGCCGCCTGGCATTTGAACCGTTGAAAGCAATGCATCAAGGCCATCGAGGGAACCATTAATTGGCACACCAATTACTGGCTTAAGGGTAGTTGCAGACACTGCACCCGCCAAGTGAGCCGCCATACCTG
>JAYQEC010000083.1:0-3802 GCA_038138645.1 Porticoccaceae bacterium | reverse complement strand
GTTGCACCCTGACGAATTGAGGTACGGTTACAGTCCATAGCAGTGTCACCACCGCCTAGAACTACAACGCGCTTACCTTTTAGATCGATAAAATCATCAGCTGACTTTTCAAAGCCTAGGTTGCGATTAACATTTGAAACTAGGAATTTTAGCGCTTCATGAACACCTGGAAGGTCTTCACCTGGGAAGTTGCCTTTCATTGTGGTGTAGGTACCCATTCCCATAAAGACTGCATCATATTCTTCAAGCAGCTGCTCGATAAGAATATCTTTGCCAATTTCAGTATTAAGACGGAACTCAACACCCATGCCTTCTAGTACATCACGGCGGGTACTAATAACGTCTTTTTCAAGTTTAAATTCGGGAATACCAAAGGTTAATAGACCACCAATCTCTGGATAACGGTCAAAAACTACGGCTTTAACCCCATTTCTAACCAAAATATCTGCACAGCCAATACCTGCAGGACCTGCACCAATAACTGCAACTTTTTTATCGGTCCAAACCACTTTAGACATATCTGGACGCCAGCCCATAGCCAATGCTGTATCGGTAATATATTTTTCAACCGAGCCAATGGTTACCGCACCAAAACCATCGCTCAGGGTACAGGCACCTTCACATAAACGGTCCTGTGGGCATACACGGCCACAGACTTCTGGTAGTGAATTGGTTTGGTGACTAAGCTCAGCAGCTTCGAGCAAGTTGCCCTCTGCAACTAGCTGTAACCAGTCTGGAATATAGTTATGAACTGGGCATTTCCATTCGCAATAGGGATTACCACAGGACAGGCAACGGTGAGCCTGTGACTCAGCAGCTGTTTGGTTGAAAGGATCATAAATTTCAACAAATTCACCAACCCTGCGCTTCATATCGCGCTTGGGAGGATCAACTCGCTCTATATCGAGAAATTGGAAATCATTATTTGCTTGTGCCATAAATCTATTCTCTACTTAATTTCTGCTTACTTCGAAACAGCGTTGGCTTGCGCCAACAGACTTTGCAAACTTGAAGCTTTTGGCTTAACTAACCAAAACTTCCCTGCAAAATCGGAAAAATTATCTAAAATATGCTGTGACCAAGCGCTTCCAGTTTCACGCGCATGATCCTCAATCATTGATTTTAGGAATCCGCGATGCGATTCTAACGCCTCTGTGGTGACTCGCTGAATATCAATCAACTCCATATTATAGCGATCAACAAACTTGCGGTCAGTATCTAAAACATAGGCAAAACCACCGGTCATACCAGCACCAAAGTTGTAGCCCGTTGAACCCAATACAGTCACAATACCGCCAGTCATATATTCACAGCAGTGATCGCCAGCGCCTTCAACTACCGCCTTGGCGCCAGAGTTTCGCACACCAAATCGCTCACCAACAGAACCTGCAGCATAGAGTGAGCCACCAGTAGCACCGTATAGACAGGTGTTACCCATAATAGGCGTTGCATTGGCTTGGAAGCCACTCACATCAGGTGGGCTAAGTACGATCTTACCACCAGACATACCTTTACCAACATAGTCATTGGCATCACCTTCTAGATAAATATCAAGACCACCAGCATTCCATACACCTAGTGACTGACCCGCTACCCCTTTAAGCTTCAAGGTAACTGGCTTATCTGCCATTCCGCTATTACCGTATCGAGTAGCAATTTCACCAGATAAACGTGCACCGATAGAACGATCACAGTTACCTATCTTATACTCAAAGCTACCACCGCTCTTAGCTTCAATAGCTGGCAACATATCTTTAACCATCTGCTCAGCTAGTAAGCCCTTATCAAAAGGATCATTTTGAGCTTCTTCACAGAATTGAGGCTTATGGCTAATTTCAGGACGATCTTCAATCAGCGGTGCCAAATCAAGATTTTGCTGCTTACTAGTAGACCCAGGCAATGTTTCTAGCAAATCCACTCGACCAATTAATTCTTCTAGTGAGCGCACACCAATTGAGGCCATCCATTCACGAGTTTCCATTGCCATAAACTTGAAGAAGTTAGTGGCCATAGCAACCGTACCGCGATAGTGATCATTTCGTAAACGATCATTCTGG
This sequence comes from Porticoccaceae bacterium, assembly GCA_038138645.1. Classification (GTDB taxonomy): domain Bacteria; phylum Pseudomonadota; class Gammaproteobacteria; order Pseudomonadales; family Porticoccaceae; genus HTCC2207. The sequence continues at coordinate 1,745 of JAYQEC010000083.1, read as the reverse complement.
GTGGCAACGCCTGTTGCACAGTTATTAAGGTGGCAGATACGAAGATACTTACAACCCAGTGCAACCATAGGTCCAGTACCGAAGCCAAAGCTTTCAGCACCCAAAATAGCTGCTTTAATAACATCTAAACCTGTTTTCAAACCACCGTCTGCCTGAACTCGAACCTTGTTACGAAGATCATTGGCGCGCAGTGTTTGATGAGTTTCTGTTAAGCCAAGCTCCCAAGGAGAACCCGCATAGCGAATGGAACTCACTGGACTTGCCGCAGTACCGCCATCGTAACCAGAAATGGTAATTAGATCAGCATAGGCCTTGGCAACACCAGCTGCAATTGTACCTACACCTGGTCGCGAAACTAACTTAACCGATACCAATGCATCTGGATTAACCTGCTTCAAATCAAAGATTAGCTGAGCCAGATCCTCAATCGAATAGATATCATGATGCGGTGGCGGAGAAATTAGGGTTACGCCCGGCACTGAGTATCGCAAACGAGCAATTAGATCATTGACCTTACCACCTGGTAACTGACCACCCTCACCCGGCTTGGCACCCTGTGCCACTTTAATTTGAATAACTTCAGCACTTCTAAGGTAGGCTGGGGTTACACCAAAGCGACCCGAAGCAACCTGCTTAATTTTTGATGACTTAATAGTGCCATAGCGAGATGGGTCTTCACCCCCCTCACCGGAGTTTGAGCGTCCGCCCAAACCATTCATTGCTTCAGCCAGTGATTCGTGAGCCTCAGGAGAAAGTGCACCCAGTGACATACCCGCTGAATCAAATCGCTTAACAATATTTGAAACTGGCTCTACTTCTGAAATATCAATTGGCGTTACATCAGACTTCAGATTGAGAAGATCACGAAGCGCAGCTGTAGGTCGCTTGTTAACTAATTCTGCATAGCTTAACCAGGCATCATAGTCATCGTGCTGTACCGCCTTGTGCATGGTTTGCACCACATCTGGATTGTAAGCATGGTATTCCTCACCATGAACATACTTAAGCAGTCCACCCTGATTAATTGGCTTGCGTAATTTCCACGCCAACTTACTAAGCTCTAGCTGGTCTTGCTGAATATCTTCAAAGCTTGCACCCTGAATACGGCTAGTTAGGCCAGGGAAACAAAGGTCAATTATTTCTTCATTTAGGCCCACCGCTTCGAAGAGAAGTGCTCCACGGTAAGATGCGATAGTAGAAATACCCATCTTTGAAAGGATTTTTAACAAGCCTTTGTTAATGCCTTTGCGATACTGTCTAAAGGCAGTATCAACATCAACTGTGGTCTCGCCACTGCTGATAAGATCACACAGCACATGATAGCTTAGATATGGATAAACCAAAGAGGCGCCACAACCAATTAGAGTAGCTACCTGGTGCGAATCTCTAGCATAACCAGTACTTGCCACAATATTGGCATCACAACGTAAGCCTTTAACAGTGAGGTGATTATGCACCGCACCTACAGCGAGCAAAATATGTATAGGTAATTTTGGATCTTCAATACTGTGATCTGAAAGAATACAAACAGAGACACCTGATTTAACTGCCTGCTCCACTTCCGAACAAACACGTTTAATCGCCTGTGACAGACTTTCTTCAGCAGGATTGTAGTTTAGATCAAATTTTTGAACTGGGAATTCATCAAATTTGTTAGCTTTCAAGGCATAGTATTTACGCGGCGAAAGCACAGGACTTGAAAGACCAATTCGACAGGCTAAATCAGCTTTTTCTTCAAAAATACT
>JAYQEC010000082.1:0-3832 GCA_038138645.1 Porticoccaceae bacterium | reverse complement strand
GTAAAAGACGCGCAGATTACCGAAACTTTAGCCTCTGCGCAATCCTCTATTTTAATCGAGGTGGACTGTTTAAGCCTAGCAAAAAATCAATTTTTACTTAATCACAGGCCTTTACAAACGACTGCAATAGCCCTGCTCACAAACAACCACCCCCTTAAGCTCTAAAGCTATTAACAACTGCAATAGCTTATCCATTGGCCACGGGGCATCTAGCTCATCAATTAGCATGGGCTCGTAGCCCAGCATATTTAGTAATAGGGACTCTTCTCGGCTCAGTTTTTCAGCAGGCGGTGCATTAGCGGGCTTATGTATTAAATGCTGATATTTTTCACCATATGTCGCCAATGGGCCGGCAATTTCTTCCACCAACTCGGCGGTGGTCTCTACTAGACAGGCGCCCTGTTTTATTAACTGATGACAGCCTTTACTCTGCGGACTATTGATTGATCCAGGTATGGCAAATACCTCACGATTTTGTTCTAGCGCATATTTGGCAGTAATCAGTGAGCCACTATTTAACGCGGCCTCGACCACTAATACGCCTAAACTTAACCCGCTAATAATGCGATTGCGTTGCGGGAAATGGGCCGGCAGTGGCGGAGTACCCGGTGCAAATTCGGTAATCAGCGCACCGCCTTTTTCAATAATTTCCTCTGCTAGTGCCGCGTTACGACTGGGATAAATACGATCTATGCCTGTGGCAACAACCGCAATACTTTTGCCTTGCTGATTCTCAAGGGCGCCGCGATGTGCGCAGCTATCGATACCTATTGCCATACCGCTGGTAATAGTAAAACCGCTGGCAGCAAGATTTTTTGCCCATGTTTTGGCAATAATTTCTGCCCCTCTGGTCATACGCCGACTGCCGACTATAGCTATTTGCGGTAGATGCAAGCAGCTAGGGTTGCCGCGCATATAAAGTACGGGCGGCGGCTTGGCTATCTCCTTAAGTTGCGATGGATAATCCTCACTGGTAATAGGAACTATAATTGCCTGAAATTGGTCAAGCGTTTTACTTATTTTTTTAGCCTCAGCCTGCCATTGGCCTGTGTGGTAGGCCTTGCGAATAATTTGTAACTGCTGATTTAGTGCTGGATTATCAATGGGCTCGGGGCTCTCAAATAGTTGGCGAAAGTTACCCATCTGTTCAATAAGGGCTAGCTGCAGCTGAGGGGTACAGGGTTTTAGTAGCTGTGCAATAAGCGCCCATTGGGCGTCTTCTTGCTGATTGCGTATTGCGTTCATGCGGTGCGTCCTGTCAAGCAAAGGTGTATAATCTTCCTAAACAAACTTACATTTGATTGTAGACAGCAATAGCTATGGCGATACTAAAAATTCTCGAATACCCAAATCCACGATTACGTATCGTGGCTGAACCGGTCACTGACGTGAACGATGAGATACGCACGCTAGTTGATAATATGTTTGAGACCATGATCGATGCCGATGGTATTGGCTTGGCAGCAACACAGGTGGATGTGCATCAGCAAGTTATTGTGATGGATCTTTCTGAAAAGCGTAATGAACCTCGGGTGTTTATCAATCCTCAAATTGAGGTGCTTGAGCCCGATACGGTTCCTTTTGATGAAGGCTGTCTTTCAGTGCCTGGCTTTAATGAAACCGTTGATCGCCCCAAACACGTAATGATTCGCGCTCTTGATCGCGATGGCAATGCGTTTGAAGAAGAGGCCCATGGCTTATTAGCCGTCTGTATTCAGCATGAGATGGATCATTTAAAAGGTAAGCTATTTGTCGATTACTTATCATCGCTTAAAAGAGATCGTATTCGTAAAAAACTCAAAAAACAGCGTGCATAGGAATTATTAAGCGTGAAGATAGTCTTCGCCGGCACCCCAGATTTTGCCGCCGCACATTTGCAGGCGTTGATCGATTGCGGCCAACATGAAATTGTTGCCGTCTACACTCAGCCCGATCGCCCCGCTGGCCGAGGCAAGAAGTTAACCGCCAGTCCCGTCAAGCAGCTAGCCTGCGATTATGGTTTAAATATCTATCAGCCCACCTCTCTAAAAGACGCTGATGCACAGCAGCAACTCGCTAGCTTAGATGCAGATTTAATGATTGTGGTGGCCTATGGACTCATCTTGCCACAGGCGGTTTTGGATACCCCAAGACTGGGCTGTATTAATGTGCATGGCTCTTTACTGCCCAAATGGCGTGGGGCGGCACCTATACAGCGCGCCATAGAAGCGGGCGATAAAGAAACCGGAATCTGTATTATGCAAATGGAGGCTGGGCTTGATACGGGGCCAGTAATCTCGGTGGCACGCTGCGCTATTGATGATCAGGATACCAGTGGCTCTATTTATCAAAAACTCTCTGAGCTAGGCGCACCCACTCTATTGGCTGCTGTAGAAAAAATTAATTCTGGGGTGGCTGTGGCAGAACAGCAAGATGATAGCCAAAGTACCTATGCCAGCAAGATCGATAAAGCAGAGGCTTTAATTGATTGGTCTCAGTCTGCCGAAGAAATCAGCCGTCGCGTACGTGCATTTAATCCATTTCCTGCAACCTTTAGCCATATTGGTGGTGATAGAGTAAAAATTTGGGGCGCTAGTACCACTGATAAAAACTCAGATAAATCCGCCGGCACTATTATTGATGCAAGCCCAGAAGGTATTTTAGTCCAAACGGGCAAGGGCGAGCTGCTTATTACTGAGATTCAATTAGCCGGCAAGTCGAAAATGCCGGTCTCTGAGTTATTAAAATCCAAAGCCGAGCTATTTGCTGCAGGCCAGAGTTTCGGTCAATAAATGGCTAATGTACGCGTAGTTGCCGCCGAAGCCATTGGGCAGGTTTTGCGGGGTCGTTCACTTTCTACAGTATTACCCAAATACAGCCAAAAAGTGGCTGATAATGATCAATCCCTACTGAAAGAACTCTGTTTTGGTACATTGCGCTGGTATCCGCAGTTGCAGGCGATTGTTAATCACCTAATGTCAAAACCAATCAAAGATAAAGAGCGCGAGATTCAAGCATTGCTTGCCTGTGGTATCTACCAATTAATGTATATGCGGGTTGCAGACCATGCAGCAATAAATGAAACTGTTGCCGCAACCGTCAAGCTAAAACGTCTATGGGCAAAGGGCTTAGTAAATGCCGTGCTCAGAAATTTTCAGCGTCAGCAACAACAGATTACTGAACAACTAGCTAACGCCGCTGAATTTGAAACCGCTCACCCCCAGTGGCTGATAAATCGAATACAAAAGGCGTGGCCTGAACAGGCTAGAGAGATACTAACGGCCAATAATCTTCAAGCGCCCATGTGCTTGCGAGTCAATGCCAATCACTGCTCACGCGATGATTATCTAAAATTGTTAGCTGAAAAGGAGATACAGGCCAGCAAAACAGAGCACAGCTCTGTGGGCATCTGGCTCAATAGCCCAAGGGATGTAACCGAACTGCCGGGGTTTGAAGATGGCTGGGTCAGTGTACAGGATGAATCCGCTCAGTTAGCGGCATCGCTGTTAGATGTTCAACCGGATCATGTGGTTCTCGATGCCTGTTGCGCGCCGGGCGGGAAAACCTGCCATATTCTTGAATCCGAACCAAAGCTAGCGGCACTCACCGCGATTGATCTTGAAGCATCCCGTCTGGAGCGATGCAAAGATAATCTGCAACGCCTCAATTTACAGGCCAATCTAATTGCTGCTGATGTGGGTGCGATTGAAGAATGGTGGGATAACAACCCATTTGACCGTATTTTACTGGATGCACCGTGCTCTGCTTCTGGCGTTATTCGCCGTCATCCTGATATTAAATTACTGCGCAAAGACACCGATATTGATAACTTATCAAAAATTCAGACAGAATT
>JAYQEC010000081.1:0-3834 GCA_038138645.1 Porticoccaceae bacterium | reverse complement strand
TTTTCCCTCTAAGAAATCATCAATAACATCATAAGAAAGACCCAATACTTCTTCATCTTCCTTTTGCGGACTTAGGCATTCAAGATCAGCAGTAGGAGTTTTATAGGTGATTGAATCCGGTGCGCCCATTGTTTTGGCTAGCAGACGAACCTGACGTTTACTTAAGCCAAATAGGGGGGCTAAATCACAGGCGCCATCGCCATGTTTGGTGTAAAAACCGGTAATATTTTCGGCTGAATGATCGGTGCCCAACACGAGTCCATTGACTAAGCCTGCAACCTGATATTGGCTAGTCATACGCACCCGTGCTTTGACATTTCCCTTGGCAAAATCAATGGCTTCAGGGCTTATGGCACCATTGGCTTGTTCAAGGGTATTACATACCTGTTGATTAACCGCGTCTGTTGCTTCTTGGATATTTACGGTAAGTATCTTATCTGGCGCAATAGCATCGAGTGAGATCTGTGCATCCTGTTCATCTTTTTGTGTGGCATAGGGTAGACGAACCGCATAGAACTGATAGGAGCTATTTGGGTTTTGTTGTCTAAGCTTTTCCACGGCTAACTGAGCAAGACGACCGCAGGTAAATGAGTCAACGCCACCACTAATTCCAAGCACTAGGCTTTGACAGCCCGATGTTTCAAGCTGTTGTATTATAAAGTCTACGCGACGATTGATTTCGGTATTGGCGTCAATGGTAGGTAGGACGCGCATTTCTTGGATAATTGCCTGTTTGCTCATTTGCTTTGTTAACCTAAGGTTTTGGTTCTATCAATATAGTTTAATACTCTCCTCAAATAAGCATTTCGATCATATCTAATACTTATTGAGGCGAACTATTATATTGTGTACGTGTATCAAACGCTGGCGGTACAATTTCAGAGTTGAAGCGTCGATTAAGTTTGCTTAAGAACCAGTTACTTGGAAATAAGGGTCTACTATCAAAATCGAACTGATCGCCATCGAGTAGTGGGTAATCTGGGTAGTTGGCGGCTAAAACAGTGACACTGTTTTGCGCCATTTCAGGTTTACCCAACATATGATACGCCTGAGCCATAACCGCTAGACCATCAGCCACAGCAGGAGACTGCTGGAAGTTTTCAACCACATATTGACCGCGATTGGCAGCAGCCACTAGGGCGCCTCTTGAAAAGTAATAGTTAGCCACATTAATTTCTGAGCGCGCTAATTGGTTACGTAGGCTTATTAGGCGTTGGCGAGCATCAGGGGCATAGGGACTATTGGGATAAAGTTCAATCAATTCGCCTAGGGTAGCAAAGGCTTCTCGAGCCATGCCTATATCTCGCTTACTATTATCTATGGGTAAAAAGCCATCAAAAAGTCGCCCGTCTTGATTAATTTCACTAAGGCCTTTGACGTAAATCGCATAATCAACATTGGGATGCTGGGGGTGAAGGCGAATAAAGCGCTCTGCAGATACGATACTGGCTTCATGATCACTGGTCATATGCTGTGCATAAATTAGCTCAAGCTGTGCCTGTTCGGCATATTTACCAAACGGAAACTGTGATTCTAAGAGCTGAAGATTGCTGATAGCTACCTGCCAGTTTCTGGCATTTAGGCTACCTTGAATTTTGTCGTAAAACTCGCGTTCGGTATAACCACTTTCCTCAGTTTTTGTTTCATCTTGATCGTCTGAACCAAGCAATGAACAGCTGGTTAAAACGGCCATAGCTAAAATCAAACCAATACGCGTTATGTTTTTCATGTAATATTCTCTGCTAGAGGAATTTAACTGCACTGCAATGGCTCGGTATTTAAACACAGAGCAGAGTGCAAGCCAATCCGCTTTAACTTATAAGACTGTTGATTAGCTAATAAAGTTCATCGCTGTACTGAAACAACTAATTTTAATCAGAGATTATGGATCTACAGGATAGTCAAACCATCGAGCCAATGGATGAAATGGCAACGCAAATTGAGCGCGATGCACTAGTGCCCACAGATAGCTGTGGGCGGCGTTTAGATCAGGTTGCATCGCAGTTATTTCCTGAATTTTCACGTTCTCGATTACAGCAATGGATAAAGCAGGGATTATTGACTGTTGATGGCAATCAATGGCAACCCAAGCAAAAAGTTTTGGGTGGCGAACAGGTTGTAATCCAAGCAGCTATGGTGGCTGAGGGTGAATGGGTTGCTGAAGATATTCCGCTTAATATTGTATTTGAAGATGAGCATATTTTAGTTATTGATAAAGCCGCTAACTTTGTAGTTCACCCAGCTGCAGGAAATTTCACAGGCACGGTACTCAATGCCTTACTTTTTCATTGTCCAGCACTCAGTCATGTGCCGCGAGCCGGTATTGTGCATCGTTTAGATAAAGATACTACAGGTTTGATGGTGGTTGCTAAAACCTTAGAGGCGCATACCCACTTGGTAGCTCAGCTGCAGGCGCGTTCGGTTAAGCGTGTTTATCAAGCTGTGGCTAATGGGTTGCTGACGGGCAGTGGTGTGGTTGATCAGCCCATAGGCCGACATCCACGGCAGAGAATTAAAATGGCAGTAGTATCCGATGGCAAGGAGGCTCGAACTCATTATTCTGTCCTGCAGCGCTTCCAGGGACACAGTCATATTAAACTGCAATTAGAAACAGGGCGAACCCATCAAATTAGAGTGCATATGGCGCACTTAAATCATCCTTTGGTAGGTGATAGCTTATACGCTGGGCGTTTTAAGATTCACAAGGGGGCATCGCCGGAGTTTATTGATTTTCTTCGTAATTTTAAGCGTCAAGCATTACATGCCGCAGAATTAGCACTGATTCATCCATATACTGGCGAAGAGGTGAGCTGGTCATCGCCATTGCCAGCAGATTTTGAAGCCCTTTTGGCGCGATTAAGCCATGAACAAAGCGACATTTGATTATCTAGTTCCAGACTGGCCCGCACCCGCTAATGTAAATGCAGTCATTACCTTGCGTGGTCGTGGTGATAGTTTGCCGCCCTTTGATTATTTTAATTTAGCTACTCATGTCGATGATAACCCGACTCAGGTTGCTGCCAATCGATTATTACTTCGACAGCAACTCGATCTAAAGCTAGAGCCTTTTTGGTTGGATCAGGTGCATGGTACCGAAGTGGTCTATGCGTCAAATAATGCTTTATTGCCCGCTGCAGATGGTGCTTACACCGATATTGAGAATCAGCCCTGTGCCATACTAACAGCGGATTGCATGCCGGTTTTATTGTGTAATCAACAGGGCACCAAGGTCGCAGCTGTACATGCTGGTTGGCGCGGTCTATGTGGTGGAATCATTAGTAAAGCCCTCGCGCAGTTTGCATCATGTGATTCGGTAATGGCTTATCTAGGCCCAGCAATTAGTGCCATGCACTTTGAGGTGGGGGCTGAGGTGCGATCAGCTTTTTTATCTAAAGCAATTAACAATGACGAAAAAGACAGCATAAAACAGGCTTTTACAGAAACCTCAGCAGGGCATTATTTGGCCGATCTTTATGCTCTAGCAAGGGCTGAGCTTACAAGAAAAGGGGTTGCTCAGGTCTATGGCGGCCAGTTTTGTAGTTACAGTCAATCAGAGTTGTTTTACTCATATCGGCGCGAGAAAATTTGCGGTCGAAATGCCTCATTAATATGGCTTAAATCAAACTAGCGTTCACTTAGCTTGGCGAATGCTAAATTAGGCGCTATTAATGCTTGCTAAGCGCACGCCGTTCCATTAGAATTGCCGCCCTTTAAAGCGGGCTGAACCGCTTATAACAAGAATTTAGTTGATAAGGTCGATAAAGACCCAGCGATATTGGAGTTTTACATGTACGCAGTGATCAAAAGTGGTGGTAAACAACATCGAGTAGTTGA
>JAYQEC010000080.1:0-3992 GCA_038138645.1 Porticoccaceae bacterium | reverse complement strand
TCGTAATTGCAGGTGATAGTCCCCGCACCCACATTAACTCCTTCCCCCAATTCGGCATCACCCACATAGCTGAGATGATTAATTTTACTGCCTTTACCCACTTTGGCTTTTTTGGTTTCTACAAAATTGCCAATTTTGGTGTTATCGGCCAGTTCTGTGCCCGGTCTTAATCGAGCAAAGGGCCCAAGAATGGCATTATCGCCCACCACTGAATCTTCGATAATGGTATTGGCTTTTATCTCAACGCCATCACCAATAGTGCTATTAATAATTTGGCAGTTGGGGCCAATATGCACATTTGAACCCAGTTGAACCTTGCCTTCAAAGACGCAATTGATATCAATAAAGTTATCGGTACCCACGCTGAGTTCACCGCGCTGATCAAAACGCTCTGGGTCTGCTAAGCTGGTGCCACTTTCCATTAACCTTTGCGCCTTTTCACGCTGATGGGCTCGCTCTAATTGGCTGAGTTGTACTCTGTTGTTCACGCCTTCCACCTCTTCACGGGATTTAGGTTGTATGCTTTTTACTTTTACTGATGCAGTTCGAGCAATGGCGATTAAGTCAGTCAGATAGTATTCGCCCTGCGCATTGTTATTGTCTATTTGTGGTAACCAACGCATTAGTTGTTCGCTAGTAAGAGCCATAACGCCGGTATTCACTTCGTTAACCTTTAATTGCTCTGGGCTGGCGTCTTTTTGCTCAACAATGGCTGAAATATTATTTTCTGCATCGCGGATAATGCGCCCATAGCCCGTCGGGTCGTCAAGAGTCACCGTTAATAAACCCATTTGATTGTCTGCAACTGAATCCAACATTTGGGCAATGGTCTCAGGTGCTATTAAGGGTACGTCACCGTACAGTATTAATACTTTTGAATTTTCGCTTACATGGGGTAGGGCGCATTGCACGGCATGGGCAGTGCCCAATTGTTCTGGCTGAGTTACAAATACATCGGCCTCTTTACCAATGGTGTTTTCTACCTGATCAGCACCAAAACCTGTAACCACAATAGATTTTGCGTCATTAACTGTTTTGGCGGCTGTTAGCACATGGCTTAGAAGGGGCTGCCCCGCTAATTTATGCAGCACCTTCGGTAGGCGGGACTGCATACGGGTGCCTTTGCCGGCAGCTAAAATAATTATATCGGTTGTTTGCATAAGTTCTTTGACTGCCTTATTCCGTGGTCGTTCCATGAGCATTAGGCTTTAGTATACCTGTTGCTCTGCATAATTTTAACTGGCATAAAAAAAGGGTAGCCATGCCACCCTTTTTTATCACTCTATTAAGCTTACCCGCCTAACTTTTTACGTAAGGCTCTTACGGTATGTAGCTGCGCGGTTGCCTCTGCTAACATTGCGGCCGCTTTTGAGTATTCTATCTCGCCAGTTTGGTTAGCAATAGCGTGCTCAGCATCTTTAACTGCCTGTGCTGCTGCTGCCTCATCGATATCGTTGGCTCGCACCGCCGTATCTGCCAATATTGAGATGGCGTTGGGCTGAACTTCTAAGTAACCGCCTGAAAGGAAGAATATTTCTTCTTCTCCCTCTGCCTTAATCACTCGAACAGGCCCAGGCTTTAGATCACTCAACAGTGGCGCATGACCAGCATTAATACCAAGCTCACCTAATGAGCCTGTAGCAACTACCATCTCAACGGCACCTGAGAATAAAGACTCATCGGCACTAACGATATTGCATTGAACTGTTGTTGCCATGCTAATTACCTTTTAACCAATTAAAGCGATTTTGCTTTTTCAGCAGCTTCGTCAATCGAACCTACCATGTAGAATGCCTGCTCTGGTAGGTCATCATATTCGCCGTTAAGAATTCCCTGGAAACCTGCAATAGTATCTTTAAGTGATACATATTTACCTGGCGCACCAGTAAATACCTCAGCAACGTGGAATGGTTGTGATAGGAATCGCTCAATTTTACGAGCGCGAGATACCACAAGCTTATCTTCTTCAGAAAGCTCATCCATACCAAGAATAGCAATAATATCTTTTAGTTCTTTATAACGCTGAAGAACAGTCTGTACACCACGAGCCACTTCATAGTGCTCTTGACCGATAATTAACGGGTCAAGCTGACGCGAGGTTGAATCTAGTGGATCTACCGCAGGGTAAATACCTTTAGAAGCAATATCACGACTTAGTACTACAGTCGAATCCAAGTGAGCAAACGTGGTTGCTGGCGATGGATCCGTCAAATCATCCGCAGGTACATATACTGCTTGTACAGAAGTAATAGAACCGGTTTTAGTTGAAGTAATACGCTCCTGAAGTACACCCATCTCTTCAGCAAGTGTTGGCTGATAACCTACCGCTGATGGCATACGACCTAGAAGTGCAGATACTTCCGTACCCGCAAGTGTGTATCGGTAAATGTTATCAACGAATAGAAGTACATCTTTACCCTGATCACGGAATTTTTCTGCCATGGTCAAACCGGTAAGTGCTACACGCAGTCTGTTTCCAGGTGGCTCATTCATCTGACCATATACCATGGCTACTTTTGATTCGCTTGGCGTCTCAACATTTACAACGCCTGATTCCTGCATCTCGTAGTAGAAGTCATTACCTTCTCGAGTACGCTCACCCACACCAGCAAATACTGATAGACCTGAGTGCTCTGTCGCAATATTGTTAATCAATTCCATCATATTTACGGTTTTACCAACACCGGCACCACCGAATAGACCAACCTTACCACCCTTAGCAAACGGGCATACTAGGTCGATTACTTTAATACCTGTCTCAAGTAGGTCGTCAGATGCAGCTAGCTCATCGTATGATGGTGGCTTGCGGTGAATAGCTGAGCGCTCTTTTTCACCAATTGGACCACACTCATCAATCGGGTTACCTAGTACGTCCATAATACGACCTAGGGTTTCAGTCCCTACTGGCACAGAAATCGGAGCCTTAGTGTTTTCAACACTCAAGCCACGGCTAATGCCTTCAGAGGATCCCATAGCAATGGTTCGTACTACACCGTCGCCTAATTGTTGCTGCACTTCGAGTGTCAGGCCTTTGCCATCAACTACTAGAGCGTCATACACGCTGGGCACTTGATCTCGTGGGAATTCCACATCAATCACAGCGCCAATAATTTGTACGATTTTTCCACTACTCATTTCCGGTTCCTCTTAACTCAACCTTTAAAGTTCGTTTGTCTCTATACTGCTGCCGCGCCGCCAACAATTTCTGACAGCTCTTGAGTAATGGCTGCCTGACGGGCTTTGTTATAGAGTAATTGCAATTCATCGATTAATTCGCCAGCATTTTCTGTGGCGTTTTTCATTGCAAGCATTCTTGCTGCTTGCTCACAGGCTTTGTTTTCAACAACGCCTTGGTATACCTGAGACTCAACATAGCGTAGCAATAGACCATCTAATAGTTCTTGAGCATCTGGCTCGTAGATGTAGTCCCAGTGGTGACCTAGCTGATCATCTTCACTTGGCTCAAGAGGGAGTAATTGCTCAACCGTTGGCTTTTGGGTCATGGTGTTAACAAATTCATTACCGACCACAAATAGCTTATCGATTCGACCCTCATCAAAGGCATCTAGCATCACTTTAACGCCGCCAATAAGATCCTTGATATCTGGCTCATCACCTAAGTCTTTGACTGCTGATACAATATTGCCACCAACCGTGCCAAAGAAACTTGCTGCTTTATTACCAACAACACAGATATCAACCTCAATCTCTTGATCAGTCCATGCTTGCATAGACTTTAGGGCTGTCTTAAATAGATTGATATTTAAGCCGCCACACAGACCACGATCTGTTGAAATCACAATATAGGCCACACGCTTAACGTCTCGCTGCTCCATATACTGATGTCGATATTCAGAAACTGAGTTTGCAATATGGCCAATCACATCACGGATTCGCTTGGCGTAGGGTTTACCTACAGCCATGCGGTCCTGTGCTCGACGCATCTTACTAGCCGCAACCATCTCCATTGCACTGGTGATTTTTTGCGTACT
>JAYQEC010000079.1:2390-4009 GCA_038138645.1 Porticoccaceae bacterium | reverse complement strand
AAATCCGAGACGCCGGCAAAGCTGGCTGCACATTTGAAAATATGCTGCTGTTTGACTGCGCCCATCATAGCCGCATAGCCACCATAGCTAGCACCGAGAATGCAAATTGATTTTTTGTCTACACTATAATTTGCAGCTAGCCAATTGGCAGCATCGCCAAGATCATCCTGCATTGCTCCCCCCCAGTCGCCAATTGATTCAAGGGCAAATTCAAACCCATAGCCTGAAGATCCACGAAAGTTTGGCTGAAGAACCACATAACCACGACTGGAAAAAAATTCAGAGAACCAATCAAACCCACCATGATCCCTCGCCATTGGGCCACCATGTGGAAGAATAATTGCTGGATTATTTTTTTTAATACCCCCGATAGGCAAGGTAATGTAGGCTTCAATCTCTAAACCATCTTGCGCTTTAAATATAACCTGTCGTTTACCTGATAGATTCTGATCGTAAAGCAAAGGATACTGATCAATAAGAAAACTTAGACTTTTCGCATCGCGATCACCATAGTAGAAAGCGCCAGGTCGACCATTTTCAGCACTGTATAGGATATACTTTCTTTCATCCGCACTAAAACTAGATATTTGGTTGTAAGCCTTTGGAATTGCTTTATCCAAACCTCGCTGAAATGATATAAATTTTTTATCAAAAAATACTTTTGAACCATCTGCCTCACCGTGATAAATACCGATGACATCATTTGTTTTCTTTGAATAAATAAGACCGCCATCTACATCATATTGTGCATCTGAAAAAATTAGTTTTTTGGGTAAAGTTATATCTGAAATATCCACCAAAAAGATGGCAGCGCGTCCATTATGATCGGCTCTAACGTAGAGCTGATTGGGATCTAGAGCAAAACCTAGTGGAACAATACTGGGCTCCTCTAGTATCTTGTATTCCCATATCTGACGCCATTTGTTGGTTTTTAAATCTAATATTCGATAAAAACCCACATCATCCATATGGCCATAACCCAACCGTAACCTATTTTGGCGGTCTGTCATCCAACCATTGATATAAGGATGCCATCTTTTTACTAATTTACGCTTACCTTTTTTATTTTTAATATTTACTTTATAAACACTGGGATAAAGCCGACTTTCAAGAGTTAAGGCCATTAAAATATAGTTCGGTTCCCCGGGCAAAAAATCTATCACCCTATCTTGAAACTGCGGATCTAAACCTTGAAATTGAGGACTAAGATCCTTTTTCTTCAATCTAAACACAGGGCCAGCTGACCCTTTTCCACTGGCCTTAACTTTGAGCAACCTAGTTTCACTAAACTTTACTGATCTAAATTTGCTGGGATATCTGGCACCAATCAAAATAAGTTCATCATTAGCCCATTCAAACCAACTAATTTTAAATTTTAAATTATCTGTTGAAACAAGATATTTCTTTTCCTGAGTTTTAATGTTGTATGAAGCAATATAAGTCTGGCCATCTAGATTGCCTCTGTACGCAACCGTTTCTCCGTTAGGTGAAAGTTTTATTTGCTGGACTTTCGGCAGGGAGCCAAAGGCCTCTACCGGCAAAAGATCTGCCTGAGCAGGCGAAGTGAATAATAAAAGCAGTAGCAGGAAAAAAATCAAAATAAATTACCAAATTGTTAA
>JAYQEC010000079.1:0-2290 GCA_038138645.1 Porticoccaceae bacterium | reverse complement strand
ATTTAAATTTAAATTGATCACTTTAACAACTGGATCGTGATTATTCTGTAATGATAGAGCTAATATAACTATAATCACAAATCCCGCTGTGCGCATTTAGCAAACAAGAATCTCACCCCAGACATCAAGGGCGATACATGGAAAGCTTAAAGAAATTTTATACATTTTTTAAAATTGGCCTGCTTGTAATGCTCTTTGCAAGCAATTTACAGGCATCTGAAAAAATCGAGGCTCAGGTTGATACGCAATACATTTGGGATCTTACCGACCTATACCCTGACATCAATGCTTGGCAGGCAGCTAAAGAAAAAGCCACTCAGCAAATAAACCAATTATCAAAACTTCAGGGTACATTGGGAGATAGTGCTGAAAAACTGCTATTTGCTTCGGATCAAATCTCAGCGGTATACAAGGATGTTGTGCGTATCTATGTGTATGCCAATCTAAATGCTGATGTGGATACGCGAATTGCTGAAAATCAAGAGCGCAGCCAATTAGCACGCAATCTTTTTAGTGATCTTAGTGCAGCAGTTAGCTGGTACAACCCAGAATTATTAACTTTAGGTGAAAAGAAAATTTCTCAGTTTCTTGCTCAGGAACCACAATTAGCCAAACATGGTTTTGGCATCAATGATGCGCTGCGTCGGGCGCCTCATACGCTAGAAAAAGATATAGAAACTCTGCTGGCAAAGACTAGTAAATTAACCAGCGGCGCTAATTCTATTTACTCGGTTTTTGCTAATGCCAATATGCCTTGGCCAACCGTCACCTTATCTGACGGCAAAGAAATAAGGCTCAGTCAAGCCGGCTATTCCTCTGGAAGACAGGCACCGTCTAGAGAAGATCGAAAAATGGTTTTTGATACTTTCTGGTCAATCTGGCAGGACTATGAAGCTACTTTGGGTGCGATTATGAACTCGCAAATCCAAGGGTTAGCATTTAAAACTGAGACGCGAAACTATAAAAGCTCTCTCGGGCGAGCGCTGTTTGATGACAATATGCCTCCCGAAGTCTATGAAACCCTTGTTCAAGAGGTGAATCAATCACTTCCTACTCTGCATCGCTACTTTAAATTGCGCAAACGTATGCTGGGTATAAAAGATGAGATGCGTTACTACGATATCTACCCGCCTTTGGTTAATCTTGATAAGCAATTTAGCATTGAAGATTCCATTGAAGTTACAAGGCGTGCTCTTCAACCTTTGGGTGAAGAATATATGGCCGCCTATGACCTAGGCGTTAAAAATCGCTGGATGCATGTTTACCCATCTGCTGGCAAACGATCAGGCGCTTATATGTCGGGCGGTGCTTATGATGTTCACCCCTATGTTCTGCTTAATCATAATGATGATTTTGAAAGTGCCTCTACATTTGCCCATGAATATGGACATGCCGTTCATTCGGTATTGGCCAATGCTGAACAACCATGGGAGACGGCTGGCTACTCAACATTTATCGCTGAAACGGCTTCTATTATGAATGAGATGCTGCTTCAGGATATGGTGATAGACGAGGCTAAAACTGATGATGAAAAACTATTCTATCTAGGCATTGGACTGGAAGCATTACGCGGTACTTTTTACCGTCAAACCATGTTTGCAGAGTTCGAACTAAAAATTAACCAAGAAGTTGAATCGGGCAATGTTCTTACTGGCTCAAAGCTTAGCTCAATGTATTTAGAGTTATTGAAACGTTACCATGGCCATGAACAGGGCGTAATAACGATAGATGATTTATACGGTATAGAATGGGCCTATATTCCTCATTTTTATTATGATTTTTATGTTTTCCAATATGCTACATCAATAGCCGCTGCCAGTGGTCTAGCCAAGAAAATTAGCACTGGCGACCAGAAAGCACAGCAAGACTTTATTACACTTCTTAAGGCGGGTGGTTCTGATTACCCCTATGAGCTAATGAAGGATGCGGGTATTGATATGGCAACTCCAGCACCCTACCGAGCACTGGTTGAGCGTATGAATAAGATTATGGATCAGATGGAGACCATTCTAGACCGTGGATAGGCATACAATTAATCAACGCAAAAAAAGGGCTTCGAAAGCCCCTTTTTTAAATAAAGTCATTATTAGTTTTTTGAATAATAGATATTTCTGATCTCAAGTCGCTTTTTCTCAGCCGAAAAACTACTCCATAGATATAATATGCCAGTTACATCGGTTAAATCAGCACCCTTATCGATTTTTGCCAGTGGCAGTTTATAGCTAACCCAATCTTTGGTTAATTGGCTTTCTTCTTTTGGTCCAAATGACTGAAAATTATTAACCTGTGT
>JAYQEC010000078.1:0-4029 GCA_038138645.1 Porticoccaceae bacterium | reverse complement strand
CCTTCTTATCAAGAGGGCTTGTTCACTGCCGCGCGTCAAGCAGCACAGCTTCCTGTTCAGTTACAACAACAACAAATGCAGCAAGAAGAATTACGGAGATTTGATGAAACTACTCAAATAAGTGGGCAAGGTGTTGCAGCGGCGCAGCAAGGTGATGTTAGTGCTTTAACTAACCGTATTGCAGAACTTCGTAGGCAAATGTCTAAAGCAATTACGCTACAAGAAAAACAAAGAATACGTCAAGAAATGGATAACCTTCAGCGTATGAGGCCCGGTGCAGAGCAAGTTGCAATTGGTAACAAAGCGCGTTCTATTGTTCAAGGTGAGCAAGCTTTGCAAGACGAGTCTTTAGTCGGTCCTGCTAGGATAGCTATACAACAAAGATTAGAAGAATTGAAAAAAGATCCTGAAGCTATGCGCCAATACAATCAGTACAAAATGGATGAGTGGCGAACGGGACAGGCTCAAAAACAGATGGAAGCTGAGCAGTGGTTAAACAACAACTCTTCATCTATTGACCAAGCTATACAAGATAACGATATAGAGGCAGTACAAAAAATTATCTTAGATGCTGGAGAGTTTAGTGAAGCTGCTCAGTCTTATGTAAATACATCTCTTAGAAACGCAGAGTCTATGGCTCAGTTTCAAGAAAATAGTTTAGAAAGAAAAAAAGAACCTAGTGTTGACTTTTACGAGAAACAGATAAACGAGCTTCCTGAAGAAATTAAAGCGTTTCTTACTCCTACATTAACAGCATACAGAGAAATAGCTAAGTCTTGGGATGGAGAAAACTGGACAGTATCTGGTTCAAGGGCAAGAGCGGCGCAACTAGAAAAAACTTTACAAACTGAAATAGCAGCTATTAATAGAAGCATGGCTATTTCAGACTATCGCGTTAAGCAAAGTGAAGAGGCTGATAAAAGAAATAGAATTAAAGCATTAGAATTAAAAATAAATACTCCTATGGATAACTCTTATATACGAGAAGCGCGAATCTATGAGTCTGCTTTGTTGAAAAAAGGTGAAGAACTTTCTGAAACAAGAGTAGAGGCTAGAGCTAATCAGATGTATCAGAGAGAAATAAGAGGATATATTGAGCAGCTTGCTGCGTTAGAAGGAAAAACTAGAGAAGAGACCGAAATAAAAGATGACGGAGGTTTTAGTGTTAAAGTAAACGGACAGGTTACTACGCGTACTATGGTACAAGAAGCTGTTGCGTTACAAGGTCTAGAAAAAACTAAAAGAAAATTAAAAGATAAAGGATTAAACGATCAACAAATTAAATCTTTATTAGGTGAAGATATGAGTGAATCTGCGCCGACACAAGAAGAGTTAATAACTCGTAGCGGTTTAATTAATCCCCAAAGAGCTAAATTAAAGTTACAACAAGGGTTGACTCAATGAGTAACTGGCTATTAGAAGATGAGACAGAAACAAGTAATTGGCTTCTTGACGATATAGAAGAAGACGAAGATTACAATGCTTTTCGTTCTGCCACTACGGGGTTTATTGAAGCCGCTATTGGCGCTGGTGATGAGCTTGACGCAACTGTTCGTCTTTTATCAGGAGAAGCTGCTAACTGGAGCGAGGCAATAGAACAGTCTCGTACAGAACTACGCGCCTTTGAGAAAGCAAACCCTAACGCATCTAAGACTATTGACATTGTAGGGTTCGGTGCGGGTTTGTTTATTCCCGGTGCGGGTATTGCGAAGATTGCTCAAGCAGGTACTAAGTTAGATAGAGCATTAAAAGTAGGCGGTATCGGTGCTGCTGAAGGCGCCGTTTATGGTTTCTTGAGCGGTGAAGGCGAGGACAGAGTGTCTTCAGCAGGTTTAGGCGCAGTGGGTGGCGGTGCTTTAGGCGGTCTAGCTGGTGCTTATTTAACAAAAAATGTAGATGAGATACAAGAAGCCACACGTAAACTTGACGCTCAAACATATAAAGGAAAGGGAAGTTTTATCGGCGGCGAGCAAGGTTTTGTTAATGTAGGTAAAGCGAAAGAATCTAACAGGCCGGGCGTTACCTATGATACCAGTACGGCTTCTCGTAAAGTAAAAGACATTAAAGACGATGCTGTTATTATTGAACAACCAACAGGTGAAAGTGGCGTAGTTGGTAATATTTTCTTAAGCACTAGAGACTGGTTTGTAAAAAACGTAGGTGAAAGAGCAGCACGGCTTGCTGAAGACGCTGAAATAATGATTCGTCACGATCAAAGAGAAATTGATGAAATCTTTGATACCTCGTTTTTAGATGCTGCTGAGTTGTTTGATACTAACAAGGCATTAAAGTCTTTGTCTTTACGTATGAATAAATCTATTAAAGAGGACCGTCGTGTATCTTGGGATGATTTTATAGAAGCAGCTAAAACACCTCAAGAAAAAGACATAGTAAGAAGACTTGAAGAGCAGATTAAAACTCTTCAAGGTAATGATTTTGTTAAGCAAGGCGATATTGATTACTTTCCTACAAAAGCATTAGAAGACATTGGAACAAGCACTGCTAGGCCAGATGCTTACGATAATCCTATTAAAGCACTAAAAGAATATGCTGAAGATGTTTCTTCTGCTAGAGCATTAGCGGCTCGTTTTGGTATTGACGTTAAAGACTTGCGACCACCTAGTCAAAAGAAAGGTGAAAGTCGTTTGAATGTTGTTATTGAGGCTATTGAAAAAGAAGCCAAAAAACAAGGCGCTTCAGCAGACGTATCTGCTAACTTAGCCAACGGTTTAAGATCTCAATTGATTGCTTCCAAGCAAGGCGGTAATACTGTCGGTTCTGTAGCTAGGCGAGTAACTTCAGCTACTTTATTGGCTAATCCAATGAATGCTGTATTAAACTTAGCGGAAGGTGTCACTGCTCCTATATACCAAAACGGTGTTATTGCTTGGTCTAAAACATTACCTAAGGCTATCTTATCTACACTTAATGAACAATTTGGTGTTGCCCGTAAGGGTTGGTTATCAAATAAAGAGTTAGGTTTAGATAAAGACTATATGGGTGAAATTGCTAATGCTGGTAAGAACGCCATGAACGATGCGGCTGAGTCTGCTAGTTGGACAAAACTTAGCGATAAATTTGTAGGCGGTGTCGATTATCTTGGTAAGCAACTTTATAAATACTCAGGTGTTCAGACTGTTAACAGAATGGGACAGGAAATTTTAAGTAATTCAGCTATTCAACGTGGTATGGACCTTGCTAAAGACGGTTCAGAAAAGGCATTAGCAAAGCTTAGAAAACATGACGGTATGCGTGGGCTTACGGAGAGCGAGTTTAGATCTACTGTACAAGCTTTAAAAAACAAAGACCTTTCTAATCCTTGGATAATTAACTTTGCTGGTGCTTCAATGAACAAGTGGCAGCCTGTTAGCGCAAGTACGATGCCTAAAGCTTTTCACGATAACCCTAACGGACGTATGGCTTACAGTATGTTGTCATACATGAACAAACAAATGAACAGTCTACGTAACGACGTTGGGCAAAATATATTACGTGCAAAAGAAAAAGGACTTAACAGTAAAGAAGGCGCGGAAGCTGCTAAAGAAGCTATGATTAACTCAGCTAAATACGCCGCTTTGTTTGGCGTTACCGCTGGTGTCTGGGATGATTTTAGAAAAACACTAGACTTATCTAACGATAAAACAGTAGAGGACTTGTTAACTCCTGAAGGCATTAGCTCTGCTGCGTGGAATCAAGTATGGTCTAACGTTAGTAGTGGTGTCATAAATGTAAGAGCGGAAGAGTATGGAGGACAGCCTATAGAGGTTGTACCTGCTCCAATATCTTCTGCATACAGATTAGGCAGCGGGTTGTTTACAGCGGTTGAAAGAGAAGCGACAGGAGAGCCTGAACCGCTAACTCCTTTATTACGTGCAGGACAAACTTACGTTCCCGGTGTTGCCAACGTAGATAGGGTTCTTCGTATGACAACAGGGGAACGCTTGTTTGAAAAGCTAGGACTATTGGAAGACTAAATCTCGCAGTTGTTACCAGTACAGGCTAACGTCTGTGACCCTTCAGTATTGTCAG
>JAYQEC010000077.1:0-4140 GCA_038138645.1 Porticoccaceae bacterium | reverse complement strand
CAACATCTAGACAAATAAATATCACAATAATTAAAGGGTTTGAGGGTACTTCTATGAATAGACATTTTTATATTAGTAACGATCTAGATGATTTAGAAAAAATTGAATTAGAGTTAGAAAAAGAAGGCATTTCCGCAGCACATTCACATGTACTTAGCCTTGATGATGCAGAAGTCGCTGCACATCCCAATCTTAATGAAGTTGAAGCTGTTCTGCGCACTGATGTGGTTCACAGCACAAAAGTTGGTGCGGTAGTCGGCATTATTGCAGCAACATTGATGATTTATGTTGTCGCCCTAACCGGTTGGGCAGAAAAAGCCACCTGGGTACCGTTTATCTTCTTAGCCGTCGCAATGCTAGGCTTCTTTACTTGGGAATTTGGGTTTATTGGTATTCAACGAAAAAATAATCGATTTGCTCGCTTTGAAAAAGCACTTAAACGAGGAAAACATATCTTCTTTGTCGATATTGAACCAGAAAATGAAGAAAAATTATCCATGATTATTAAAAAACATCCTAAACTAAAGCGCGCAGGTGACGGCCCTTCAGTCCCACAGTGGTTTGTTAGTTTGCAAGAAAGGTTTGGATTGTTTAAAAGGTCTATATCCTAAGCCAAAGGGTGGAGTAAAAAAACGCCAAAGAATAGCGAGTCTATTCTTTGGCGTTTTCCATTAAGTATTAGTTGATCCTATTCTGCTATTCCACGCTGCCAATCAATTCTATTTTTGGGCTTAATAAACACTAAATGAGCATTACCTAGTACTCGCTCCAAAAACCCAGCCTCGCAGTAACAGAGATAAAAATCCCACATAGCTACAAATTGCTTAGAATACCCAAGAGCTTTAATTTGCTCGAGGTTATCAAAAAAACGTTGGCGCCAATCACGAAGAGTGGTCGCATAATGCGGTCCAATATCTTCCATCTGAAACAGTCGCATATCGGTCGATTTTTTAACTGAATCAGTCATCACACTTACTGAGGGAATAAATCCACCGGGAAAAATAAATCGCTGTATAAAATCTACCGACTTAATAGCTTGATCATATTGTTGATCAGCAATAGTTATTGCTTGAATCAACATAATGCCATCTGGTTTTAGCAATGAGCTGCATTTGGCAAAATAGGTATCAAGATACTGATGGCCCACCGCTTCAATCATCTCAATAGAAACTAGTTTGTCATAGGTTCCCTCAAGATCACGATAATCTTCCATCAAAAGGGTAATTCTATCCTCTAAACCGGCTTCAATAATTCGCTGCTTTGCCAGAGCATGCTGCTGCTGAGAAATAGTGGTTGTAGTGACCTTGCAGCCGTAATTTTTCGCAGCATAGAGTGCAAAGCCACCCCAACCAGTGCCAATTTCAATGACATGATCCGATTCATTTAACTGTAATTTGTCACAAATCCGCTGTAATTTGGCCAGTGATGCCTGCTCTAAACTCGACTGATCATCTGGGTAATAGGCACAGGAATACATCATGGTAGGATCGAGAAAAAGCTCAAACATCTCATTACCTAAATCATAATGCGCCTCAATATTGCGGCGGCTTCCTGCCTGACTATTGCGATTTAACCAATGCGCCAAACGCAGAAAAACATTTTTAAACAGCGACAGATTACCCTCCATTTGATCGAGGATATGCCGATTACAGATCATTATACGGATTAAATCTGTAAGATTACTGCAACTCCAATAGCCCTGCATATAGGCTTCACCAGCAGCCACAGTTCCACCAAATGCAATATCCGAATAAAATCTTTGATCCGACACATTAATTGCTACAGATAACTGATTATTTGACTCAGGGCATCCAAAGCTATAACTGCCGTCAGAATCGATTAGCTGAACCTTACCCACTGCTAACTTTTCAAGTTTTGCGATTAAGAGGCTTCGGCACCAGCGATCAATTGAGCGGGTTGATGTATCTGGAACCTGTGCAGACATATTTTTACTCACCTTTCCCCTCCAAGTTTTTATTATTCTCATTTGCGTGTCCAAGAAATGGGACACCTTTTATCCAAATTTTTAGCGCTTGCCAATAGATCCCTGCTGTTACCTTTACTGACATTAAGGGTATCTTAATTAACTGCGCTGCTAAAGTTTTACTGTTAATCGGCTGAGCCGTTAAATTTAGCTCTACATCAAATATTTTTTTGCCCTGCCGATGATTTTGCATTTTTACAATACAGCCATCATCTAGTTGTGAAAATTCAAACCTATATTCCATATCCAGTGGCATATAAGGAGATACAGTAAATGCTTTTGAGGTTTGAAAATATAAGTGATTGTGCTTATCTGCCTGCGATGTGGTTTTTTCATTCTCAGATAAAACATAACAATACATTTCACCCCAAGGCGTATTTGTTACCTCGGCAACAATCGCTTCAATAGATTTCCCATCAGGCTTATAACAATAATAGAAACTCACTGGGTTGGACTTATAAAAGAAATAGCGAAGATTAGTTAGAAGCCTAATAGGCCCCTGAGGTCTTTTTCCAGTTCGCTTATAAACCAAATCTCTTACTGATTCAGCTAAGGGTTGGGATTTATCGCCTAGGTGATCTTCACGCCTAAACCAAGCAAAATTAGCAGCTCGAGCTGACCATAACCAAAATTGATTAAATACCCTGTCTAGCTCATCTAAATCTAAACACAGCATAAACACTTTGTAGGTAAATTGATTAACAACCGGCATATGCCTACAGTGACCCAAAATCCCACTGTAAAGCCGGCTATTCATTAGTGATCCCGCTTAAATTGTTCAAGGGCATTTAGTGCGCTGACTACCCCGTCTTCGTGAAAGCCATAACGCCAGTAAGCGCCACAGAAGTAAAGTCTATCAGTATTGATTTCAGACTGTCTTGCCTGAGCGGCTACAGATTCTTGGGTATAAATAGGATGATGATACTGCAAGCGCTTTAAAATCTTAGCTGGATCAATCGCAGTTGAATTATTCAGGGTGACACAGAAGGTTTGCTCTGAGCTTATGCCTTGTAGAATATTCATATTGTAGGTCACTGGCACCTGCCCCTGACCACCTTCTAATAAATGATAATTCCATGCGGCCCATGCGGTTTTTCTTTTAGGAAGAATCGAGGCATCAGTATGCAATAACACTTCATTTTCTTGGTACTTTATAGCACCTAAAACCTGCCGCTCTAATTCAGTTGGCTGCGCCAAAAGCCGTAAAGCCTGATCACTATGACAGGCAAAAAATACCGCGTCGTATCTCTCTTCACCCTTAGCACTGGTAACTACCACTGCCTCTTTATCACGCTTCACAGCAGTCACTGGGGTAGAAAGTCTTATTTTATCTTTAAAAGAGTCTGTGAGTGCCGTGACATAGGTCTTTGAGCCACCCTTTATCACATACCAATTGGGGCGATCAGTCACACTAAGCAAGCCATGATTATGGAAAAATTGAATTAGGTAACGCGCCGGGAATTGGTACATCAG
Organism: Porticoccaceae bacterium; assembly: GCA_038138645.1. Lineage (GTDB taxonomy): Bacteria > Pseudomonadota > Gammaproteobacteria > Pseudomonadales > Porticoccaceae > HTCC2207. The sequence continues at coordinate 683 of JAYQEC010000077.1, read as the reverse complement.
ATTGAGATCCGCAGACCAAACCGCAGCAGCCATTGGCACTAAATAATAATCGATAAATGTTTGGCTAAATTTCTCACGCTTTAAATAATCACCCAAAGTAATATCATCTGATTCGTCTTCAAGAAGATCAGTTGCCTGACGGTTGAACCTGAGGATATCCATGATCATACGCCAAAATGAAGGGCGAAAAATATTGCGTCGCTGGGCAAATAAACTATTAATAGTTGAGCCCATATACTCCAAGCCAGTTTTTTCGCATTTAACCCCAAAACTCATATTGGAGAGTTGTTCTTTAACGCCTAGCTCTTTTAAAAGACCGGTAAAATTTGGGTAGGTTTTATAATTAAATACAATAAACCCCGTATCCACTGAGTATGACTTGCCCTCTAAGGCGATACTGTGGGTATGAGTATGGCCACCGATATAATCATTGGCTTCAAAAACAGTAATATCGTGATGTTTATTCAAATGGTAAGCAGCAACATTACCTGAGATACCTGTTCCAATGATGGCTATTTTCATAATACCTTTTATCGTTATTGATTCAGTGGCAGCTTATGGGTAGCTAGCTCCAGTTGATTAATATCGTAACCTAGAGAGGCAACGAACTCGGTTAATTCAGATAACTTCTGTTCGGATATTTTAGGTTTCCGAGCCATTATCCACACATAATCTCTTTTATT
>JAYQEC010000076.1:0-4415 GCA_038138645.1 Porticoccaceae bacterium | reverse complement strand
GGTGCTTCACGTGTTCGTGATATGTTTGAGCAAGCAAAGAAACAGGCGCCTTGTATTATTTTTATTGATGAAATTGATGCTGTGGGTCGCCATCGTGGTGGTGGCTATGGCGGTGGGAATGATGAGCGAGAACAAACATTAAACCAATTGTTGGTTGAGATGGATGGTTTCGAAGGCAACGAGGGTGTCATTGTTATTGCTGCAACTAACCGTCCAGATGTATTGGATAAGGCTTTGTTACGCCCCGGGCGTTTTGATCGTCAAGTATACGTTAGTCTTCCTGATATTCGTGGTCGTGAGCAAATTCTTAAGGTGCACGCTCGCAAAGTACCGCTTGATGAAGCCATCGATTTAGGTGTTCTGGCGCGAGGTACTCCAGGTTTTTCTGGTGCAGATCTAGCTAATTTGGTGAATGAAGCGGCGTTATTTTCTGCTCGTGCCAACCGTCGTTTAGTGACTATGGAAGAGTTTGAAAAGGCACGTGACAAAATTATGATGGGCGCCGAAAGACGCTCCATGGTGATGTCTGAGAAAGAAAAAATGAATACCGCCTACCATGAAGCTGGTCATGCCATTATTGGTCGGTTGGTGCCAGAGCATGATCCAGTTCATAAGGTATCCATTATTCCACGTGGTCGCGCCTTAGGTGTAACCCAGTATCTGCCAGAAGAAGATCGATACAGCTCCAGTCGTCGTCAATTAATTAGTCAGCTATGTAGCTTATTTGGAGGGCGGATTGCCGAAGAAATGATTGGTGGCATTGATGGTGTAACCACTGGGGCCTCAAATGATATTGAGCGTGCAACTCAGTTAGCCAGAAATATGGTGACCAAATGGGGTTTGACTGAAAAAATGGGTCCGATTCTTTACGGAGAAGATGAATCTCAAGCGCCAGGTGGGGGTAATACCCACTACTCCGAGGATACCTCAAGAGAAATTGATCAAGAAGTTCGCGATATTCTTAATAATGCTTACAGTACAGCGCAAAAATTACTTGAGGAAAATCGTGATATTTTAGAAGCTATGAAAGATGCATTAATGGAATATGAAACTATTGATGCAGATCAGGTGGATGATTTAATGGCGCGAAGAAAAGTTCGCCCTCCTCAGCAATGGGACGACAACGACTCAGGTTCATCGGGAGGTGCAGCTAGTACCAAAAAGCCGCCTAGGGACTCAAACATAGGTGGCCCCGTAGAGGATCTGTAGTCAAATCTAAAAAGCACCAAGCCTTTTAGGGGGCTTGGTGTTATTCTTTGTAGTATGAATAATATCAAAACAACCCAAAAGCAGCTGCAATGTGGCAGTAAAGTTCTAGACCTTTCAAAGCCTGCCGTTATGGGGGTTTTAAATCTTACGCCTGATTCATTTTCTGATGGTGGCAATGTTTTTTCAAAAGCGCAGGTTGATCCAAATAAAGTATTAGCAACTGTCTCAACCATGATTGATGACGGCGCAGATATTATTGATCTAGGAGGCGAGTCCACACGCCCTGGAGCGGAGCCTGTTTCAGTGCAAGAGGAACTCGATCGGGTTATTCCTGTCTTAAATAGACTTACTGCAAACTTTGATAGTATTTTTTCGATAGATACAAGCACGCCTGAGGTTATGAAAGAGGCTGCTGATGCCGGTGCACATATTATTAATGATGTAAGAGCACTACAGCGACCACGAGCACTTCAAACGGCAGCTAATTTAGGGCTTCCTGTTTGTCTGATGCATATGCAAAATCAGCCAAAAACTATGCAGGATAATCCAGAGTATCAGGATGTTCTCGCAGAGGTGTTGGAATTTCTCGGCAAGCGTAAGCAAGAGTGCCTAGACTTAGGAATGCAAGCGGATCAAATACTACTAGATCCAGGGTTTGGTTTTGGTAAAACTTTGGCGCATAACCTGAGTCTGTTTAATGGCTTGCCGACAATGGCAAAGCAAGATCATCCGATTTTGGTGGGGCTCTCTCGAAAATCAATGATTGGCCAAATTATTAATGCAGAAGTGAATGATAGATTGATTGGAAGTGTTACAATGGCGTTATTGGCGGCGCAGTTGATTTATGGTGCAGGTGGCACCGCGATTCTTCGTGTGCACGATGTGAGAGAAACTAAGCAGGCGCTTGATATTTGGCAAGCAATAGAAAAATAAGGTTATGGATAATCCATGAAACGTAAATATTTCGGAACAGACGGTGTTCGCGGTAGGGTAGGCGAGCATCCAATTACAGCAGACTTTATTCTTAAAATGGGTTGGGCTGCTGGTAAGGTGCTTACCAAGCATGCTGATGGTAAGAAAAATCGCGTTATTATCGGCAAAGACACCAGAGTATCTGGCTATATGTTTGAATCTGCGCTTGAAGCGGGTTTGATAGCGGCGGGTGTTGATGTGGATCTTCTGGGCCCAATGCCGACACCAGCAATTGCCTATCTTACGCGAACCTTCAGGGCGGCAGCGGGTATTGTGATTAGTGCCTCCCATAATCCAGTGGAAGATAACGGAATTAAATTTTTTGCTGCCGATGGGTTTAAATTACCCGACGAAGTGGAGCTAGAAATAGAAGCCTTGATTGATCAGCCCTTGGTTACCAATGATTCTGACAATCTTGGAAAAGCGCGGCGAATCAATGATGCCTCGGGTAGATATGTTGAATTCTGTAAGGGTACCTTACCTTTAGGTTTTAATTTATCTGGAGTTAAAGTAGCGCTTGATTGCGCAAATGGCGCAACCTACAACACTGCCCCGCGGGTTTTTAAAGAACTTGGTGCATCGGTTGTGACTATTGGCAATGCTCCTGATGGCTTTAATATTAACCGCGAGTGCGGCTCCACTCATATGCAAGCATTGCAAGAATTAGTGAAAGTTGAGCAGGCTGATGTGGGCATCGCCTTAGATGGTGATGGTGACAGAGTATTGTTTGTCGATAGCACAGGCGAAATAGTTGATGGTGATGAGTTATTATTTATTATCGCCCAGCATCGTCACTCCACAGGAGGTTGCGAAGGCGTTGTCGGTACCCAGATGAGTAATCTGGGCTTGGAGTTAGCCTTAGGCGCTATGGATATCCCCTTTGAGCGCAGTAAAGTAGGCGATCGTTATGTAGTTGAGGCATTAAAAGCCAATCAATGGATTTTAGGGGGAGAAAGTTCAGGTCATATTTTATGTGGCGAGCTTAATACTACAGGAGACGGCATTGTATCTGCGCTTCAGGTTATGCGTGCCTTAATAGAGAGTGGTAAATCTCTGGCTGAATTAAAATTGGGGATGAGTAAATTCCCTCAGACAATGATCAATGTAAAGCTGCCTAAAAAGATTGATATCAGCGATAATCCTCAAGTTAATTCAGCAATAGCCGATGCGGAGAGCCAGCTTGCTGGCCGAGGACGTGTACTGCTTCGACCCTCAGGCACCGAGCCTGTTATTAGGGTGATGGTTGAGGGGGAAGATTCTCAACTAGTAAATATTTTAGTGAAGCAAATCGCAGATGTGGTAAAGCAGCAGGTTAATTAGGTCGTATAACTGCGTTTGTTGGTTGTATATTAACCCCTAGTCGGGTAGCATTCGCACCCGTTTGGAATTACACCTCCAAAAAGGAGAGCTGAGGATGGCAAAGCCGCTACTGGCAGGCAATTGGAAAATGCATGGAACAGCGCAGACCGCAGCAAAACTGGCCGCGGACTTGGCTAATAGCTCAGGGGATTACCCAGAATTGATAGTATTCCCACCCTATGTGTGTATTCCTGCGGTGGTGACTGAATTATTGGCAGCGAAAAATATTGCCATTGGTGCGCAAAATATTAGCCATCATTCAGAAGGTGCTTTCACCGGCGAAATATCCGGTAAAATGCTTGCTGATATTGGCTGTAGTCATGTGCTAGTAGGTCATTCAGAACGCCGAACTTATTGTTTGGAGAGTAACCAATTAGTGGCAGAAAAATTTGCTGCCGCTAAGCGAAGTGGTTTAGTTCCCATACTCTGTGTGGGCGAGACGCTTCAGCAAAGACAGGATGGTCAAGAGTTACAGATTATTAAATCACAACTAGATGCAGTGGTTGATTTGGTAGGTCTTGATAGTGTTTGTGATGCCATTATTGCCTATGAGCCGGTATGGGCAGTGGGAACAGGTGAAACAGCAACACCTGAGCAGGCACAGCAGGTACACGGATTTATTCGAGAAAATCTGGGTGAAAATGGAATGGATACACAGATTTTGTATGGCGGTAGTATTAACGCCGATAATGCAGCAGCGTTATTTGCCCAACCTGACCTAGATGGTGGTTTGGTGGGAGGAGCCTCTTTAGAGGCAGAACATTTTTTAAATATTGCACAACAAATAGTCGAGCAAAAGTAATGGAACAAATAATTTTAATTTTTCACTTTGTAGTTGCCGTCGCCCTGATTGGCTTAATTTTAATCCAGCAAGG
>JAYQEC010000075.1:3370-4483 GCA_038138645.1 Porticoccaceae bacterium | reverse complement strand
GTAATGATCCATTAATGTAATAGCCAGCATAGCTTCTGCGATTGGCACAGCGCGGATGCCCACACAGGGATCATGGCGCCCTTTGGTGACTACCTCAGCCGCATTACCGTGCTTATCTATAGATTGACCCGGCAGGCGAATACTTGAAGTTGGCTTAATCGCTAAATGGGCAACAATATCTTGGCCTGAGGAAATTCCACCCAAAACACCGCCTGCATTATTCGACAAAAAGCCTTCTGGGGTAATTTCATCGCGATGTTCGGTACCCTTTTGCGATACCACATCAAAACCAGCACCGAGCTCTACACCTTTAACCGCATTAATACCCATCAATCCATGTGCGATTTCAGCATCAAGGCGATCAAATACCGGCTCACCTAAGCCCACAGGCATATTGCGCGCTTCAACGGTCACCTTTGCGCCCACTGAGTTACCCTCTTTGCCCAGCGCTTGCATATAGGTTTCTAAATCAGCCACCTTGTCGGCATCAGGGAAAAAGAATGGGTTGGTTTCGATCACATCGCGATCAAATTTTTCTGGCACTACAGGGCCTAGCTGGGAGACATATCCAAAGATATCAATGCCCAGCTGTTGCTTGAGATACTTTTTGGCAATGGCACCAGCGGCTACCCGCATCGCTGTTTCGCGCGCGGAACTGCGGCCTCCCCCACGATAATCACGCTCACCGTATTTTTGGTGGTAAGTGTAATCGGCATGGGCAGGACGAAATAGGTCTTTAATATTGCCGTAATCTTTGGACTTTTGATCTTTATTATTAATGATCATGCCAATCGCTGTACCGGTGGTTTTTCCCTCAAAAATTCCCGAGAGAATTTGCACCTCATCATCTTCTTTGCGCTGGGTGGTATATCTTGACTGACCAGGCTTGCGACGATCGAGATCCGGTTGTAGATCAGCGGCACTTATTTCTAGCCCTGGAGGGCAGCCATCAACAATACAACCGATAGCAGGCCCATGACTTTCGCCAAAGCTAGTAACGGTAAATAATTTTCCAATGGTATTGCCTGCCATAAGGTTCTCAGTGCTGTAAGTTAAAAAAATAGATTATACGCAAATTAGTCCTGCTTTTGCATAGCCTATCTATGATTCATA
>JAYQEC010000075.1:0-3270 GCA_038138645.1 Porticoccaceae bacterium | reverse complement strand
CATAGTTTTGTTAATTAAAACTGGCGGCATAGGTTTGTAATTGATCATAGGTCAGAACAAATACCCCGCTATCCCCTTCGCTAAATTCTAGCCATGTAAAAGGGACTTCGGGAAATGCGCGATCCAGTGCAACTGAGGAATTACCCACTTCAACCACCAGTACGCCCCGCTTAGTAAGATACTCTGCAGCCTGCTTTAACAGCCGACGGGTAAAATCCAGCCCATCATCGCCTGAGGCTAGGGCTAATTCAGGTTCATGGGAATATTCATCGGGCATCTGCGCTAAGTCATTGGCATCTACATAGGGTGGATTGCTAACAATTAGATCAAAACTATTTTTGGTGCTCTGATCAAAGCCAGAAAATAAATCTGATTTAATGGCAGTAACCCGATGGCTTAATTTATGATTTTGAATATTGATCTCAGTGACTTCAAGCGCTTCTTCTGAGATATCACTTAGCCATATTTGGGCCTTTTCAAAGGCATAGGCGCAGGCAATTCCTATACAGCCACTACCTGTACAAAGATCTAGCACGCGCTTGGGCTCATGGGTACACCATGGCTGAAATTGGTTGTAAATAAGCTCAGCTATCGGTGAGCGCGGCACGATAACCCGCTCATCCACATAAAAGGGTAAGGAGCAAAACCATGCCTGCTGAGTTATGTAGGGTGCGGGAATACGCTCATTGATACGTCGCTGAAACAATGCTTCAATTTGGTTTTGCTGATCTAATGGAATCTTATTATCAAGTAATGAGCGATCTGCATCGGGCGGCAGATCAAGCACATAGGATAATAAATACACCGCCTCATCCCATGCATTATCGGTGCCATGCCCAAAATAAATATCGCTTTCCTCAAACAGGGTTTGTCCGTATTCAAGCATTTCGCCAATGGTTTTTGTATGTGATGACACTTTTTTGCCTCGTTGGCTTAAATTTTTGGACTATTTTACCCTTCTCGCTAGCATTGGTCTTTAGTTTATTGGAGAATGTCTTTGCAGCATCTAATAAAAAGAGGGTAAGCAATGAGAGATGAATATCTAAAGATAATTGAAAGCACTGGCGAAGACGTTTCACGCCCTGGCCTTTTAGATACCCCAGATCGTGCTGCTAAGGCGTTTGAATACCTAACAAGCGGCTACCATATGGATCTTAAGGAAGTGATTAATGATGCACTCTTCCCTTCTGATTCTGAAGAAATGGTAATTGTTAAAGATATCGAATTGTTCTCTCTGTGCGAACATCACCTTTTACCCTTTATCGGCAAATGTCATGTTGCCTATATCCCCAGCGGTCAGGTTATTGGTTTATCAAAAGTCGCACGTATCGTTGATATGTTTGCTCGTCGCTTGCAAATCCAAGAGGCACTAGCTCAACAAATTGCTTCGACCATTCAGGAGGCCACCAATGCCCGTGGTGTGGGTGTTATTGTTGAAGCTAAGCATATGTGTATGATGATGCGTGGTGTCGAAAAACAAAATTCTTCAATGAAAACATCGGCTATGTTGGGTTCTTTCCGTACCGATCAGGCAACCCGCACTGAGTTTTTGACGCTGTTAGGTAATCAGTAGGCAACCCAAAAGTGGGCTAACGATTAACAGGCGCTTTAGCAGAAAAACTGTTGTGCCTTTTGAGCAACCTGTTCAGCCTGATCTTCTAGATGCAGATGATGTGAGCCTGCCATAGAAACCACTTCAATATGTGGAACCCAATCTAATAGTTGAGGCTGTATGGGCCCTGATAGTAGGCCACTTTCAGCCTTTATCAGCATAATTGGGCATTTAATACTGGTAAAGAAGCTTTCACATTGGTCTTTAGTAAAGGTCACCATTGAGGAGGCCTTAAGGCGCTGATCATTTCGCCAAAAAAACTTTCCATCCTCTTCAGCCACACCGCGCTTGGCTAGAATCGCCGCCGCTTCTTCTTGCAGTGGAACAAAGCCATTCACCCGAGCATTAATTGCATCGGCTAGAGTATTAAAGGCTGAGGGTGAGAAGGCCCTAAATTTTTGGCTATCGGTAATTGCCTTGGCTAACTGAGCCGCGGCATTAGCCGGCTTATTAGGAATCGGGAAATAGCTATCTATTAGCAGGCTATGGGTGACTAATTTTGGGAAGGTACCAGCCACCAGCGCAGAAACAATGGCACCTCGTGAATGACCCAACAAAGCAAAGCGATCCCAACCCATTTGCTGAGATATAGCCAGTACATCGGCTATATCCTGCCAAATATCGTAGCCTGAATCAGCAGAGCGAAAGCCACTTTGACTATGGCCCGCCATATCTACTGCGATTACATGCATTCCCTCTAAAAAAGGCAGCATCTTATCGAAGCTATTGGCATTATCTAGCCAACCATGCAGTGCAATAATTGGCATCCCATCAGGTGTGCCCCATTCTTTGGCGGCTAGCTGAACCCCATTGGATTCAAAGGTGCGATGCTGTACAAATTCAATTGGCATGATGTATCCAGTTTAATGTGGCGAGACCTCTATACGCATGGTTCATTGATAACGATGCTAAGCTTGCAGTTGCCATTCGAGCAACCCTGTCTCCAACAAAATAATTTATGACCTGATCTAACAGTGGCAAATGGCCCACTAGGAGTAATCTTTGACTGTTATTTTTTTCTAGTAGCTGCTCAACAGCTGCAACTTTTGCATCGGGTAATAGACAGTCCGTTACCTGTCGGGAACAATCCACAGATAGCTGTGACATAACAATTTCAGCGGTCTGGCGTGCTCGAATAAGCGGACTGGTTATTACCGTTTCTACAGCAACTAAGTTCTGACTGTGCTGCTTGGCAATGCTAATCACCTGTTGTCGACCGAATTCAGTTAGCTGTCTTTGACTATCTGGAGAACTGATCTCCGCATCACCATGACGCAGGATAAAAAGCTCCATTCAGTCGATCTTCAGGCTTAAATGGATTATTTTTTAGGGTCTTTTTCTACCGCTGAATCACCGGCAGTGAATGATGGGATATCATCATCACTGACATCCTCTTCAGCATCGACAAATTCAACTTCTTCAACCTCTTCTGGGGAAGATACTGAATAGCCCTCAGTGGGATCTAAAACCGGCCATTCGTCAAAAGGAAATGGCTTATCATTGCTATTAAAGGTTAAAAACATAATGGCTTGATAAACCCACTTACCCAAGCCCTGCCCTAGATTGCGTAAATTTTCATTATCCTTACCAAAGACTAGCACCAGTGCAAACTGCAACACGACGACTATGCTGACTACTAGGCGCGCAGCCATTACCAA
>JAYQEC010000074.1:2587-4638 GCA_038138645.1 Porticoccaceae bacterium | reverse complement strand
CGCCAAATAATTCGCTATATTTTCCACCGTACTTTCCACTGGCATAATAAATACCTTATCGCTAGGCAGACTAATAGCAAAATCCCCCTGCTGAGCATTGTATGCCATACGAGTATGCTCAATTCCATTTAATTGAAACTGTTCAATAATATGCATCTCGGTAGCTATATAGCTATCTTTTAACTTGTGAGCCCAATGTGTTTCAAGCTGTGTATTTCTTTCGCCATCAACTTGGATTTCAATACGCGAACGATGACCATGTGCAATACGCTGACATTGACCCAAATGCTTTTGTAAACCATGAGTGTAATGATAGAAAGCATCCTCGATTACCTCATTGCGTAAATCAATCTTCACCCCAGTCACATTGTCGGGTAACAAGGCTTTCACGCTTTGCTGTAAATCTTCAGCCACACTCTTAGCATCAATTGTTTCTGAATCAACTAATAAAACAGCATCTTTTGGCGACTCATGAGAGAACACACCTCCGTTGGTTAACGGAAATTTAATATAAGATCTATTATTCTTAAGTTGGGTATAGCAACCCGCCGAAGCCGTAGGCACCAGCAAACGATGATCGATTTCTGCATCAATAAACTGCTTGATTTGCTTCTTAACATGCCCAAAATCGAACACCATGCCTTGTTCATCCAAGGCACCTGCCAACTCTATATCGACAATCCATGACTCACCGACAACACCACGTGTACTGTCAAGGTATGAAAAATCAATAACGGTTAAATTGTCTACAAATAATCGAGCCATAAGAAACTTGTTAACGAGGTTTAAAAATAGTGTGACTATTCAGGCATTGCTGATGAATGATGCTCAATAATCAACCAACGCTGACCGTCCCAACGGTATACATAGGTGTATCGCGCCTGAACGGAAGCGCCATCCTTAAAAGTAAATGTATATACACCGGAATTAATTGCCAGATCGTCAAAAATACGCACATTAGATTCGTCAATTTTCCCTTGCGGACCCTTAGCAAGAAAATGGACGAAGTAGTCTTCTATTTCTTCATGATTATGACGAACCTGGTTAGAAACTGTAGGAAGTAGAATGGCATCTGTGGCATATAGCGCAGATACCTGTTTAGGATCACCCGTTTGCAGTGCGCTATTCCACTGATCAAACAATCCTGCGATTTCATTTTTTTGCATATTCTCAGCCCTATTTTCTGTTCATTAGCCCTTTACTATAAAGTGAATGGCTTTACTCAATTAGCTGTCCATTATAACGCAATAGAACCCGCTATTCGTAGCGAATTAATTGATAAATAATCAGATAAGATAACAGATCAGTTAACTGTTGATAGCTAGCTAAGCGCAACTTTCACACAGGCAATTTAATTCTACCTGAGGACTATATAAATCGAAGCCCGCATTTTTAACCGTTGCGCTAAGTTCTGAAATAGTCGATTGGTTAATGCTAATTTCTTTGACCTTACTGCAATTTTTACAGATCAAAAATTGTGGCACTGCGTGAGTGTGGTCACAGCTAATATGAATACAGGCGACATACTTATTGGCCAAATTTAACTTATGTACCAGATGCTGATCCTCTAAAAATTCCAAAATACGATAGACCGACATTGCCGGCATATTGGTACCATACCGCTGCTTGCAAAAATCCATTAATTCATAGGCCGAAAGCGCCTTATTAGACTCAATAAGCCCTGTTAAAATCTGTTTGCGCTTTACGGTTAGGCGAGCACCATGATCTCTACAATGCCGTTCTGCGTGGTGAATAATACTTTCGACGTTATTCATGATAATTATTTAAACTCAATCGTAGACTTATTAGCAGAAAGCATCACCGAACCCTGTTTGGATAACATAACCCACATAGCATTGATGTTTTCAATACCGGGGAATTGCTCAAACAAAGAAACTGTTATCGCAGACAATTTTGAGCTGTCTTTACAGCTGTAACTATAGCTAGCGACTATTTCACTATGGCTTTCACCCTGCTCGTGCTCTTTATGATCATGGTGGTGCTCATCTTTATGTGAATCTTTAGCATGATCGTCATGATCGTCATGATCG
>JAYQEC010000074.1:0-2487 GCA_038138645.1 Porticoccaceae bacterium | reverse complement strand
TCGCTATGATCGCTATGATCGCTATGATCGCTATGATCGCTATGATCGCTATGATCGCTATGATGATTATCTATCTCTAGAAGATCATCGCTATCAATAGAAGTCTCTATATGCTTGCAACCGCCACCAGCAATTAAAAACAGCGAATCGTGCTGGCGCAATATTGATTCAGCCTGTTCAACTGCCGCAATATCTTTTTTACTACTGGCTTTATGCTCAAAGCCCACCAAATTCATGGCTGGTGAGATGAGTTGAATCTCTAATAACTGTGCATCCATTGCAATAGTTAACTCTGAAAGACCATGCACATGAGCATCAAGACTATCGGTATTCTGCTGCGCCAAGACAGAATTAACCATAGCCACTGTGGTTAAAAAACAGTAAAAACCATTTAGTAATAATTTATTCATCTTATCCCCCTCTAAAATAGCTTGATTAATCATCCATAAAATCAAGCGTTAATACTAGACGACGCGTATTATTTGGAACCTGAGGTGAGCGGTGAATAAGTCCTGCACCTTCATTATTGTGCCAAAGTTCGCCCTTCATTAAACCCACATCACCAGCATTGAGTTGTTTGATATCGGACATATTATCAAATAAGCCTGAAAGTTCATCTGGCTTGCCCATATTACCAGTACCAAGTTTGGTTCTGTCTGCAGAATGATGAGGCAGCCATTCTGTGGCTACCCCCTGATAGGTTGTCACTAATCGACAAGGCACTCGATCCACATGAAATCTCGGGCACATCGCACGATCGAGTACCGTCATTCTTAATGCCGCCCGTTTCAGATCAAACAAACAACAGAACATATCAACCAAATAGGCGATATCTTTTGCCAAAACCTCAGCTTCTGCGGAACTGCCCAAAGCCTTATTAACAGCTTCAAAAGCTTCCTCTGGGCTAAGAACTAGCAACTTTTCTAGTGTTGGCTTACTTTCAAGAACACTATCAGCCGCCTGAATAAGGTTATCGGCAAGATCTCGCTGCCATACCACCATATTGGTATCATCCTGATAAATATCAGTCAGCACCGCCAATTGACTATCTTCAACACCCTGTCGAAACTGCATCTGTGGTTCGATAGGATTCATTAATGGATTTAATGCATTCATACTTCGCTCCATGCAGGAAAAGGATCATTTAAAGTAGCCCAATGCTGTTTACCCATCAGTAAATCCTCATCAGACAATAAGCAGCTATCAAGGGCATCTGTCATCGCTTGCTGATCAAGCCCCTGACCAATAAAAACTAATTCCTGACGCATATCACCAAAAGGCTCTTCCCATTGCTTCTCAATCGACGCCAAATAATCAGAATCCGTAGGCCAGTTATTTTTGGGTACCGCTTTCCAAAACATACCACCAAAGCCATAGCGAGCAATGCCCCCTGCCTGACTCCATTGACCCGCAAACTCAGGGCGTGTCGCTAACCAAAAAAAGCCTTTAGATCGAATAAGTTTGCCGTACTTTTCAGAACCATGAAGAAACTCATGGAATTTTTCAGGATAAAATGGCCTACGCGCCACATAGGTAAAGCTACTGATACCATACTCGTCGGTTTCAGGCACATGCTCTCCTCGCATTTCCTTAAGCCAGCCCGGGGCTTGTTGCGCACGATCAAAATCAAATAGTCCGGTATTAAGTACCTCATCAATTGCGACCTTGCCATGTTCAATTGGGATTATCTGGGCATCAGTGTTTAGGGTCTTAAGAATCGCTGTAAGCCGTTCAACCTCAGTTGAATCCACCAAATCGGTTTTGCTAATTAGCAACACATCGGCAAACTCAACCTGATCCACCAGTAAATCAGCAACACTTCGCTCATCCTCTTCACCAAGTGATTCGCCCGTATCCTGCAGATATTTAGCCTCATCATAATCTTTCAAAAAATTAACGGCATCGACTACGGTCACCATCGTATCCAGTGTTGCTACATCCGATAATGAAACACCATCCTCATCAGCAAAAGTAAAGGTTTCCGCCACCGGCAAAGGTTCAGAAATTCCAGTTGATTCAATTACCAAGTAATCAAATTTACCCTCTTTGGCAAGATTATTAACCTCTAACAACAAGTCTTCACGCAATGTGCAGCAAATACAGCCATTACTCATCTCAACTAGCTTTTCTTCTTTATGACTTAAAGAAACATCGTTTTGTACCATCGACGCATCAATATTAATTTCACTCATATCATTAACAATAACCGCAACTTTTCTGCCTTCACGGTTATTGAGAATATGGCTTAGCAAGGTAGTTTTCCCTGCACCAAGAAAGCCTGAAAGAACGGTTACTGGAAGTTGTTGTGGCATAGAAAGAAGAACCTGAGAAATAATAAATAGGATAATATGTTACAACATATCATTTTTAAACCACAACCGCTTTTCTAACAATCACGCTAGTTAAAATAACGTATGCAGGTTTAGCCTGTTTTAACAACGACAGTAGACACAAAAAAGCCTCCGCAAGGGAGGCTCTTTTGATTTA
>JAYQEC010000073.1:0-4663 GCA_038138645.1 Porticoccaceae bacterium | reverse complement strand
ACTCGAAGACGGTGCTGTGATTTCACAGTCGTACCACCGTCATGTAATTCAGTCAAGTGACGACTGGTCATCTGAACCATCTAACGTGCAGGCTATCTGCAACGCAGTATTTAGCTAAGGAGAAAACTAATGGCTACATGGACTATAGCTAACCTTGAGCGTAACGTGGCAGACGGCGGTGTAACCGTTGCACACTGGCGTGTTACTGAATCTGAAACTGTTGGTACTGGCGACGACGCTGTGACCTACTCTGCTTCTTCTTACGGCACTGTAGGCTTTACACCTGACGCTTCTGCCGATGACTTTGTTGCTTACGATGACTTAACAGAAGAAGTAGTTCTTGGTTGGGTTTGGACAGAAGTAAACCAAGCTGACACTGAAGCAGCACTAACAGCAAATATTGAAGGACAAAAGAATCCTGTATCTGCTGACGGTATGCCTTGGTAATGCCTGAGATTGATGACAACACTAAGGTCGCTATACCGCTAAGGAACTTAGTTGCTCTTGGTGCTGGCATCGTTATGGCTACTACTGCTTACGTAACGCTAGACACTCGTATTATTTCTATTGAACATGGTCAAGAAATACAGAACATGAACATACTGGAAAACTCTGCGTTTGTTCGTGAATGGCCTCTAGGTCTACGTGGTGCGTTACCAGATGATCTTATACAGAACGCTAAGATCATGGCTCTGGAAGAACGCAACGTAGAGATACACGAGTTACGCAGGCAGCTAAACAAGATTGAAGTAGAGATAGGTAAGTTAAATGCACAGGTAACTGTGGAGAACCAGAGCGGTAAGGAATAGTCATGTCAGACCTAGAGCAAGCAATAAGTCGGTTAGAGGCTCATGAGCGTGAGTGTAGTATTCGTTACGAAATGATCCAGATGCAACTGGACGCACACAATCAACGCTTTGACAAGCTAGAGAAGATGATGACAGGAGGCTTTGCGTCTATTGCTGTCATTGTTACTATGGCTATTGCTATCTTGGAGTTTGCTCGATGATTGAGTCGCTCATAGGGCCTGTTACAGGGCTTCTAGACAAGTTTGTACAAGACAAGGACCAGAAGGCTAGGCTGGCCCATGAAGTTGCTACAATGGCTCAGAGACACGCTCAGGAGCTTGCTAAGGCACAGCTAGAGGTTAACAAAGTAGAAGCAGCACACAAGTCCTTGTTTGTCTCTGGTTGGAGACCTGCTGTTGGCTGGTGTTGTGTCTTGGGTATGACTGGTAATTTCATGGTTATACCCTTTACCAACTTTGTACTAGCTCTGTTGGCTATTGAAGTCACTATACCACTGATTGACCTAGAGACTATGATGCCTGTACTAATGGGTATGCTTGGTCTTGGCGCTATGCGCTCTTATGAAAAAACCAAGGGCGTTTCGAGGGAACAATAAATGGCAGATGGACCGGGACCAATAACACCAAATTCACTGCGCGGCTGGTCTGTTGAAAATACAGGAATCAGCGCTCAAGAGTGGATACAGCTTCTTAATGATTATTTAAGAGGCTACTATGAAGAGCAGGATCCTGCTGGTGATTATGATGATATGGATCGAATCTATCGTCAGCAAGAATCTAGAGAGCTAGGAGAGTTGTTTGATAGATTTGCTAATGGTGAAGCTACAGTTGATGAGCTTGCTTCTTTTGAAATTAATTATCTTAGAGATGTAGACGGCGTTTCTGACTGGTGGGATAAAACTGTTTCTATTGCTGAAGCAGACAGAATCATTGCAACTCTAGAAACTGACCCAGCAGAACTAGAAAACATTCCTACCCCTACTGGCAGTTTAACGTCAGAAGTTATATCTCAAGCAGGCATGTCATTTGCTGGTGCTACTCCTACTACACCCATCACAACTGTTTCCGGTCCCGGTGGAGAAGCAGTAGTTATTCGCGGTGGTGCCGGTGTAACTATAGACATTGAGCAAGTTATAGGTGCTGGCGGTCAGGTTTTTGGTGAGGGTGGCATTTTAGATGCTGTTGTCCCTTACATTCCCGGAATATCGCTACCTAACTGGATGCCTACTGCTGGTGTTATTTTCTTGCCTTCGGTTGGAGAAACCATTGATAAAATTAGCACCATCATCGCAGATACAGATATTACTGGTGCTATTGAAGAAGGCGATATTGGAGAGATATTAAACGACATTGGCACCATTATTGTTGGTGCTGGTGGAGAGCTTGTTAGTGAAGTAGAAGAGCAAGTTACTAAGATCCTTGGCCAGATTCAAGGCGCGGTAGCAGATCCTACGCAAGCAGGTACGATTATTGGCGGTGTATTGGCCGGCAGTTTTCCTTCAGGCATTCCTGATTGGCTTGGCGGAATCTTGGCAGAAAACATTGGCGGCGCTATATACGGCACTGTACGTAATGTCTTAGTAAACTCAGGAACAGCAACAGAAGAGCAGTTACCACCTATAACCGAAGAAGCAGAACAAGACCCTACCCTTATGTTTACCAATAGAGGTGACAACTATTTTGTAAGTAGTGAGGGTGATGAGTACTTTCAGTTAGCAGAAAGCGAAGATTTTGAGTTTGATTTTAATGGTCAGTACACCAGAGAACAGCTAGAAGATACCGGCCTAGAAGTAATTAACTCTGGCACATATCAGTCACTGCTAGACGATCTGTCATTTTATGCGTTAGAAGAAGACATCTATCAATACTCTATAGAAGATTTGATTGCTCGCTATGAAGAAGAGGGCGGTATACTTCCCGGAGACTTTAATCTTCTCGATGAAGAATCTCAGTACAACTTTTTTATAGATGATTTTTTTAACTCTGTTTCATCTGAAGAGCCAGAACCCGAGCCTGAGCCCGAACCCGAGCCTGAGCCTCAACCCGAACCACAACCGGAGCCAGAGCCACAGCCTGAGCCACAGCCCGAACCCGAGCCTGAAGCTGAACCTGAGGCTGATCCTACCGACGACGTATTTACCGAAGCACAAGAGTCAGTAATTAGAAGTCTGTTTGCAGACATTATTGGCGAAGCGTCTTTAGCAACTACAGCAGACATTGCAACGGGAGTAACACAGGTTCTATTTGATTCAGGAATCATTGATGCTGAAGGCAACATTATTAGGCCCGATCTTCAAGAGTCAATTGTTACTGCGTTAACAAGCGTTGGCATTCTTAATGAAGATGGTCAGTTTATTCAGCAAGTTATTCCCGACATTCAAACCGAGGTTCTTTCAGCCTTAACTACAGCAGGAATCCTAGACGAAGAAGGTAATGTAATTCGTCAAGAGCCTGTAGATGTGGAAGCTGGAGTTACGTCTGCCTTGCAAACTCTTGGCCTTGTTGATGCCGATGGACAGTTAAGTCTAGATGTTAGCGATAGCGTCTTACTTGCTTTGCAAAATGCCGGAATCGTTGATGCTGAAGGCAATGTCATTGAGCAAGATATTTCAGGGCAGTTCTTAACTACTTTGCAAGATGTAGGGCTAGTTGATGAAGAAGGCAACATTATCCAGCCTGAAGCCGTAGACGTTGAAGGCGGTGTTATTTCTGCCTTACAAAACATTGGTCTTGTAGATGCTGACGGACAGCTTTCTTTAGATGTTAGTGATGATGTTCTACTTGCCTTGCAAAATGCAGGCATTGTCGATGAAGACGGTAACGTTATTTATCAGGAAGGACTGGCTACATCAGAAGACATTGCAGGATTAGCAAGAGCCTTTGCTCAATCTGGTTTTGCTACTCCAGAAGATATTGTTACTGCCTTGTCTGAATCTGGTTTAGCAACACCTGAAGATATTGTTGACGCAATATCGGAAGCAGGACTAGTAACTTCAGAAGAGTTGTCTAACCTTCGAGATGAGTTAGTTGCCGCAGGGTTAATAGGTGAAGATGCCGTAGACTTTGATGAGACTGTGCGTACAGCTTTATCGGAGTTTGGCTTTACTGATGCACAGCTAGAACAAATCTCAGGCGCAATTGACATACCCGCTGGCTTATCCGGTGAAGATATTGCTCAGTTATTTACAGACGCAGATCTTTCAACAGCAACAAACGTTAGCGATGCGGTTACTGCAATCACGGGCGCTATTGATGCGCTTGATATACCTAGCCTAGAAGAGATTAAAACTGCGTTAGCTGAATACGGATTTACTGACGCACAGTTAGATCAAATAGCAGGTGCAATAGATATACCTGCCGGCTTATCAAGTGAAGACATTGCCCAACTGTTTGTAGATGCAGACCTTTCTACGGCGACTAATGTTTCTGATGCAGTAACGACAATTACAGATGCAATCAGCAACCTTGATGTTGATACAACTGTACGTACAGCCCTGTCAGAGTTTGCGTTTACTGATGAACAGCTTGACCAAATATCTGGTGCGATTGACATACCTGAGAATCTGTCAGGTGAAGAAATTACTCAGCTATTTACAGATGCTGATCTTGCAACAGCTACGAATGTTACCGACGCTGTAAATGCAATCAATCTATCGCTAAGCAATCTTGGCTTTGCTACGCCAGATAATGTTAGAGACATCCTGTCTAACTACGCCTTTAGTGAAGCGCAAATAAATCAGATTGTTAGTGCAATGCCAGCAGGCTTACAGCTTACTGATATTGGCACATTGATTGATACGGCACTAACGGGTGTTGCTACTGCTGAAGGTTTAAACACTGCAACAACAACCATTA
>JAYQEC010000072.1:0-4669 GCA_038138645.1 Porticoccaceae bacterium | reverse complement strand
AAGATGAAGGTGGTCGTCATACGCCATTCTTTAAAGGCTACCGTCCACAGTTCTATTTCCGTACTACTGATGTTACAGGTGCTTGTGAATTACCAGCGGGTACAGAGATGGTAATGCCAGGTGATAACGTTCAGATGGAAGTTGAATTGATTCACCCAATTGCGATGGAAGAAGGTCTTCGTTTTGCAATTCGTGAAGGCGGCCGCACAGTAGGTGCAGGTGTTGTAGCTAAGATCATCGCTTAAGATTTGAGCTATGCTAAAAAAGAGGGTTTTTATACCCTCTTTTTTTAGCTCTGCTCTTTTTGACTGGCTGAAAAGTCAGTAGATAATAAAAAATATGGATCTATGTGTTAATTAGCTTGACAGGCTCGGGTAGCACCTCTAGAATTCGCGCTCCTTTTTAAGGGGTAAGTTGGTGTCAATAAGATAATTATTGGTCATCAGGAAATTTAAGTATAGATAGCGGAGTTTCGCTTCCATGCAAAACCAAAGCATTAGGATTCGCCTTAAAGCGTTTGATCACAAGTTGATCGACACCTCAACGCAAGAAATTGTTGAGACAGCAAGACGCACTGGCGCACAGATTCGTGGTCCCATTCCATTGCCAACGCGCAAGGAAAGATTCACAGTGTTGATTTCTCCTCACGTGAATAAGGATGCGCGAGATCAGTACGAAATTCGTACACACAAGCGTTTAATCGACATTGTCGAGCCAACTGAGAAAACAGTTGATGCGCTAATGAAATTGAATCTTGCTGCAGGTGTTGATGTTCAGATTAGCCTGGGCTAATTAACAGTTGTAGCTGCTCAGCATTGCTGGGCTTAATTTAAAAAAGTGTAATGCCTTGAAATAGGCAGCCGTAGCGGGTAAGAGCCCCGTACACTGAGAGGTCATAAAAATGAGTATAGGTCTTGTCGGCCGCAAATGCGGCATGACTCGTGTATTTAGCGAGGATGGTGCGTCTATTCCAGTTACTGTGATAGAAGCGTCACCCAACCTTATTACCCAGATTAAGTCTTTGGAGACTGACGGCTATTCTGCTATTCAGGTCACCACAGGCTCCGTTAAAGCTTCCCGTGTTTCAAAATCCCAAGCAGGTCACTTCGCCAAGTCTGGTGTTGAGGCTGGTCGTGGGCAGTGGGAATTCCGTTCTGAAGGTACAGATGAAGCATTCGAGATTGGCGGCGCGCTCACAGTAGAGCGTTTCGAGCAAGGCCAAAAAGTCGATGTGACTGGCACCTCTAAGGGTAAAGGTTTCCAAGGTGGTGTTAAGCGTTGGAACTTCTCAATGCAAGATGCAACTCATGGTAACTCTATTTCTCACCGTGCTCCGGGTTCGATTGGTCAAAACCAAACGCCTGGTCGAGTATTTAAAGGTAAGAAAATGGCTGGTCATATGGGTGCAGAGCAGGTAACCACTCAGAATTTAGAAATTATCCGCGTTGATGCGGAACGCAATTTGCTGCTAGTTAAAGGTGCCGTACCTGGTGCACCTGGTGGCGATGTTGTTGTTCGGCCAGCAGTGAAGGCGTAAGGGGAGTGTCCATGGAATTAGCAATAGCAACTCCTAAGGGCAACAAAGGAACCGTCGAGGTTTCTGAAGTAGCCTTTGGTAAAGAATTTAACCAAGATCTTATTCATCAGACAGTTGTTGCGTTTTTGGCGGGTGCTCGTCAAGGTACTAAGGCGCAAAAGAACCGTTCTGCTGTTTCTGGTGGTGGCAAGAAGCCATTCCGTCAAAAAGGAACAGGTCGTGCACGTGCTGGTACTATCAGAAGCCCATTGTGGCGTTCTGGTGGCGTAACATTTGCAGCACAGCCACAGGATCACAGTCAAAAACTCAATCGAAAAATGTATCGTTCTGCGATGCAATCAATTGTTTCAGAGCTTGCTCGTCAGGAGCGTTTAGTTGTGGTCGAGAAGTTTGACCTCGACGCGCCTAAAACCAAAGATCTAGTTTCAAAGCTTTCATCTTTTGGCTTAAGCGAAGCGCTTATCGTTACAGAAGAGGTAAGTGAAAATCTTTATCTTTCTTCACGCAACCTACACAAGGTTGAAGTTTGTGACACAGCAGCTGTTGATCCAGTTAGCTTAATTAATTTTGATAAGGTGGTAATTACTGTTGCCGCCCTTAAAAAACTTGAGGAGACGTTGGTATGAACCAAGAAAGACTCTTCAAAGTGTTATTAGGACCGCACATCACTGAAAAATCTGCTTCTGCTACTGGGTCGGCGACTCAGGTAGCATTTAAAGTAGCAACTGATGCGAGCAAACTCGAAGTTAAAAAAGCGGTAGAGAAGCTCTTTGAGGTTAAAGTTGATGGTGTTCGTGTGGTTAATGTTAAAGGCAAAACACGCCGTACACGTACGGGAATGGGCAAGCGCAGCGATTGGAAGAAAGCTTATGTGCGCCTTGCTGAAGGTCAAGATATTGACTTCTCGGTAACGGAGTGAGGGTTAAGAAATGGCAGTAATTAAAAGAAAACCAACATCACCAGGCAGACGTTTTGTAGTTAGCGTTGTAAATCCAGATTTACACAAAGGTGCACCCTACGCGCCTCTACTAGCGACAAAGAAAAAGTCAGGTGGTCGTAACAGTAATGGCCGTATCACAGTACGTCATATCGGTGGTGGTCATAAGCAGCACTATCGAATCATTGACTTTAAGCGTGATAAAGATGGTATTCCAGCGACTGTTGAGCGTTTGGAATATGATCCAAACCGCAGTGCTCACATTGCATTGGTATGTTATGCCGACGGTGAGCGTCGATATATTATTGCTCCAAAGGGCGTAGCGGCTGGCGACAAAATTGTTTCTGGTAGTGATGCCCCTATTAAAGCGGGTAACTGCTTGCCATTAAGAAATATCCCAGTGGGTTCTGTAATTCACTGTGTTGAAATGAAGCCTGGTAAAGGTGCTCAGTTAGCACGAAGTGCAGCTGCCTCTGTTCAATTAGTTGCTAGAGAAGGTGCCTATGCAACGTTGAGATTGCGTAGTGGTGAGATGCGTAAGATTCCAGTTGATTGCCGAGCAACATTAGGTGAAGTATCTAATAGTGAGCACAGTCTACGCTCATTAGGTAAGGCAGGGGCTTCTCGTTGGAGAGGTGTTAGACCTACAGTTCGTGGTGTTGCTATGAACCCAGTGGATCACCCACATGGTGGTGGTGAAGGTCGTACATCGGGTGGTCGTCATCCAGTTTCACCTTGGGGTATGCCGACTAAAGGCTACAAAACGCGCAAAAATAAGCGCACTGATAAATACATTGTTCGTCGTCGCAAGTAAGCGAAGACTGATTATTATAAGAGGAAAGCAAACGTGCCACGCTCTCTAAAAAAAGGACCATTCATTGACCTGCATCTTGCAAAGAAGGTTGAGGTTGCGGTTGAGAAAAATGAACGTCGCCCAATTAAAACTTGGTCGCGTCGCTCAATGATTCTTCCAGATATGGTTGGTCTAACTATTGCCATTCACAATGGCCGTCAACATGTTCCTGTTTTGATCAATGAAGAAATGGTTGGTCACAAGCTGGGTGAATTCGCTCCAACGCGTACCTATAAAGGTCACGTTGCGGACAAGAAAGCCAAGTAAGATAGGAGGTTTATTGTGGAAGTAGCAGCCAAATTAAAAGGTGCCAAGTTATCAGCTCAGAAGGCAAGACTTGTAGCTGATCAAATTCGCGGTAAATCCGCTGAATCTGCACTTGAGATTTTACAATTTAGCACTAAGAAAGGCGCTGATATTATTAAAAAAGTATTAGAGTCGGCAATTGCAAATGCAGAGCATAATGATGGTGCTGATGTTGATGAGTTAAAGGTATCAACAATTTTTGTTGATGAGGGTATGACCTTAAAGCGTATTAAGCCAAGAGCTAAGGGTCGTGCAGATAGAATTTTAAAGCGCAGTTGTCATATCACTGTGAAAGTTTCTGAGAAATAGAATTTAGGTTCGGGAGTCCATTAAATGGGTCAAAAAGTACATCCAACCGGTATCCGTCTAGGCATTGTTAAAAAACATGCCTCAACTTGGTATTCCGGCAAAAAGGACTATGCAGACAAGCTCTATCAGGATCTCACTGTTCGTGAGTACATTCAGGAGTCTTTGGGGCATGCGTCAGTAAGCCGTGTTGATATTGAGCGTCCGTCGGACAGTGCTCGTATCACCATTCACACTGCGCGCCCAGGCATAGTAATTGGTAAAAAAGGTGAGGATGTTGAGAAACTGCGCAATGAAGTTTCAAAGCGTATGGGTTGTCCCGTCCATGTCAATATTGAAGAAATTCGCAAGCCGGATTTAGATGCCTCTCTAGTAGCGCAGAATGTTGCTCAGCAACTTGAGCGTCGTGTTATGTTCCGTCGCGCTATGAAGCGCGCTGTTCAGAACGCCATGCGCGCAGGTGCAGAGGGTGTAAAGATTCAGGTAGGTGGTCGTTTGGGTGGAGCTGAAATTGCTCGTTCTGAATGGTACCGAGAAGGTCGTGTTCCGCTGCATACACTGCGTGCAGATATCGACTACGCCACAGCTGAAGGCAATACCACCTATGGTGTGATCGGCGTGAAAGTGTGGATCTTCAAAGGTGAAATTTTGGGTGGTGAAGAAGCAGAAGTTGCGCCTTCACAAACTAAGACAAACAAGAAATAAGCGATTAAGAGTAGAGCGAAATGCT
>JAYQEC010000071.1:0-4927 GCA_038138645.1 Porticoccaceae bacterium | reverse complement strand
ATTGAAAGTGATGGTCATATTGAGGTTATCAACCCAGATCATGTTATTGCTAACATTACGGGTAAAACTAAATTAAACATGCAGCTTCGTATTGTTAGAGGACGTGGATATCAGCCTTCTGATGCCCGTGCTACTGACGAAGAAAGCCGTACTATTGGTCGTTTACAGTTAGACGCTACTTTTAGCCCTATTTTCAAAGTGTCTTATGATGTTGAAAATGCGCGTGTTGAGAACCGTACTGACTTGGATAAGCTAGTTCTAGAGCTAGAGACTAACGGAACAATTGATCCAGAAGAATCTATTCGTCGAGCGGCTACTATTCTTCAACAACAATTAGCAGTATTTGTTGACCTTGAGGGTGAAGCAACAGCTGAACCTGAAGAGGAAGAGGATGAAATCGATCCAATTCTACTGCGTCCAGTGGATGATCTTGAATTAACTGTAAGATCTGCAAACTGCTTAAAAGCAGAGAGCATTTATTACATTGGTGATTTGATTCAGCGCACTGAAGTTGAGTTGCTGAAGACGCCTAACCTAGGTAAGAAATCATTAACTGAAATTAAAGATGTGTTGGCTTCTCGTGGTTTATCCTTGGGAATGCGTCTAGAAAATTGGCCGCCAGCGAGTCTACAAACAGAACGTGAGCTAGCTTAATAGCTTAGCTTGTATAGAAATCATTGCTGAGAAAGCAAAGAATTAAGGAATAGTATCATGCGTCATCGCTATAGTGGTCGCAAACTCAACAAAACCGGTTCTCACAGAAGAGCTATGTTCCGCAATATGACGGCTTCATTGGTTGAGCATGAGTTAATTAAAACAACCTTGCCAAAGGCTAAAGAGCTTCGTAGTTTTGCTGAGCCTTTAATTACTCTTGCCAAGGAAGACTCAGTTGCTAATCGTAGACTAGCTTTTGATCGTCTTCGCAATAAAGAAGCAGTTGGAAAACTGTTCTCTGATCTTGGTCCTCGCTATCAAGAGCGTCCAGGTGGTTACCTGCGTATTCTAAAATGTGGTGTGCGTACTGGTGATAAAGCACCTATGGCTTATGTTGAGCTTGTAGACCGCGAGATTGTTGAAGTTGAAGAAGTTGAAGCTGTAGAAGCTGCTGAATAAGCACTTTTTCAGTTTTAAAAAAACCGAGCATTGCTCGGTTTTTTTTCGTCTTACTTTTTTAGCCTAAATATTCTTGATGGAATAATTGCTGGTTTTCTAATGCCATTAAGCGCATTGAGCCGCCCCATATATATCCCGTATCTAGTGCAAATGTAGGTGACTCAAAGGGTTTGCCCTGCAATGCTGCCCAGTGACCAAAAATAATCTCGATAGGTTTCTTTTCAGTCCGCTCAAAGCAAAACCAAGGCTTGTAGGGTTCTGGCTGGTCAGTGCAATCCTTTGTTTTCAGATCCAGTGTTCCCTGTGAATCGCAAAACCGCATGCGAGTTAAATAGTTGGTAATCACTCTCAGGCGATCACTACCTTCGAGAGAGTTATCCCATAAATCGGGATAGTTGCCGTACATGTTTGCAAAATAGCTTTTGCGTTGTGCTGATTGAATCACCTCGCTAACCTCATCAGCTAGACTCTGTGCTTGCGTAATATCCCATATATGTGGAATACCCGCATGAACGATATGGTAGCCGTCCTCTGAAAGCAGCAAAGGCTGGCTGCGAAGCCAACTACAGATTTTTTCTCGATCAGGCGCATCCAGTACTTCCTGAATAGTATCCTGTGCGCTTGGTGCTCTTATACCCTCGGCAATAGCCAGCAGATGCAGATCATGATTGCCTAACACCATTTTAAAGGCATTACCTAGTCCCATACAGAAACGTAATGTTTCCAGGGATTGAGGACCTCGATTGACAAGGTCGCCCACTGAAATAAGTAAGTCAGTTGATGGATTGAAAGCTACGCTATCTAATAGAGCCTTAAGCGGGCTCAAGCAGCCTTGAATATCACCTACAGCATACTTTGCCATCTAGTTGACCGTGTTGGGTACTGCGAGTAAAAAAGGCGAGATAGGGGCCTCTATAGGCTGTCCCTGATCATTCACCATTTGATAGGACCCTTGCATAGTGCCAATGGGTGTTTCGAGAACAACGCCACTGCTATATTGGTATTTGCCATTAACTGCAATTCTAGGTTGTTCGCCAATGACTCCAGGACCTCTAACTTCTTGCTGCTGCTGGTTACCATCGACAATAATCCAATGTCTATGAAGCAGGGTTACTGCTTCACTGCAATTGTTTTCAATTGTGATGTGATATGCAAAGGCATAGCGATTGTCCTCGGGCATAGATTGTCCAACTAGATATTCTGTAATTACAGAAATCTTAATATTGGACTGCTCATCAGTATTCTTGAGATCACTCATCTAATAACACCTTATTTTGGTGAATATGGTTGCTCAGCGAGACAAATTCTTTGACAGAAAGTTGCTCTGGACGTTTTGTAGCTTCTACAGGCTGAGCTGCATAATCAATATACTCGGCGAAGGAACTCAAGCAATTTTTTAAGGTTTTACGGCGCTGCTGAAAGCATAGACTGACTAGTTGACGAAGTAGTTCTGGGTTGTCTGCCTTATAGGGTATATCTGCATAGGGGGTTAATCGGACTACGGCAGACTGCACCTTAGGTGCAGGATTAAAGGATGACGGTGGGACAGGGATAAGAGGGTTTACTCGGCAGTGGTATTGAATCATTACAGACAATCTTCCATAGCATTTATCGCCTGGAACGGCGCATAGACGATCAACCACCTCCCGCTGCAGCATAAAATGCATATCCCTAATAATTGTTCTTGCCTCTAAAAGGTGAAATAACAGAGGTGTGGAAATATTGTAGGGTAGGTTTCCTACCAGACGCAGTTTGTCGCCATTAAAAAACTGAGAATAATCAGTTTTAAGAGCATCACTATTAATGATGGTGACTTCAGGGTAGTCAGCAAGTTTTTGCTGAAGGAATTCAATCAGATCTCGATCTAGCTCAACCAGTGACATAGTAGGGCAGTGTTTAACTAGATGCTCGGTTATTGCCGCCATTCCTGGACCAATTTCAATCAGGTTGTCTTCGGCTGATGGATTAATGGCAGATACAATTTGCCCTATAACCTGCTGATCGATTAAGAAGTTTTGTCCAAAACGTTTGCGAGGCTTGTGCTGGCTATTCAATGGTCACCATCCGTGCGTCGCTCAGCCATTTGCGCGGCGCAGTTTATGGCAACCTCAAAACTGCCTTTATCGGCAATGCCTTTGCCTGCTAGATCAAGTGCCGTGCCGTGATCTACAGAGGTTCTGATAATTGGCAGACCGAGAGTAATATTGGCTGCTCGCCCAAAGCCACTATGTTTAAGTACTGGCAAGCCTTGATCATGATACATTGCTAGAACAGCATCTACATTCGTTAAGTATTTTTCTGTGAATAAGGTATCTGCAGGGTAGGGACCTGAAATGTCTAGACCCTGTTGCTGATACTTTTGAATAGCTGGAGAAATTATTTCTATTTCTTCATTGCCAAGATGGCCGCCTTCCCCCGCATGGGGGTTGAGGCCGCAAACCAAAATTTTTGGCTGTTGTATCGCAAATTTTGTACATAGATCATGGTTGAGGATTTTAATAACTGAGTGCAGTAAAGGCGCAGTTATAGCATCTGCAACATCGCGAAGAGGTAGATGGGTTGTTACAAGCGCAACGCGTAAATTATCGGTTGCCAACATCATTACAACTGTATCAGTTTGAGTCTTTAGGGCAAGGTATTCGGTGTGCCCAGAAAAATCGATTCCAGCGTCGTTAATAATAGATTTTTGAACAGGGCCGGTGACTAAAGCATCGCATTGTTTGGTTTGACAGGCATCAATTGCAGCATCTAAACAGGCTAGCACATAGGGTGCATTGGCAGTATCCAGTTCACCTACCTTTGCTTGGTTAGCAGACGAAATAGGAAATATATAGAGTTCGCCAGGAAGAAGGGGAGAGGCTGGACTGTTCGGATCAAAAGGCTTTAATTGCAAAGGCAAGCCAAGTAACTTGGCGCGCTGTAAAAGCATATCGGGATCAGCAAAGGCGACAAGTTGCTGTGCGCAACCATCCTGAACCGCTTGGATAAGTAGCTCTGGTCCAATACCTGCTGGCTCGCCAGGTGTTATTGCCAATCTGCTAGTCATTTAGATCTCTTTAATCTCGATATAGGCTTCATCACGAAGTTTTTGCTGCCATACCTGAAGTTCTTCTGAGTATTTGCGTTGACGAAGCAAATTATCAGCTCTATTGCGTAAAATATCCTCGCTAAAATCCTGCATGCGACGCTCAGTTACTTGCAATATATGCCATCCAAACTGTGACTGAAAAGGTGCGCTTATTTCGTTGAGCGCAATACTGCCCATAGTTTGTTCAAATTCCGGTACAAATAGACCCGGCGTTGACCAGCCAAGGCTGCCTCCTTTTAATGCGGAACCAGGATCCTTAGAGTATTGCTTGGCTAGCTCGGCAAAGTCTTCACCATCAATAATTTGCATGCGAATTTTTTCTAACAGCTCAACGGTCTGCTTTTCATCTCTAATTTGGTTGGGCGTTAGTAAAATATGTCGGGCATAATGTTGTTCTATAAGCTGCTCGCCACCACCCTTTCGCTCATACAGCTTTAGCAAGTGGAAACCTGCGCCACTTCGAATAGGCTCTGATACTTGACCTGGCTGCAACTTTTCAAGAGATGCACTAAATAGAAGGGGTAGTTGAGCAAGCTTTCTCCAGCCCAAGTCACCACCCTCAAGAGCGCTTTGGTCATCGCTATTGGCAATAGCTAGTTGTTTGAAGTCAGCGCCATCTGCCAATTGTTGCCTTATTGTAGCTAGTTTAGCCTGAATGCTTTCTAATTCATCAACCGTAGCCGTTGAGGGTGCAGATAACAAAATTTGACCAATAAAAACATCTGG
>JAYQEC010000070.1:0-5185 GCA_038138645.1 Porticoccaceae bacterium | reverse complement strand
AGTGAAGGTTTTAGTTACAGATTCATTAGCCACGTGCTAGTCTCCTCTTAATATTCGACTCAACAACATAATGATCGATTAGCGGTGCAAAAAGGTTGGCAAATAGAATGGCCAACATCATCCCTTCAGGGAAGGCAGGATTTACTACACGGATTAAAATAACCATAACACCAATCAAAATACCGTAAATATATTTACCAGTATTGGTCATTGAAGCAGACACCGGATCGGTCGCCATAAAGATAGCACCGAAGGCAAAACCACCAATCACCCAGTGCCAATAGAATGGCAATGCAAACATTGGGTTAGTTGATTCAATACTGTTAAACAGTAGTGAAACAACTGCAGAACCAACCAATACACCCAGAATAATGCGCCATGAGGCAATCTTCATCGCCATCAAAACTACCGCACCCATAAGAATGGCGAGGGTTGATGTTTCACCAATAGAGCCATGGATAGTTCCAATAAATGACTCCATCCAAGTAGCAGTCTGAGATAGTGCATTGACACCATCAGCAGCAGCCACAGAAAGCATAGTAGCGCCCGTATAGCCGTCCACTGCAGTCCAAACCATATCACCACTCATATAGGCTGGGTAAGCGAAATACAGGAATGCTCGACCTGTTAGCGCCGGGTTTAGGAAGTTTTTGCCTGTACCACCAAAGATCTCTTTACCAATCACAATACCAAAACTAATACCTACAGCAACCATCCACAGTGGCAGGTCTGGCGGACAACAAAGAGCAAATAGAACTGAGGTTACAAAAAAGCCCTCATTGACTTCGTGACCGCGAACACTAGCAAATAATACTTCCCAGAATCCACCGACAATAAATGTAGTGGCATAAATTGGAATAAAGTAGGCCGCACCATGAACCATATTGTCCCAAATGCTATTGGCGTCGTAACCGGCTAGAAGGCCGATAAACAGACCTCGCAAGCCTTCCTGACTTGCCATACCCATATCAGCCATAATGTTATTGGCTTGAAAACCAATATTCCACATGCCAAAAAACATGGTTGGGAAAGTACAGAGCCAAACGGTAATCATTACACGCTTAAGGTCTATATTATCTCTTACATGAGAGCTGTTCTTGGTCACGTCTGAGGGTTTAAAGAGACCAGTATCAATCGCCTCATAAAGGGCATACCAACCTTCCCACTTGCCGCCTTTTTTAAAGTTAGGCTCCAGCTTATCTAAAAATTTACGCATGGTGGAATTAACCCTCCTTCTCAATTCTAGTGAGGTTGTCGCGAAGAATCGGACCGTACTCATATTTACCTACGCAAACATAGGTATAAAGTCCTACATCATCTTCATCTAACTCTAAACAACCCAACTTTTGAGCCATTTCTGTATCACCCACAATTAATGCACGCAATAATTGAACAGGAAGCAGATCAAGTGCTGTAACGTTTTCATAACCACCAACCGGCACCATAGCTCTTTCACTTCCATTAGTGCTGGTTGTCATATTAAATAATCTTTTCTTTAGGCCAGCAGCAAAAATAGGTAGCGCAGAATGTTTGTTAAGACCTGCACGTAGGTAATGTAAGAATTCTCTCTCACGTCCCTCGCGAATCACTGAAACCTGATGGTGATATCTGCCCAAAAAGGCAAATGCACCTGCCGCTTTACGGCCGCTTAATACAGAACCCGAAATAACTCGATTCTCATCATTGACGAGTTCACCAATCACAAGCTGATTAAGATTAGCACCGAGGATTGTTCTGATAAGTCGTGGTTCTTTTACTTGAGGACCACCCAAGGCAATAACGCGACTATTATCGATCTCACCTGTTGTAAATAATGCACCAATAGCAATTACATCTTGGTAGTTAATAGTCCAAACGGTTTTATTGGCACTCACTGGATCTATGTAGTGAATATGTGTACCTGGCAAACCGGCAGGATGGGGTCCAGAAAATTGATAGGTTGAGATACTCTCACCTTCTGGCACATTAACCTCAGAGTTGCCTTCTACACATAAATTAACCGCGCCCTGAGTTAGCTTGGCTATAATCTGCAGACCATAATCAAAATCTTGTTTTCGCTCGGCAATAATAACTTGCGGATCAGCGGCCAGAGGATTGGTATCCATAGCATTGACAAAGATCGATGCTGGCTCGCTATCTATCGCAGGGACTTTTGAATAAGGACGGGTTTTAAAGCTGATCCATTGACCAGAATTTACCAGATTATCTACCACTTGCTGACGACTAAGGCTAGCAATGGCGTCGGGAGCAGTCACTGGAAAATCTACTTTTGAATCACCGTCAATATCAATAACGATAGACTGGAAAACACGTCTTTCACCACGATTGATTGAAACTACAGTTCCAGCAGATGGCGATGTGAAACTAACACCAGAATTCTTTTTATCGGTAAAAAGAACCTGTCCTTTGCTGACCCTATCCCCTTCTTTAACCGCCATAGTTGGCTTCATTCCAGGGAAATCAGAGCCGATAATAGCGATTTGACTGGTCTTGGGACCATCGTGAATTTCTTGCTTTGGTGCACCTGATATTGGCAGGTCCAGTCCTCGGCGAATTTTAATCATAGAAGTTACCATTGACGAGATTAAAAACTTATCCAACATACTGCCATCAAACGAGTCGCTAACAATAATTGGTTCGAGCCACAATTGATCTGAAAATAACTAAAAAAGTGTGCCAAAACCCAAACTTTTAATTTAAACCGTTTTAGCCAACAAATTTTGCGCGGGAGTATAAACTTCTTAGTGTTTTGATGCCAGTTTCATGGCCAAAATTTGGCGTTTTTTTGGTTAATTTGATTATTTTACTCAATGCTAGGGCAAATCCTATGAGTAAAATAACTTACCAATGATTTCTGAGCTCTCTTAAAGCGAGAAAGACATCCTTGGCTTCGGGACTTTGCGGAAAGCCTTCAACTGATAAGTAAATATTATTAATAATCTCTGGATTGTCGAGACGAAGGAAACAATTAATCTGCTTTTCTAGGCCTATTGTTGTGACTAGCGGCTGACTGGGATCCTGATCTATAACTTCATTTAGCAACTGTGCTGCACGGCTATTTCCAGG
The DNA here is from genome assembly GCA_038138645.1 of Porticoccaceae bacterium. Lineage (GTDB taxonomy): Bacteria > Pseudomonadota > Gammaproteobacteria > Pseudomonadales > Porticoccaceae > HTCC2207. The sequence continues at coordinate 2,119 of JAYQEC010000070.1, read as the reverse complement.
CTCTCTATCTAAGGTAAAACGCAGATTATTAATAATGTAATCATGGCCAGGATAAACAAGAGTTCGATCATCTAATTCAGAGAAGCATTGATCAAAAGTCTCAAATAGCGCCTCAGGATGCCCGCCCCCATGGCAATTTCCTACTCCCGCATTAAATAATGTATCACCGCTAAATAGAGCTGGCTGCGAACCAGTGGACAGCAAGCAAACATGGCTCATAGTATGACCTGGCGTATCAATTACCAATAACTCGACTGAACGACCAACCCTAACGGTTTCGCCGCCATTCAAACGAATATCCACATCTTCAATGGGCGCATCCTTGTGAGCCAGAAGCTTGGCCTGTGTTAGTGCTTTAAGCGGACTATTACCCTCAATATGATCATGGTGTTCATGAGTATTAAGAATCTGAGAAATTTTCCAGCCCTTACTTGCAGCAATATCTGCACACTGCTGATAATTTAGGGGGTCAATCGCTAATGCATCGCCTGTCTCTGGGCAAGCGATCAAATAATTAAAGTTGCGCCACGCATTATTGGTCCAGATTTGCTCAACTAACATAGGTTTCTAACTTCGATTGGCTATTGATTCTCGTTAGGATAACGTTGCCAAATAACACCTGCAAATTTTTCAAGACATCTTACTACCTGACAGCTGTAACTAAACTCATTGTCATACCAACAATAGATAACCACATTATTGCCATTAACAATGGTTGCCGAGGAATCAACTACCGAGGCTTGCCTAGATCCCACAAAGTCAGTTGAAACTGCCTCTGATGAAACCGTATAACCTATCTGTTGCTGATAGGCACTGTGCAAAGCCTTTTGGCGTAAGAATTCGTTAAGCTCGGTAACGGTGGTTGTTTTGTTCAACTGTAAATTCAAAATAGCCATAGACACATTCGGCGTTGGCACCCTAATCGAATTACCGGTGAGCTTGCCTTTTAATTCAGGAATTGCCTTTTCGACAGCTTTTGCCGCACCCGTAGAGGTTAACACCATATTAAGCGCAGCACTTCTGCCACGACGGTCTCCAGTATGATAATTATCGATAAGATTTTGATCATTGGTATAGGCATGAACGGTCTCCACATGGCCCTGTTCAATACCATATTCTTTAAGCATACAGTGTAAAATCGGCACAATAGCATTAGTGGTACAGGAAGCCGCCGATATAATTTTATGACTCGATGTAATCTGGTGGTGATTAATACCATAGACCACATTGGGAATATCATCACCTGCAGGTGCAGTCAAAAGTACCTTTTCAGCGCCGGGTCGCAGATGCCGCTGGAGAGAGTTAGTCGTATTCCACAACCCGGTATTATCAATAACGATAGCTTTATTAATCCCGTAAGCTCGGTAGTTAATTTCATCAGGCGTATCAGCGTAAATAATTCTTATCGGATTACCATTTATCACCAGTGTTTGGCTATCGCTTAACAGCCTTATGGTGCCCTTAAATGAGCCGTGCACAGAATCTTGACGCAACAGAGCGGCACGCTTTTCTAGATCATTGTTATCTTTTTTACATTTGCGAATCACAATAGCCCGCAAACGCAGCACATCTCCACCACCGGTTTTATCAATCAGCAATCTTGCCAACAAGCGCCCTATACGACCAAAGCCATATAAAACTAAATCCTGAGGCTCTGCTAATGGTTTGGTTGTTTGGCCTATATTGCCCGCTAGTTCCTGGCGTACAAATTCAGTGATAGATAATTGATTCTTTATCGCTTCAAATTGAACTGCAAATTTTCCTATATCGATATGCGCTGGACCCAATGAAAGCTGGCTAATTTCTTTAAGCATTGGCGCTGTATCAAACTCTGAGATCTCATTTTTCTCCACCTGTCGAACAAAACGGTGGGCTTTCATAAGATCAATCACTGATTTATTGACCATGCTTTTACCGTACAGATAAATAGAGACATTGGATTCTCTATAGAGTCTGCCAATTATTGGAATCATTCCCTCTGCTAAAGCTTCGCGCTGCTTCCAGTCGGTGAAAAAGTTTTCAGGTGATGGTCGGTTATCTTCTTTCACGCTAAACGTCCTTTTTATTGTGAAATGATTTTTATGCCGTACATGAACTATAGACAAAAAATAGTAGTATT
>JAYQEC010000069.1:0-5359 GCA_038138645.1 Porticoccaceae bacterium | reverse complement strand
ATTATTTTAGGAATAATAAATGGTTCGTGCTGTATATTCACTTGTTTTATATCTCTTAAGCCCGATTGTATTTTTCCATCTTTGGAGTCGTGGCCTTAAGAACAAGTCCTATCGCGGGCGCTGGGCTGAGCGCCTAGGTTTTTATCATGGGCGACTTAAAGCGGATAGCCTAGTGATTCACTGCGCCTCGGTTGGCGAAATTATGGCCGCCAGCCCTCTGATTAAAAAGCTACTCTCAGAAAAACCCGATCAGACACTAACCATCACCTGTAATACACCCAGTGGCTCTGAGCAGATAAAAACACTGTTTGGCGATTCTGTTCAGCATATTTATTTACCGTTAGATTTCCCGGGGAGCGTGGCGCGATTTTTAGAAAAATTACAGCCCAAAGCACTGGTCATTTTAGAAACCGAGCTTTGGCCGAATTTAATCATTAAATCCAAACAATATCAGTTGCCCGTTATAGTGATAAATGCCCGACTGTCTAAAAAGTCTCTAAGAGGCTATCAGTTATTTTCATCGCTTAGCAAAGAATTAATGCGCTCAATTTCATTACTTGCTGGGCATAGTACAGAGGATATTAAGCGCTTTAAGCAACTGGGGTTAAGCGATAACAAAGCGTTGACTACCGGCTCAATAAAATTTGATATTGGTATCAGTGAAGAAACGCAAAAAAGCGCGGAGAAACTAAAGGCTGAACTTGCGGGTTATGATTTTGTATGGGTTGCTGGCTCGACTCATCCAAATGAGCACGAACAGGTACTTGACGCACATAGCCATCTAATTAAAAACAATAATAAAAGCCTATTAATTATTGCACCGCGACATATGGAACAATTTCAGCCTGTCGCAGAATTGCTCTCTCAAGCAAATATACCTTTTGCTCAGCGCAGTAAGGATAACCTAGCGGGACAATCTGTTCTTCTTGCCGACAGTATGGGAGAAATGATGACATTTTATGGCGCAGCCGATTGCGCCTTTATTGGTGGCAGTCTTATCGAGCGCGGTGGACATAATCCTCTCGAAGCCGCCGCTTGCGCTATTCCGGCAATAACCGGTCCCAGCTATTACAACTTCGCACATATTTACCCTCAGCTAATAGCCAATAATGGCTGCATTGAAATCGACTCAGCTAAGGCCTTGAGTGAACAGCTAAAGATATTCGCAAACAATCCAGAGCAAACCTTGAAGCAAGGGCAGAGCGCCCTTGAAATAGTTAAGCAAAACCAGGGAGCACTGGAAAAAACGTTTAATCTTATATTAAAGTTTTTATCCTAAAGCTTAGAACTGACTACTGCCCGCAATTGAGCGCCAAGTGCTGCGCATAGTGATTTCGGTGTGCGGCGCTTTAAAGAAACCGTGGTAATGCCCCATAGGATTAATCAAAATTAATTGTGTGCTGTGATCGACTGTATAGTCATCATCACTAAGCGGAACTTGGTTGTAAGCCACGTTAAGTTCAGCCGTCAGTCGGCGAATCAAATGCTTATTACCCGTAACACCGGTAAATTCTGGATTAAAGTAGGGCACATATTCCGCTAACTTTTCTACTGTATCGCGCTCGGGATCCAGAGAAATCATAACCACTTGCAAGCGCTCTTTCTCGCTATCTTTAAGCTTGCTATAGGTATCATTCAACATAGCAAGGGTAGTAGGGCAGATATCTGGGCAATGGGTAAAGCCAAAGAAAACGATGCTCCACACTCCCTGAAACCGCTCATTATTAAACAGCTCGCCACGATGATCCTCTAGCTCAAAATCGCTAAATATTCTCGGCTTGTCCAAAACAATGGCACCGTTAATCTGCAACTCTTCTTTCGACATAATCACTGGCTGACTCATACGCCAAGTAAAGCCGTAGACTACCAATAGAATAAATCCTAGTAGTCCAACAATAGTCACTCGTACGCCTGTCTTGCTATTCATAGTTAAGCCTTTAAATTCTTAAAACTGTGTTTGGTTGGCAATCGGTTCAATCAAATAATGATCAAGCAGCATAATTGCAAATAACAGCATTAAATAAATAATCGAATATTTAAACGTTCTCATACCACTGTCTTTATCCAGCCACATCAGTGCTGAATAGTATAAAAAGCCAGCACCCAAAACTAAGGAGCCCGCAAGATACAGCCAGCCGAAAAGACCCGTTAGATAAGGCATGATGGTAATCACCACCAACATAAGGGTATAGAGCACAATATTGATTTTGGTGTAAGTGTCACCATGAGTAACAGGCAACATAGGGATATCCGCCTTGGCATATTCCTCTTTGCGATGGAGAGCCAATGCCCAAAAATGCGGTGGTGTCCAAGCAAAAATAATCAGCACTAACAACAAGGCGTTGTAGTGAATCTCTCCAGTAACCGCAACCCAACCGAGAAGTGGTGGAGCCGCACCAGCCAAACCGCCGATTACAATATTTTGCGGCGTAGCACGCTTAAGATACATGGTGTAAATAAAGGCATAGCCTATTAGTGACGCTAGGGTTAGCCATGCGGTTAAGATATTGGTAAAAATAACCAATACCACAATGCCCGCAAGCCCCGTAATCAAGGCAAAGGCGATTGCTTGATTAGGCTGAAGCCTGCCCTGGGCAATCGGACGATTTGCTGTTCGCGCCATCTTTTCATCAATGCGTCGGTCTACTACATGATTGACTGCCGCCGCGGCACCCGCGCACAGTGCAATACCAAGATTGCCAAACAATAAAATATCCATAGGCACAGCTTGGGGCGTAGCTAACAACATGCCAATCACAGAGGTAAGAATCATCAACGCCACTACGTTAGGCTTGCATAGCTCCAAGTAGTCGCGCCAACTAATGGCAGTTTGATTATCTATTTTTGATTCCAACCTATTCTCCGAAAATCAAAGATTAAATTCGCCAACTTTAGCGATCAGGTGAGTATTTTAACAGATGTTTAAGGTCATCAAGCAGTCCATTTGCATCGTCTTCTGCAGTAAAGTAAAGAATTGCTTTATTGTCGGGGGTTACCACAAAGAATCTTGTCTCTGTCATATCCCAATCTGCCGAGCTATTGGCAAGTAACTGTTTAAATTTACCCGTATCTAATTTATCCAATAGCAAAAATGGATGCTCTTGCGCCAGCCATTCAGAATCTAGCATCTGATTGGGGCCCTGCAAGAAAATACGCTGCACTCGACCAGTATATTTACCCAGTAACATATGGATCTGCCGAGTGTTTAACAACATATCCTGACAAATTTGATCGCAGGTCTCACCACCGGCAATAACCACTTGCCATTTTGGCTTTTCAGTTAGCGGAATACCGGAAAGAACATCACTGATATCCAGTGCCGGTTTTACCAATTGACCCTGATTAGTGGTGCCAAATAACTCAATCATTTTCTGCCGCTGCTCTTCGGTCTTTGGCACCATCAAGAAACCAAAAGCGATAACACCAAAGACAATGATTAACATTAACCAAATTTGATATCTAAAGCTTTTCTGTTTCGCTTCTAATGACTTCTGATCTGACATAATTTATTCCTGTAATCTTAAATACTGATATTATTTTTTAGATTTTCTAAGCCAACTTAGAATATTTGAGTTAGCAATGATGGTCATTATGAGTAGGGTAAAGGCCATAGCAAACCACTGCACGGCATAGCCTACATGTTTTTCGGGCTGAACGGCCACGGTAGTCCAACCCGTTTTCAGGGCGCCCACCGAATCCTGATCCAGACGCAACTGATAGGGCATAAAGGACTCATTAAACAGCTCTTCTGCTCTTGCTAAGCTAATCCAGCCAACTCGGCTAGGCCAGTCTTGAACCTGACGAATACCATCATCCAGACGATAACCGCCTTTTAAGGCACGATACAGATAACCTCGCAATTGCACCTCACCCTCTATTGGCGAGATTGAAGGCAATATTTCACGATCCAAAGAGGCCTCTACCCAGCCTCTATTAATCAATAATTTTGCTTCCTGTCCAAAGATAGAAACTGACTGCAATATTTCATAACCAGGGCGGCCATTATTAACTTTATTATCTAGAATAATTACGCGCTGATTATCGACTGTTCCTCGCACCCAAGCCAATCGATACTGCTGGTCTTCTCCAGAGGCTAACTCTTCAGCGCTGATAATGGGCGGCAACTGTTGATTGCGCGCATAATGATCAACAATCTGTTGTTTTTCCTCGCCTCGTTGCAATTGCCAAAAACCGAGACTTAGCAATAAAGGCATCATTAATAGCGAAAACACTAATAACTTAGCATTCGGCTGCCATTTAAAGCCATTTGTTTTTTGAGCCGAGTCAGTCATCTGTGGTTAAATGTTTCCTATCTCAACAATGGATTTAAACATGCTATTAAAAGTCATTATCATCATTTTATTTATCGGTGTCATCGCAAGCCTTTTTGGCGGGCTTAATTTCCTCGTCAAGGATATGGGAAACTCCAAGAAGCGTTTACTTTACGCATTAGGCATAAGAATTGGTCTTGCCAGCTTACTTATTGCCTGTGTTGTCTACGGCACTTACAGCGGTCAGCTTAACAGTACTGCTCCATGGGACCGTCAGTTACATCCAGAAAATGCTGCTCCCTATCAACCTGCACCAAAAAATTAGTCCTTAAAACCAAAAACGGCCAGGCATTGCCTGGCCGTTTTGTTCAAGCAAAGGCTATTTACGCTAACACGTAAACAAACAAGAATAGCCCAACCCAAACAACATCTACGAAGTGCCAGTACCAAGATGCAGCCTCAAAACCAAACTGATCATCATGGCTAAAGTGGCCCTTAAGACCTCTTATCCATTGCACTAATAGCATACAGGTTCCAAGAGTTACGTGCGCACCGTGGAAGCCAGTTAACAAGAAGAACGTCGTACCGTAGATACCCGTCTCAAGCGTTAGTCCCATATGCTGATAAGCATGAATATATTCTTCAGCTTGTAAGAACAAGAAGAAAATACCAAGGCCCACTGTAATACCTAACCAAGTATTAAACTTCTTGCGGTTATTATTTTTAAGCGCTGTATGTGCAATATGCACAGTGACACTTGAGGTCATTAGAACAATGGTGTTCCAAAGTGGTAACCAACTTAGAAGGTTTGACCAACCCGGGAAATTCATATTTTGCTCTGGGCCTTTAAACTGTGCAGCATCACCATTAGCCATTTGGTCAGGAGTTACCATTACTGGCCACTCGGCCTCATAACCATTCCAAAGGATTTCTTTGTTAGCGGCTGCAGCATCAGTCGGCGTGTCATCGAACCAGCCCACAGCTGCCTCACCACCTAGCCACGAATTAACGAAAACTCTGACATAGAAAAGTGCGCCAAAGAAAGCAGCAAAGAACATAACTTCGGAGAAAATAAACCACAGCATACC
>JAYQEC010000068.1:0-5489 GCA_038138645.1 Porticoccaceae bacterium | reverse complement strand
CAATAAGATCTTCTCGATCCACATTCATTGCCAGCATAACTGTAGCTGCCACATAGATGGATGAGTAGGTACCAATACCTACACCAATCATTAGCGCAATAGCAAAGTTATGAATTAGCTCACCGCCAAAGAAAAATAGCGCTAATAACACTAGCATGGTGGTCATCGAGGTATTGATGGTTCGCCATAATGTTTGTGAAAGAGATTCGTTGATAACATCAACTGCCGGTGCTTTGCGAATTTTTCGGAAATTTTCACGGATGCGGTCGGATACTACAATGGTATCGTTTAGCGAGTAACCCACCACCGCTAGCACCGCAGCCAAAACCGTTAAGTCGAATTCCAATCGAGTGATAGAGAAAATACCCAGGGTGATTAAAACATCATGCACTAGGGCAAGTACCGCGCCCACTGAGAATTTAAATTGGAAACGAATGGCTACATAGAGCATTACCACTGCAAGGGCAATTAACATGCCTAAACCACCTTTATCGCGAAGCTCTTCACCAATTTGCGGGCCCACAAAATCTACACGGCGCAATTCTATTTGCTCACCATTGACGGCTAGTGATGAATAAATACGCTCAGCAAGCCCTTGATCGGGTTCACCTTGCATACGAATGAGTACTTCAGATTCGGAGCCAAAATGCAGTACAACCGGATCTTCAAAGTTTGCACTTTCTAGCTGGCTACGAATATCCGCTACCTTGACTGGCTGTTTATAGCCCACTTCAATCTGCGTACCACCGGAAAAATCCAAGCCTAAAACAAGACCCTGACTAAATAGTGAAACAGTAGAAACCAATAATAGAACTGCAGAAAAGATCACCGCAATTCGGCGTAGACCCATAAAGTTATATATTTTTAATTCACTCATTTTCCAGTCCTATATCCAGAGTTTTTCAATTCTTCGCCCACCAACAATGGCATTGACTAAGCCACGGGTGAGAACGATTGAGGTAAACATGGAAGTTAAAATACCGATCGATAATGTTACTGCGAAACCTTGAACAGGACCCGAGCCAATTAAGAATAATATAACAGCGACAATCAATGTGGTGATATTGGCATCTAAAATAGATACAAAGGCGCGGTCATAACCGCCACTAATAGCAGCTTGTATGGAGGAGCCGGAGGCCAGCTCTTCGCGAATACGCGAGAAAATAAGCACATTAGCATCTACTGCCATACCGACCGTTAAAACGATACCGGCAATGCCCGGCAAGGTTAATGTTGCTCCAAGCAATGACATAAAACCTACTAAAAGCAAAAGGTTCATGGTCAGTGCAACATTGGCTAAAACACCAAAACCGCGATATACAACAATCATAAATAATAAGACTAATGCCATCCCCAGCGAAACTGATTGCACCCCCAATCGAATATTATCAGCACCCAAAGATGGACCAATGGTTCGCTCTTCAACTATGTACATCGGGGCAGCAAGGGCACCAGCTCGCAGTAATAGTGCTAATTCAGAAGATTCTCTCTGGCTATCGATCCCGGTGATTCTAAATGACTTACCTAGCTGACTCTGTACCGTTGCTAGGCTAATAATATGCTTTTCAACAAAGGGCACTGGGGTTATAACGATTTCGCCATTTTCATCCTCAGACTTCTCTAGCTTGGTTTTGTATTCAATAAATAATACACCCAAGCGACGCCCGACATTGTCTCTGGTGGAGTGACCCATCTGCCAGCCACCTTTGGTATCCAATGTAATATTGACCTGTGGGCGACCATTTTCATCATAACTAGAACGGGCATCGGTAACATTTTCACCGGTAATCACCGCATTATTTTCTAGCCTTGCATCTAAACCTCTGCCATCACGAAACTCAAAGACTTCACCTACTCTACCCTCAGCTTCAAGACGGAATTCTAGATTGGCCGTTTTACCAATAATACGTTTAGCTTCTGCTGTATCCTGAACCCCTGGAAGTTCAACAACAATGCGATTTTTGCCCTGTCGCGAGACTAATGGCTCAGAAACACCTAACTCATTCACACGATTTCGAAGTGAAGTTAAATTCTGTTTAATCGCATTATCTTCGATCTGACCGCTGGCAATTTCACTGAGTTCAAGCACTAATGTCAGTGGGTTTTGACCCTGCCTAAACTGTGGCTGCAGATCTCTAAAATTTTCACGGACTAGACTGGTGGCTTGCGCAACCTGCTCTTCATTTCGAAAGCGACCGATAATTTGCTGACCTTTAAGCTCAAAACTGCGGTATCTAATTTTTTCTTCACGCAAACTGGATTTAACTTCCTGCAGATCACCCTCAAGTCGCGTGGTCAGAGCCGCATCAAGATCAACTTCCAATAGGAAATGAACACCGCCACTAAGGTCCAAACCCAGTTTCATCGGTGAGCCACCGAGACTACTTAACCACTCAGGTGTCGTTGGCGCCAAATTGAGAGCAACTACATATTCACCGCCCATCTCTGCCTGAACCACTTCTTTGGCACGCATCTGTAATTCGGAATCGACTAGACGAATCAATGCAGACTCGCCATCTGCTTCACCAGAAAAATGCTCGATATTGGCCGCATCTAGAGCTTGCTCAACTTTCTTCAATACTGCGCCATCAATTTGCATGGCACTGCTTTGCCCTGACAACTGAAGTGCTGGATCTGGCGGATAAAGATTGGGTGCTGCATAGATAAACGCAAAGGCAACCACTGCGAGTATCATTAGGTTTTTCCACATGGGGAATTTATTGGGCATTCTATTGTCCTTTGATTCCTTAATTATCCCCGTATCAATACCGAGATAGCTGAATAGCCGAGCATTATAGCCATAATAGAATACATTGGGGCATATTTAACGATTTAAAGCCCCTTTCAAGCGATAAGACGCTAACTTATTCTGGTCTAGTCTGGCCCTGTTGCTGATAAAAATCGTCCACAAACTGATCTAAGCAGTCATTTTCAATGGCATCGCGTAGACCACGCATTAAATTCTGATAATAACGCAGGTTGTGAATAGTATTTAGCTGAGCCCCTAAAATCTCGCCACATTTATCTAGATGATGCAAATAACCGCGGCTAAAATTTTGACAGGTATAGCAGTCGCAATTTTCATCTAGAGGGGCGGTATCACCACGATGAACCGCATTGCGAATTTTAATCACACCGGTAGAAGTAAATAAATGCCCATTGCGCGCATTGCGGGTGGGCATCACACAGTCAAACATATCAATGCCACGCAATACGGCTTCGACAAGATCAGCAGGTTTGCCTACGCCCATCAAATAACGTGGCTTATCCGCTGGCATCTTGTCACCAAGATGCTCAAGAATGCGCACCATATCTTCTTTGGGCTCACCCACCGACAAACCGCCAATGGCATAACCATCAAAACCAATCTCTTCTAGGCCCGCCATAGATTCATCGCGCAATGACTCATACATTCCACCCTGCACAATACCAAACAGTGCTGATGGGTTATCTCCATGAGCTTTTTTGCTGCGTTCTGCCCATCGCAATGACAGCTGCATTGAATCATTGGCCTGTTTTTCGGTGGCTGGATAAGGCGTGCATTCATCAAAAATCATCACCACATCACTGCCTAGATCTCGCTGAACCTGCATGGATTTTTCGGGATCAATAAATACAGGACTGCCATCAATGGGCGATTTAAACTCAACACCCTTTTCAGTGATTTTTCGCATATCGCCAAGGCTAAATACCTGAAAGCCACCTGAATCGGTGAGTATTGGTCCCTGCCATTGAATAAAATCATGCAGATCACCGTGTTTTTTTACCACCTCGGTACCAGGGCGCAACATTAGGTGAAAGGTATTACCCAAAATAATTTCCGCACCAATTTCCTCGATATCTCTAGGCAACATACCCTTTACCGTGCCATAGGTGCCCACTGGCATAAAGGCCGGTGTTTGCACCTTGCCGCGCGGGAAATCTAATTCACCACGACGCGCCCGACCGGAGGTAGCAGAAACCTTAAATTTCATAGCACAGGTTCTGTTATTGACATCAGTCATGGGGAATATCCTTGGTTGCATCTGGATTGTGGGTTAATAACATCGCGTCACCGTAACTAAAAAAACGGTACTGCTCCTCTACCGCCTGTTGATATGCATTCATTATAGAGGTGTAACCAGCAAATGCAGACACTAACATTAGAAGCGTTGATTCAGAGAGATGGAAATTAGTGAGCAGCTTATCTACAACCTTAAATTGGTAACCAGGATAGATAAAAATATCTGTATCACCTTCAAAGGCAGCGATTTCTCCGGAGCTTGCCGCAGTTTCTATACTGCGCACACTGGTAGTACCTACAGCAATAACTTTTCCACCGCGTGCTTTGGTTGCCTTAATTTTTTCGGCGACCTGCTCGCTGACTTCTAACCATTCGGAATGCATATGGTGATCAGTAATATTTTCAACTCTCACCGGCTGAAATGTCCCCGCCCCCACATGCAATGTCACAAAAGCTAATTCTGCGCCCTTGGCTTGAATATCTGCCAAAAGTTGATCATCAAAATGCAAGCCTGCGGTGGGTGCAGCCACGGCACCGGGTTGTTCGGCATAAACTGTTTGATAGCGCGACTTGTCCTCTTGGGTATCCTCTCGATCTATATAGGGCGGCAATGGCATATGACCAATATCGTCTAACACACCAAGCAGTGGTGCGCTAAATTCAAGTTCAAACAAACTGTCCACACGACCCAGCATCTGCGCAGAAAAACCCTGGTCAAGTAATAGTGTGGCACCCGCTTTAGGTGATTTGCTAGCGCGAATATGCGCTAAAGCAGTTTTATTGCCAGTAATACGCTCGATCAAAATTTCAACGCTACCACCCGTTTCTTTTTTTCCAAATATTCGCGCAGGAATAACTTTGGTGTTATTGAAAATTAGTAAATCACCCGAATTAATATGCTCCAATATATCGGCAAAGGTTTGATGCTGAATGTTTCCATCAGTATCCATCGCCAACAGACGACTGCCGCGACGATCTGCGGTGGGCTGACGAGCTATTAGCTGATCGGGTAAATCAAAATGAAAATGGTTTAAACGCATGTAATCGTAAAAATTGTTTGAATTAAATAAGGGCGCAAGGGTATAGAAAATCAAGTCAAACGCCAACTAATTTAGCAATATTCACTTACATACGTTATTGACCAGAGAGCGATCACTGCTATAATCGCCGCCCTGCTTTAAAGCAATGCCAGAGTGGTGAAATTGGTAGACACAGGGGATTCAAAATCCCCCGCCCTTAAAAGCGTGCCGGTTCGAGTCCGGCCTCTGGTACCAAACAGTAACACCCGCCTTTTAGGTGGGTGTTTTTGTTTGTGTCATAGAGTCGGCGAGAAACGGCACTGGTTCGACAAATTGCGATAGCAATTTGGACGCCAAAGCAACGCGATGGCGGGGTGAAACCCCGAGAAGTATCCCCAAGATACTTCGAGTCAGTCCGGCCTCTGGTACCAAACAGTAACACCCGCCTTTTAGGTGGGTGTTTTTGT
>JAYQEC010000067.1:0-5576 GCA_038138645.1 Porticoccaceae bacterium | reverse complement strand
ATTGTACCTACGTTAACGTGCGGCTTACTTCTTTCAAATTTTTCTTTTGACATCTTAGAGTCTCCTCACCAAAAGCAAATCACTATTACTAAATAATTTTTGGCATCTCGAGCAATTTTAAAACCTCGAGCGCGTAAGGAACGCAATCTTATACTGGGATTTTTAAGAGTCAACTTTTAAGGTGCAAAAAGTCCTATTTTTTTATGTTTTTTAGCAAAATGGGAGGTTTTTTTGCAGAATTTGTACATTTAATACAGAAATTCTAATTTTTTTGTGCGCTCTTTGAAGAATATCCTGTATACTCGCGCGCGTTTTTATATCCCATAAATAGTCAAGATAGCCGAGTAGAAAAAATGACAGATTTAACGAATTACAGAAATATTGGCATCTTCGCCCACGTAGATGCGGGCAAGACCACAACAACAGAAAGAATTCTAAAGCTAACCGGTAAAATTCATAAAACCGGTGAAGTTCATGATGGTGCAGCAACTACGGACTTCATGGAACAGGAGCAGGAGCGCGGCATTACTATCCAGTCAGCTGCAACTACTTGTTTTTGGAACGATCACCGTCTGAACATTATCGATACCCCAGGACACGTTGACTTCACTGTTGAAGTATATCGTTCTCTTAAGGTTCTAGATGGTGGTGTTGGTGTATTCTGTGGCTCAGGCGGTGTAGAGCCTCAATCAGAAACCAACTGGCGCTATGCTAACGAATCAGAAGTTGCTCGAATTATTTTCGTTAACAAACTTGACCGTATGGGCGCTGACTTCTATCGCGTTGTAGGTCAGGTAGAAAAAGTCCTAGGTGCTAACCCGCTTGTTATGACTTTACCTATCGGTCGTGAAGATGATTTTGTTGGTGTTGTTGATGTCTTAACCAAAAAAGCTTATGTATGGGACGACACAGGTCTTCCAGAGAACTACGAGGTTGTTGATGTTCCTGCTGATATGGTCGATGATCTTGAAACCTATCACGAGCAGCTAATTGAAACGGCTGTAGAGCAAGACGATGACCTTATGATGGCTTATATGGAAGGAGAAGAAGTTTCTCTTGAAGATATCAAGCGCTGCATTCGCAAAGGAACAATCGCTCTAGACTTCTTCCCAACCTACTGTGGTTCTGCATTTAAAAACAAAGGTGTTCAGTTAGTATTGGACGCTGTTGTTGATTACCTTCCAAGCCCAACTGAGGTTGATGCACAGCCTCTAACTGATGAAGCGGGTGAAGAGACGGGTGAAGTTGCAACCGTATCAGTAGATGAGCCACTTCGTGCACTTGCATTTAAAATTATGGATGATCGCTTTGGCGCTTTGACCTTTGTGCGTATCTACTCAGGTGTACTTAACAAAGGCGACACCATCCTTAACTCAGCTACAGGAAAAACTGAGCGTATTGGCCGTATGGTTGAGATGCATGCCGATGATCGCAATGAACTAAATTCAGCTCAAGCGGGTGATATTATCGCCATCGTAGGGATGAAAAACGTACAAACTGGCCACACTTTATGTGATCAGAAAAATCCTTGTACTCTTGAGCCAATGATTTTCCCTGACCCTGTAATTTCTATTGCAGTTAGCCCTAAAGATAAAGGCGGCTCTGAAAAAATGGGTGTTGCACTGGGTAAAATGATCGCTGAAGATCCTTCTTTCTGTGTTGAAACAGATGAAGATAGTGGTGAAACTATCCTTAAGGGAATGGGTGAGCTTCACTTGGATATTAAAGTAGATATCCTTAAGCGTACCTATGGTGTTGAGCTTGAAGTAGGTCAGCCACAGGTTGCATATCGTGAAACCATCACTATGCCTGTTGAAGATAGCTACACGCACAAGAAACAATCTGGTGGTTCGGGTCAATTTGGTAAGATCGACTACCATATTCGCCCTGGTGAAGTTGGCTCTGGCTTTACTTTCTCATCGACCGTTGTGGGCGGTAATGTTCCTAAGGAATTCTTCCCTGCAATTGAGAAAGGCTTTGAAGGCATGCTAGAAGAGGGCCCACTTGCTGGCTACCCTGTATTGGATGTTGAAGTTGAGCTATTCGATGGTGGCTTCCACGCCGTTGACTCGTCGGCAGTTGCTTTTGAAATCGCTGCGAAAGGTGCTTATCGTCAATCGATGCCTAAAGCTGGCCCGCAGATTATTGAGCCAATCATGAAGGTAGACGTATTTACTCCAGAAGATCATGTAGGTGACGTTATTGGTGACCTTAACCGTCGTCGTGGCATGATTAAAGACCAAGAGCCTGGTGTGACTGGTGTTCGTATTAAGGCAGACGTTCCGCTTTCGGAAATGTTTGGCTATATTGGTCATCTTCGAACTATGACTTCGGGTCGTGGTCAGTTCTCTATGGAGTTCTCTCACTACAACCCATGTCCGCAAAATATTGCTGACGAGGTTATTGCTGAAGCAAAAGAGCGCAGAGAAGCTAAGTAAACCTTTCTTCGAAGCCAAAAAAAACCCCGCTATTTCTAGCGGGGTTTTTTATTTTCTGCAGAATATTTTAATACTATGGACTGGGCAGATTTAGCCCATGTTTTTAGAAATAATCGCATCCGACACATTCTTGGGTGCTTCTGCATACTTATCAAACTCCATAGTGAAGGTTGCACGCCCCTGTGTTGCTGAACGCAAATCCGTGGCATAACCAAACATCTCTGCCAGCGGCACCTCAGCATTAACCACCTTGCCAGAAGGATTCTCATCCATTCCATGAATTATGCCGCGACGACGATTAAGGTCACCTACTACATCACCCATATTCTCTTCGGGAGTCACCACCTCAACGGTCATCATTGGCTCTAATAAGACTGCACCGCCATCATCAGACAATTTTTTTGTTGCCATAGAGGCTGCAATCTTAAATGCCATCTCGGACGAATCAACATCATGGAATGAGCCATCATAAAGTGTCGCCTTTAATCCCAGCAGGGGATAACCAGCCAAAACACCGTTCTGCATCTGTTCCTCAATACCCTTGGCAACAGCAGGTATAAAATCCTTTGGCACGGTTCCGCCAACAATTTCGTTGACAAACTCGAGCCCCTCGGCACCTGCATCTTCAGCGGGTTCAAATTTTAGCCAAACATGTCCATATTGCCCGCGGCCGCCCGACTGACGGACAAACTTACCTTCAATTTCACAGTGATTGCGTATAGCCTCTCTGTAAGCAACTTGCGGCTTGCCAATATTTGCCTCAACCGAGAACTCACGGCGCATACGATCAACCAGAATATCAAGATGAAGTTCACCCATCCCAGAAATAATGGTTTGGCCACTTTCTTCATCTGTTTTGACTTTAAATGAGGGGTCTTCTTGAGCGAGCTTACCAAGCGCCAAACCCATTTTCTCTTGGTCGGCCTGTGATTTTGGCTCAACAGCCACAGAAATAACCGGCTCAGGAAACTCCATGCGCTCCAAAACAATCTTGTCACTCTCGACACATAGGGTATCGCCCGTGGTGACATCTTTTAAGCCAATAGCGGCGACTATGTCTCCCGCCAATACCTCTTTAACTTCTTCACGGCTGTTTGAATGCATTTGAACCATTCGCCCAACTCGCTCTCTTTTCATTTTAACCGAGTTGTAAATCGCCGTTCCGCTCTCCAATTTACCTGAGTACACTCTCATAAAGGTCAATGTACCAACAAACGGATCAGTTGCAATCTTGAAAGCCAACGCTGAAAAAGGCGCATCGTCATCTGCATGACGAACATCGCGCTTGCCGCCATGAACTTCGCCTTCAATTGCTTTAACCTCAGTTGGCGATGGAAGATATTCAACAACCGCATCAAGCATGGCTTGAACACCTTTATTTTTAAAGGCTGACCCACCCAGAACCGGAACAATTTCGTTGGCTAGGGTACGCGATCTAATACCTTGTTTCACTTCTTCTTCAGAAAGTGATTCACCTTCAAGATATTTTTCCATTAACTCATCATTGGCTTCAGCGGCTGCTTCTAAAATTGCCTCATGCATCTCTGCACATTCATCCGCTAGCTCTTCAGGAATCTCAGAATATTCAAAGGTCATACCCTGATCGGCTTCGTTCCAAAGGATTGCCTTCATCTTGATAAGATCAACAACCCCTTTAAATTCGTCTTCCGCACCAATAGTCATCTGTAATGGCACTGCTGTTGCGCCTAATCGAGTGCCTAATTGATTAACCACTTCTTTAAAGTCGGCGCCTGCACGATCCATCTTGTTGACGAATACCATTCGCGGCACTTCATATTTATTGGCCTGACGCCATACCGTTTCGGTTTGCGGCTGAACACCAGAGGAACCACATAAAACCACCACGGCGCCATCCAATACTCGCAATGAGCGCTCCACTTCAATGGTAAAATCTACGTGTCCCGGAGTATCAATAATATTGATTCGGTGATCGGCAAACTGTGCATCCATTCCACGCCAAAAACAGGTAGTGGCAGCCGAGGTAATAGTGATGCCTCGCTCTTGTTCCTGCTCCATCCAATCCATAGTGGCAGCACCATCATGTACCTCACCTATTTTATGAGATAAACCAGTGTAGAAAAGTACGCGCTCAGTAGTGGTGGTTTTACCTGCGTCAACATGCGCACAGATACCAATATTACGGTAACGACTGATAGGTGTTTTACGGGCCACAATTTTTCCTCTAAAACTGTTATTTTTAAGCGCAAAAAGGCGGCTAAAATAGCCGCCTTTTAACGAACAATACTACAAAGTATAGCTTAGAAACGGAAGTGCGAGAACGCCTTGTTGGCTTCTGCCATACGGTGAACATCTTCACGCTTCTTAACGGCTCCACCCTTGCCTTGAACTGCATCAATCAGCTCACCAGCTAGACGTTGCGGCATAGATTTTTCACCGCGGGCTCGAGCATAGTCAACCAACCATCTCATAGCCAGTGCAGTTCTTCGCGATGGACGAACTTCAACAGGTACTTGATAGGTGGCACCACCAACACGGCGAGACTTAACCTCAACCATAGGTGCTACGTTATCCAAAGCTTCTTGGAATACTTCCACGGGATCTTTCTTAAGGCGTTGTTCAACAAGATCCAACGCACCGTATACAATCCGCTCAGCGACTGATTTTTTACCGCTGACCATAACGTGGTTCATAAATTTAGCGAGTGTTACATCACCGAATTTTGGATCCGGTAATATTTCACGTTTTGCTACTACTCTTCTTCTTGGCATCGTTTTGCCCTTCTCTTCAGGTTTGCCTAGGAATTTAACCTAGCCTTACTTGGTTTGTTTATCCGAAATTACGCTTAGCTCTTGGGTCGCTTGGTACCATACTTCGAACGTCTTTTAGTACGGCCATTAACACCGGCAGTATCCAAAGTACCTCGAACTGTATGATAGCGAACACCTGGTAAGTCTTTTACACGACCACCGCGAATTAGCACAACACTGTGTTCTTGCAAGTTGTGGCCTTCACCACCAATGTATGAGGTAACCTCAAATCCACTGGTTAGGCGAACACGACAAACTTTACGCAATGCAGAGTTTGGCTTCTTCGGAGTTGTAGTATAAACACGAGTACATACACCACGGCGCTGCGGACAGGACTGAAGTGCGGGAA
>JAYQEC010000066.1:0-5714 GCA_038138645.1 Porticoccaceae bacterium | reverse complement strand
AAATTTGTGATTCTTTAGAACAAAAATATCCAAACACACTTTATGCCACAGCGGGTATTCATCCTCATGATGCCGATGAACTTAACAGTGAAAAACTGACGATATTATCAACATTAGCAGACAGTGATGCAGTCGTCGCTATTGGTGAAACTGGCCTAGATTTTAATCGCAACTTTTCAACTACAGCCAACCAAATTTCTGCTTTTGAGGCACAGCTTGAGTTGGCTGCAGAAAAAAAGATGCCTTTATTTATGCATGAGCGAGACGCTGCAGAAAAACAAATAGAAATTATCACTGACTACAGAGACCACTTTACTCGGGGTGTTATTCATTGTTTTACAGGGGACAAACAAACACTTTACCGCTATCTAGATCTGGATCTTTATATTGGCATTACTGGCTGGGTCTGCGATCCCAAACGCGGAGAACAACTGAGAAAAATAGTGGCAGATATTCCTCTAAATCGCTTAATGATTGAAACAGATGCGCCCTATTTAATTCCCAAAAATATGCCACAACCACCAAAAAACCGACGTAACGAGCCGGCATTTTTAGGTTATGTTCTTGAAGAAATTCAAAACCAGCGCAGCGAAACGGTTGAGACTATTGCTCAGGCTACAACCGCCAACGCTAAGCAGTTTTTTAATATTTGATCGGCTAGTCGTAATTAATAAAAACCGGATTACAGTCAATGAGCTCTGAAGGCTCCGGATCATCAATGCGAATATCTTTAATTGTAATAGCAAAGGCATCAGACCCAGTCAGCAAAAATGGGATATTAATGCGCGACAAATCAGCACCCGCTTCAGCAAAACAGGATAGATTAATTGCGGTTTTATTCCATTCGCCTATTGTTGCTCGAGTAAATAGCTCGGTAACATCCTGTGCACCCGCGCAGGGCCATGTACAGTCCATTCTCTGGGTAATAGGTCCTTGCGGATGGCTATCTACCCTGTAGGTCATAATCAGTGCCTTATTCTGTTTTTCTAGCGTCGTCATATCCATAGCTTGGATAGAACGCCAGTAAAACTGACTTTGATGCTCACCACTCCACTCAACCCGTCGCGAATCTTCCTGAACCATACCATTAACCACTGATACATTTAGACCTTGCTTTTTGGAGACAAAACTTCTGCCTTTAATTTCTTGGCGCCAACTATCCTCATCACCTGCGAGCATAGTCCAAGCACCACGGCTACTCCCGGCAAATATAACCTCACCCACAGTGGCTATATTTGATAAGGGTTTATCCCTGAGATTATCCGACAGTATGGCATTGTCGCCATAACTTAGGCCTGCCCCTAAATTTAGTAGCTGATCAGACACCGGTAACTTAGCATCATCAATATTAATATCTGCATTGGGCCAGTCAAAGCTAAGTCGACCGGTAAAATCATATCTAGGCTGACCTTTTTTATCAGCCACCAAGATATCCGCTACTCCCTGCCCTTCTGACCCTGGCAGCCAAGCAACAACAAAGGCATCCGAAGCGTTAATCTCAGCATTCATCCATAGCGGGCGACCTGTAATAAATACTGATACCACCGGAATATTCTGCGCTTTTAATTTTTTAATGAGCTGTAAATCATTGGTCGCGCCACCCTTATAACCCAATGTTTCCACATCACCTTGACCCTCCGCGTAGGGTTCTTCACCAAACACAACCACAGCAATATCAGGCTTTTTAGTCCAATTACCCTTTTCACTTAATTCAGCAGATCCTCCATTATTTGTTACCGCCTGCTGTATACCATGATATATAGAGGTAGCGCCTGGGAAATCGCTATTATCAAGCTCGGTACCCTGCCAAGTAATAGTCCAACCACCACTTTGTTTAGCAATATCATTGGCGCCATCACCAGCAACCAATACATGTTGCTTGGGCTTTATAGGCAAGATTTCTTGTTGATTTTTAAGTAGAACCAGTGACTTACGCACCGCATCACGAGCAATTTCACGGTGCTCCTTAGAACCCATTAATTGCTGTTTGCCCGCCAACTGTCGGGTTGAAGGAAGTCCCTTTTGATAAAGTCCTAAACGCAATTTAACGCGAAGAATTCGGGTCACTGCATCATCGATGCGCGACATGGGAATTAAACCCTGTTTGACCTGCTGAATAGTGTTTAGCAGCATAGGCTTCCAATCCTCAGGAACCATCACCATATCAATACCGGCATTTATGGCTTGAGCGCAAACTTCATCAGTACAACCCTTAACCTGACCAGTACCATTCCAGTCACTGACCAAAATACCATCAAAGCCCATTTGCTCTTTAAGCACCTCTGTAAGCAGTTGACGATGACCATGTATTTTTTCGCCATTCCAGCTATTAAATGAAGCCATAACCGTTTGCACATCTGCGTCTATCGCGGAATGGTAGCCTTGACCATGCAACTCTAACAGCGACTCTAGACTGAGTCGGGTATCACCCTGATCAATTCCTCTGTAGGTTCCACCGTCGCCAATAAAGTGTTTAGCCGTTGCAATTACTTTGTCATGACGTGTAGCAAGCTCATTAATATCACCTTGCATTCCTAAAACAATTTCACTGGCGTAAGTCTTGGGAATGGCGGCTTCGGAACTATAGCCCTCGTAGGTTCGACCCCAGCGATAATCTTTAACCACTGCAACCGTGGGCGCAAAAATCCAGTCTAAGCCGGTTACTGCCACTTCTTTAGCTACTGCTTCACCAATCTTGCGCATTAATACAGCATCATTAGCCGCACCTAAACCAATATTATGAGGAAACAGGGTGGCCCCGACCACGTTATTATGGCCATGTACTGCGTCTGTACCCCAAATTATAGGAATACCTGCCCCACCAGCACTGGTATCCATAGAAGCGCTGTAATAGGCATCTGCGAGCGCCAGCCAGTCTTCTACTGATGCATTCTGATCATTATTAGGAAATGCTCCACCACCATTTAAAACTGAACCAATAGAATAATCCCTTACATCCTGAGGTGTCATATAACGAATTTCGCCCTGAATCATCTGCCCCACTTTTTGCTCAAGGGTCATCGAGCTTAAAATTTCTTGAACCTGTTGTTCTATGGAATCTGTACCTTGCTGTTGATCAGCGCAAGACTGGAGCAACAAAAGCAACAAGGGAAAAAAGAAAGTAGCTAGAGTATTTTTTTTGCACTGAGATATAAGCTGAAAAAAACCATTTAATCGCGCGATGATAGGCATCATTATTTCATTCCATTATGAGTGATCAATAGCTGTAAGACCCCAATAAAACAGAATAATTAGACTAGGGTTTCATACAAACCAATAAGGCGCGAAGATTGCCACGAACTATGGTGGGTTAAAAGATCGAATGCGTTTACCATCGCATAACCTGCGACAAAAGGAATCGATGCGTCTTATCCTATAGAAAGGATATTTGGTAGAACTTATTTAAAGAATTTTCTGATGGAGTCTCGGTAGTTACGGCTAACCTTTAGGGACTCACCCTGAGTAAGATGCAATAGACTACCGCCTTTTTGGAGAGGCGTGACACTAACCACTCGCTCTACATTGACAATAGTTGAACGGTGTATGCGCACAAATAAGTTATCATCAAGCTTAGTCATTAAATCACGCAGTGTACTGCGAATAACATGGGTTTCACCGCCAGCATGAACACACATATAGTCGCCTGCTGCATCAACCCAATCGATATCATCAAATGGAATAACTTTAACCACACCAGAATCACGCACCAGTAGCTTGCGCTTCATACCATCAGGCAACCTGTTGGTGTTATTATCCGCGGATTTTTCCTTAGAAGCACGCTCTGAAATTTCTTCGATAGCCCCAATAAGTGGGCTCTTAAAGCTACGATCAACATCATTTTTAAGCCGATCAATTGCACGCTCAACAGAGCGCGCTATACGCTCGCTATCCAAAGGCTTAAGAACATAATCTACCGCATGTAAATCAAAAGCATCAACCGCATAGTGATCATAAGCTGTGACAAAAACTACCATTGGCATAATATCTGTTTGCAAGGATTTGATCACATCAAAACCGTTCATACCTGGCATTTGAATATCTAAGAAAATAAGTTCTGGTTCTAACTCAGTGGCAGCTTCAACCGCCTGCTTACCATTACTACATTCTGCAATGATTTCTATATTTTCAATTTCACTTAGCACTGTGCACAGAAGTTTTAACGCGAGAGGCTCATCATCGACAATGATTGTTCTAAGTTTTTGCATACCCTATATTCTCACGTTTTCTAGGTTAGTTGCTTGGAAGCCTAAGTCGTACACAGAGTCCACCCTCTTCGGTATTATCCAAGTGCAGCTCATAATCATCCTGATAAAATTGCTTTAATCGCTGATCAGTATTCTTTAAACCAATACCAGCGGACTTAACAATATCGTGGTTTTTTTCAATACCTGGTCCAGTATCAATAATATCAATGGTTAAATAACCATGGTTTAAACTAGCAATAATCGATATGGTCCCGCCTGCTTCTGAGGGGGCTATTCCGTATTTAATCGCATTTTCAACCAATGGCTGTAAGATTAAACTAGGCACATCAACACTTTGACAGTCTGATGGAATATCAAATTCTAACTGCAAGCGCCGACCAAATCTAGTGCGTTCAATATTTAAATACTGGGTAACTGCTTCAATTTCTTGACGCAAACTAACCCTATGAATGGGGTCATTATCCAATGAATAACGTAAAAATTTACTTAGCTGCACAATCATTTCATGGGCTTTAGAAGACTCATGTACCTTCACCAAAGCAGAAATAGCATTTAGGGTATTAAACAAAAAATGGGGGTTAAGCTGATAGCGCAGCATTTTAAGCTGTGCCTCACGAGCAACCGTTTCAGCCTGAAGACGCTTTAACTGTTCAGTTTGTGTGTCAGACGCAAGTTTAAGAATAGTCTCATGCTTATTTTGTAATAACTGGTAATATTTAACCAAATGATAAAAAGCCACCCAAGATAAGAATATTAAAAACGAACCAAATAACCAGCCGCCAAAATCTGCCCATACATCTTTTTCGCCAGTCATCGCCATAAAGGTGCTAATTCTTAAAATAGACCAAATTAAAGAACAACCAATAATACCGGCTAGTGCCGAAGAGATTCTGAAGATTAATTTATCATTCCAGAAATAATGAAACAGCGAACGCAATGGCCAAGAAACCAATACACCCAATGCCGACTGAACAAGAGTATGAGCAATATAGCCGCTACCCTGTTGGTTATACCAAAGGTTAAGACTCAAAAAACTAATCAGTGAAAGTCCAAACCAACCCACAATTTGCAACACCCAGAATTGGACATTGGTATTGCGATAGAGCGCATTTAAAATGGGGTGATAAACCGAATCTGCCATATATTTTTAGCTTACATCTGTAATCTAGCAAAATAATTAGGTTGGCTATTTAACGGTAAAATCCTATATAAGGCAACCAACTCATATTATTTAGCCCATTAAAAAGGATAGAATAGTGCCTTTTGGTAACGAGGTATTATCCCTTTGAAGCAGCAGCATTATTATCTGTACAAAGACTTAAAAGTACTTAAGTCCTCTCACCCTGAAGTACGGAGAATCAAACGTCAACAATCAGGGCATAGTGCCCATGGCAATAAGGTTTGGCGCTCAAGTTTTGTAATGCTCGACTATTTAGAAACCTACCCCTTGGAAGAAAATAGTCACGCACTTGAAATAGGCTGTGGTTGGGGTCTTGCTGGGTTATATCT
>JAYQEC010000065.1:0-5720 GCA_038138645.1 Porticoccaceae bacterium | reverse complement strand
GTTGAAGATGGTCCATTGGTTGGTCAAAGATTGCGCGCATTAAAAGAACATATGCCAGATATTGATGCTCGTGTGGCCGCTATTTACCGCAAAGATGGCGCTATATTTCCAACCGGTGACACCATTATTGAAGATGGTGATGAAGTCTTCTTTATCGCCGCTAAAAAGAATATTCGCAAGGTGATGAGCGAACTGCGTCGCCTTGAAAAACCCTATCGCCAACTGGTCATTGCTGGCGGTGGCAATATTGGCTTAAGACTCAGTAAGGCGCTTGAAAAAGACTATAACATTAAGATTATCGAGTTCTTTGATAACCGAGCAGAATTACTCTCAGAGCAATTAGATAAAACCGTAGTGCTTAGAGGCTCGGCAACCGACCAAGAATTATTACTCGATGAAAATATTGATAAAACCGATGTGTTTATCGCGGTAACCAATGATGATGAAACCAATATTATGGCTTCATTGTTAGCTAAACGCTTGGGTGCCAGAAAAGTGATGACGCTTATTAGTAACCCCGTCTACGCAGATTTAATGCAAGGCGGTGATATTGATATCGCAATTTCTCCGCAACAGGCAACCATAAGTTCGCTGCTAGCTCATGTACGCAAGGGCGATACTGAAAGCGTTCATACATTGCGTCGCGGTGCTGCTGAGGCGCTCGAATTTATTGTCCATGGCGATGAAAATAGCTCCAAAGTTGTAGGTCGCGCCATTGAAGATATTAAGTCACCTCCCGGTGCTACCCTGGCCGCCTTGGTTCGAGAGGGCGAAGTGATTATTGCCCATCATGACACTGTGATTCAAAGTGGCGACCATGTAATTGTATTTGTAGTGGATAGAGAAAAAACCAAGGCCGTCGAGAAGCTGTTCTCGGTAGGCTTTAGCTTCTTCTAAGGAACGACCAAAGATGCATTTTGCCATTATTGCTCGGGTGTTAGGCATGTTGCTGGTTATATTTAGCCTGACTATGCTGACGCCTGTTTTAGTTGCATTTATCTATGGCGAAAATACCGGCCCAACCTTTGTGCTGGCTTTTGCCATTACTCTAATTATTGGCATGATCTTTTGGCTACCCTCAAGACAGGCTCGCGGAGAGCTTAGAACTAGAGATGGCTTTGTGGTCACGGTGTTTTTCTGGCTGGTACTTAGCTCCTTTGGGGCGCTACCACTTATGCTATCTGAGGCACTTAATCTTAGTTATATAGATGCTCTATTTGAATCAGTATCGGGGCTTACCACCACGGGCGCCACAGTTATAGCGGGCTTGGATAATCTACCTAAATCTATTCTTTACTATCGCCAACAGCTACAGTGGCTGGGTGGTATTGGTATTGTGGTGATCGCCGTCGCTATTTTGCCTATGCTGGGTGTGGGCGGCATGCAGATCTATCGCGCAGAAACACCTGGGCCCATGAAAGATTCAAAGCTGACCCCAAGAATTACCGAAACTGCCAATGTGTTGTTTAGAATTTATCTCTGCCTAACCATTGCTTGCGCCATAGCTTACTGGGCTGCAGGCATGAGTGGCTTTGATGCTATTAGTCATAGCTTTTCTACGGTTTCAATTGGTGGCTTCTCTACTCATGATGCGAGCATAGGCTTTTTTGATAACAGTGCCATTATGGCAATTTGTTGTTTCTTTATGATTATTGCCGGCCTTAACTTTGCCCTACATTTTCACGCTTGGCACAGTCGTCGTCCCAGCATGTACTGGGCTGACCCCGAAGCTAGAATGTATCTATTTTTACTGGTTGTAGGGGCAATTATTACCTGCTGTTATCTGTATTACAGCGGAACCTTTGATGGTAGTGAAAGTGTTCGACAGGGTACGTTCCAATTAATTTCTATTATGACCACCACCGGTTTTACCACCAGTGAATTCCATACTTGGCCAAGCTTTTTGCCGTTCTTCTTAATCTTCTTATCTTTCTTTGGTGCCTGTGCAGGGTCTACGGGGGGCGGTATAAAAATTGGACGCATGCTGATTTTAGCCAAACAGGGGGTTAGAGAAATTTATCGTTTAGTGCACCCCAATGCGCTTTTACCAATTAAGATTCGCAATCGTACTGTACCCACCCGAGTAGTGGATGCTATTTGGGCCTTTATGGGCGTGTATTTAGCGATCTTTTACCTGATGGTACTTCTATTGTTGGCCACGGGTCTAGACTACGATACCGCATGGTCTGCCACTGCAGCGTCACTCAACAATCTTGGCCCTGGTTTAGGCGCTGTAGCTACCAACTATGGTGAGATTGGTAGCTTCGCTAAATGGGTGCTCTGTTGGGGTATGCTATTGGGTCGATTAGAAATCTTTACCCTGCTTGTTTTATTTACTCCGACCTTTTGGCGTAAATAAATTTTTCTAAACAGCGGTCCACTTTAGTTGTTTTTCAATCGCCTGAATCATCATTCCAGCAACATCTTTTTCGGTAGCATTTTCAATTCCTTCAAGACCTGGCGATGAATTTACTTCTAACAGAAGTGGTCCGCTTTTAGAGCGAATAATATCCACGCCGGCCACTGTAAGCCCCATAGCTTTGGCCGCTTTCACAGCAAGCTTGCGTTCCTCAGGCGTAGGTCGAACAACAGAAGCACTACCACCCTGATGAATATTGGCACGAAACTCACCCGGCGCTGCTTCACGCTGAATAGCTGCCTTAACCTTACCGTCAATAACAAATAAACGCAGATCTTTACCGCTGGCTTCTTTAATAAACTCTTGAACCAATAAGTTAGCTTTAACCGATTTAAATGCGTTAATTACTGACTGCGCTGCTTTTTTAGTTTCCGCTAAAACGACACCGCGACCCTGACTACCTTCAAGAAGCTTAACAACCAATGGTGCACCGCCAACCATTTCAATCAACTCGTTAGTATCTATTGGCGAATTGGCGAAGCCAGTAATCGGAATATCCAGTCCACTTTTTATAAGTAGTTGGAGAGAAAATAACTTATCGCGAGACTGAGTAATTGCAGAAGCACCATTCTGCACATATACGCCCATACTTTCGAATTGTCGCGCTATGGCACATCCATAAAAGGTCGCGCTGGGCCTTATTCTGGGAATTACTGCATCTAAGTCATCAATAATGGAGCCGCCCCGATAATGCACTTCAGGCATTTCATCATCTAGCTTCATATAGCAATCTTTAATATTTAGAAACTTCATCTCATGGCCGCGCTCTTCGCCGGCCTCCAAGATACGCTGATTGCTATAAAGCTGAGGGTTGCTTGCTAGTAGTGCAATTTTTAATCCACTGCGTGCTTTTTCCCTGATGCCATACATCTCTCGAAGCTCAGCATCACTCACTCGCCCTAGATTAAAGCTGGCACTTGGGTCGACTAGAATTTTGCCATTCATTGCCTCGCGACCCAATAGCATGCGATAGCCCATACTGTCGCGATTGGTTAGGGTTAACTCAATATCCCAGACCTGATCCTTCATTCTAATCGGCACTTTGATGACATAGCGCTTCTCTGAGGCGCCACTGGTATTTTTGACCATACGTCGATCAATAATGGGCGCCTCACAGCGCAAGAATACACTGCGATTATTTTGCAGTGGATGAACGTCAAAACTTACCCATGGGGTAGTGCCACGCTTAAATGGCTGTATGTTAAATGCGTGCAGCACAGAGGTTTTAGCACCAGAGTCAACACGAGCCTTTACTGCGGGTATTCCAAGCTGTGAAATTTGGCACCATTCTTCACTGCCAATAATCATTTTTTCTATATTGTTTTCTTTCATTACTGTTGTCTTGCCTTATAAAACGCCTCTTCAGAAATACCATGGTATGCCGTGGCTTGGCGCTTAAATTGCTCAATCGAATTTGCCACTCGCTGTGCAAACTCATTATCTTTGGTTAACTCATTAACTGCCTCTGCTGATAGCTTGCGCAGTCCTTTGATCACCTCATCTGGTAACTTTCTCACCTCAACACCATGCACATTAACTAACTCTTCAAGCGCGGTATTATTGCGCGCAGTATATTCGTCCAACATATCTTGATTCACCGCACGGGCGGCAGTTTCAATAATCGCCTGCAGATCGGCAGGCAATGATTCATAAGCCGGCTTATTCACGGTAAATTCAAGAGTAGGGCCGGGCTCATGCCAGCCTGGATAATAGTAGTATTTAGCTACCTGATGAAAACCAAAGGCTAAATCATTATAGGGGCCAACCCATTCGGTAGCGTCGATAACCCCCGTTTGCATCGCGGTATAAAGCTCTCCACCAGGGATATTCACCGATTCACCCCCAGCGCGGGTAATTACATCGCCGCCCAAACCAGGGATACGCATTTTTAACCCTTTAATATCAGCCATGGAATTAATTTCACGGTTAAACCAACCCGCCATTTGCACACCCGTACTCCCGCCAGCAAAGGGCACCAAATTAAATGGCGCATAGAGCTCTCGCCATAATTCAAGGCCGCCACCATAGTGAAGCCATGCGTTCATTTCTTGCGCATTCAGCCCAAAAGGTATTGAGGTAAAGAATGCCGTCGCCTTATTTTTACCCGTCCAATAGTAAGCGCCGCTATGACCTATTTGCGCAGTGCCCTGAGATACCGCATCAAATACCTGTAATGCAGGCACTAATTGACCCGCGCCAAAAACCTTTATTTGCAGGCGGCCATTACTCATAGCCTCAACTTTTTTAGCAAAATTTTCAGGTGCTGTTCCTAAGCCTGGATAGTTCTTGGGCCAAGAAGTGACAAGCTTCCACTTATACACCTGCTGAGATGACAGGCCATCTGCCTGCGTTTGGTTGCTATCCTCACCGCCACAGCTAGCAAGCAGTAGCGCCATAATCATCCAAGAAAAAACTCGCATCTATTAACCCTCGATTAATCTATTTTTTATCGCCCGCCTATATGGCGACTAAATTGGCCGATGCCAATATAAGAATTTTAGTTCCTACCTCATCGAAGGCAATATGCACGCGCGCACGCGGGCCGTTGCCCTCAAAATTAAGAATAATGCCATCACCATAAACATTGTGCCGAACCTGCTGCCCCAACTGGAAACCCGTTTCGCTGCCTTCATCGCTATTGCTAACACCAGCATAGGTAGTTGGGCGAGAGATACTGTTGTGCAATCTTACCTCTTCCACTACGTCCTTGGGAATATCGCGAATAAAGCGCGATACCGAATTAAACGATTCGGTGCCATAGGTGGATCTTGTCTCAGCAAAAGTCATGGTGAGTTTTTGCATAGCACGAGTAATA
The DNA here is from genome assembly GCA_038138645.1 of Porticoccaceae bacterium. Classification (GTDB taxonomy): domain Bacteria; phylum Pseudomonadota; class Gammaproteobacteria; order Pseudomonadales; family Porticoccaceae; genus HTCC2207. The sequence goes on along the minus strand of JAYQEC010000065.1, from coordinate 486 downwards.
CCCACATAAGCCAGTCTGCGCTCCTCTTCTAAGCGGCCAGGCTCATCAATCGACATCTTATGCGGAAACAGATTTTCTTCCATCCCAGCCAGAAACACCATAGGGAATTCCAAACCTTTGGCGCTATGCAGTGTCATCAGTTGCACCGCATCTTCATCTTGGTCTGCCTGGCGATCACCAGCATCAAGGGCTACCTGATCTAAAAACTGCGGCAATACTGCAGTCTCACTATCTTCAGGCTCAAAGTTTTTACAGGCATTAACTAGTTCCTCAAGGTTCTCAACCCGCGCCTGTCCTCGCTCACCTTTTTCGCGACGATGCATTTCCACCAGACCACTATGCTGAATGGCATTTTCTGCCTGCTCTGCTAATGGCAATTCATCCAACTGACCACTCATTTCATTAATCAGTACCATAAAGCCAGAGACCGAATTAGCCGCTCGCGCTGTTAGGCGTTTCTCTTCAACCATTCGCTGAGAAGCATCC
>JAYQEC010000064.1:0-5723 GCA_038138645.1 Porticoccaceae bacterium | reverse complement strand
TATCATGCAGTTCAAACTTAATAGTTTCCATTGATTCTCCGACAGAATTTTCTTTGTTTAAATACTACGACTAAAAATACGATCTAGTCGAATGCGGCAAGACTAGTCATTAAAAAAAATTTTGCAAATACTTTTTAGGATTAAACACATTAATTTTGAGCCAAAATGGTTTTGAAATGATTTTTTATAGGCGAATTAAAAAAGGCCCCAAAACAGGGGCCTTTCACTAAAATTAAACACAACTTTAGTTTACAGAGCCTGGGATAGCCCATTCTGCATACCATGGAGTTTCACCAGCCTTAACCGCACCAATAAAGTCCGTTGAGTCAAATACAAAGCCAGAACCATTATCAAAAGCTTCGATTACTGTTTCGCCAACATTAGCCGAAACATTTGTAATTGCATAATTACTGTCGAATACTATGGTTTCCTCAACGACTGTTGATGAATCAATTGGATCTTCTTTATTAAAAGTAGCGCCAACTGTGTCACATAAAAAGTTATTGAGTGTAATAGGCGTATCAATCTTAGCCGTTGTGTCATCACTATCATGATCTGAGTCATCGATACGAATACAGGTTACATCGTAATCAGCTACTGCAGAATTATGGATGGCTGCAGTTACAGAACCACGCAAACGCATACCAAACTGCTCAGCACTGTTAGCAGCGTCACCACCGACGATAGTTACGTTAGCGATAACACCTGCTGTTTCTGGCGTGTAATCTTCATCCGATGAGTTTAGTTCGATACCACGAGGATCGTTCGAACCTACCGGGGTAGCGCCCGGCGTCTGGTTTTTAATAATCAATGCATATTGAATATTGCCTTGGTAACCTTCGTCAAAATCAATGTCATCGTCATCATTGTTGGTTAGAAGCGCATGCTTAACGTTAGCTGTTCCACCAAACCATTCGATCCCATCATCCTGATTACCATGAACCTGCACATAATCAATCAATGTGCCATGACCAACTCCTTGAAGAGTTAATCCGTTAATTTCATTATTTGGCCCAGCGATTAAGCCACCCTCAGCGATACGTACGTAACGAATCACACCGCTATTATCAGCGGGCAAATTGCCACCATATTGCTTAACAAAATCACCACCTTCACCCATAACGTTACACCAGGCTTCACCCTCTGCGAAACAGGCACCAGTGCCCCCTTGACCGTACTGAGGAGCGAAACCTTGAATAACAACGCCACCCCATTCACCCATACCATTGTAGTCAGGATCAATGCTACTGAAAGTAATTGGGCTGGTTGCTGAACCATTAGCAATTAGCTTTGAGCCACGAGTTACCAATAGAACACCGTCTGCAAATGCGTTTATATTAACGCCAGGGCGGATAACAAGAGAAACACCCGCATCTTGGATCTCGGCCATTTGCTCAGCAGAGGTAATTTCAACATTACCATTACCCACTTTAACTACACCGCTGAGTCGATACTCAACACCTGCAACTAGGGTATAGTCCTCATCAATCGTCCCGCTCAGAGTACAAACCGTGTTTGAATCATTACAGCTAGCAAAACTTGCCTCCTGAACAGCTTCTTGAGCAACTACCGTATTTGGAAGTGTCCAGTCTGCCCACCACGCAACTGTTGATGATGGATCTACTGCACCCACAAAGTTAGTTGAATCAAAAGTAAAACCGGAACCGTTATCATAGGCTGCAATCTCGGTAGCCCCCACAATGGCTGATGTGTTGGCAATTGCCAAATTAGCATCAAAGCTAATACCTTCTTCAATCACAGTGGAACCTGCAACTGGATCTTCTTTGTTAAAGGTTACACCTACAGTGTCACAGATAAAGTTATTGAGAGTAATTGGCGTATCCAATTTAGCGGTTGCGCTATTGCTATCGTGATCTGAGTCGTCAATGCGGATACAGGTTACATCATAGCCAGTTACTGCAGAATTATGAATGGCTGCAGTTACAGAACCACGCAAACGCATACCAAACTGCTCAGCACTATTAGCTGCATCACCACCAATAACTGTTACATTAGCAATAACACCTGCTGTTTCTGGCGTGTAATCTTCATCCGATGAGTTTAGTTCGATACCACGAGGATCGTTCGAACCGACGGGCGTAGCACCTGGCGTTTGGTTTTTAATGATTAATGCATACTGAATATTGCCTTGGTAACCTTCATCAAAATCGATATCATCGTCGTCATTATTGGTTAGTACTGCGTGCTTAACATTGGCTGTTCCACCAAACCACTCAATACCATCATCTTGGTTACCCTGAACCTGAATATAATCAATCAATGTACCATAGCCAACACCTTGAAGTGTTAGACCATTAATTTCATTATTTGGACCAGCAATCAAACCGCCTTCTGCAATTCGAACATATCGGATAATACCGCTATCATCAGCAGGTAAGTTACCGCCGTATTCTTGAACAAAATCACCGCCTTCGCCCAAAACATTACACCAGTCTTCGCCATCAGCAAAACAGGCACCAGTCCCACCCTGACCGTATTGAGGGGCAAAACCTTGGATAACAACACCGCCCCATTCGCCCATACCATCATAGTTATCATCTAAACTACTAAATGTAATGGGTTTAGCTGGATAGGCGTCAGCTATTAGCTTCGAACCACGAGTTACCAAAAGAACACCATCAGCCGTTGCTTTAACATCTGAGCCAGGCTCTACAGTTAGAGTGGCACCAGCATCTTGTATCGCCTGCATTTGCGCAGCTGAAGTAATTTCAACATTTCCCTCACCTACTTTGACAACACCGCTAAGGATATATTGAACTTCTTCAAGCAACGTATAATCGGTATCTATAGTTCCAGTGATGGTACCCACGGTACAATCAGCATTGAATGAAATAAAATCAGCTTCTACCACTTGAGCACAAAGGCCGGTTGTAACAGTATCACTAGTATCCGAAGCCGTATCATCTATATTGTTGTTAGTGACACTGTTATCGATGTTATCCCCTTCGATATTGACCGTAATAGGCCCAGCACTTTCACTATTTCCGTTACAGCCTGCAAGCACCAGAGACGCTAACAGACCGACTGCATACATATTAATTTTCATAATTACCTTCCTATCTTTAAAAGTAGTTTTAATTGCTTAGGTCTTAAAAGCGTCCAAACCTCAGCCTGTTTTACTCTCATATTGCGTATTAAAGCTGGTAGCTGAGAGATGCACTTATCGACGTTCCTGTCTCATAAAGCTCTATTTCACGTTCATTTTGTGAATATGAAATGGGCTCATTGGTTATATTCTTCGCCTTGAGTTTTAAGCTCCAACGCTCAGAAAGAATATTCTCGTAGTTCAAATCAACGGTAAGCCTCCCCTGCTCAACTATGGGCCCAACGGCAGTACCTCTTGCAACACGGAAAATTCGATCATCGAAATAGTTCAGAAGTAGAGTGACTTTTTGCTCAGTGGGGTAATGGTCGTAACCGATTTGAAGATTGGCTAAGTATTTCGATTGCCCTTGCAACGAGCGACCCTCAGAGCCTGCGCCCTCAAGTTGCAACGACTTGCTACTAAGGCTTACTTCAGAATCTATATAAGAAAGATTGCCATTAACAAAGAAACCATGAGCATCGGTATCAATTAGCATAGTATTAAAATCAAGCTCAACACCATCAAGTACAGCTGATTTTTGGTTTCTAAAAGTAATTCCCGCAGCTGCAGAACCGGAGGCATCTGGAATTGCCCGCTCAACTGGACTGTCAATTTCTTTGGTGAAAAATGCTAGTGAAGCTTTGTTACTGGCACCAAAATAATATTCAATTCGCAAATCTAAATTATCAATTTCTGATACTTTAAGATCTGGCGCACCGAAAATTGGATCATCTGTTTGAGGATCATAGGACTGAGATTCCGAGCGCTCAATCAAGCCTGGGTACGAAACAGTCTGACTAAAGCCGAAGCGCACCTGATAATCTTCAAGAGCGCGCCATGTAATGTTCATTGCCGGATAGATGTCATCAGTTTCTAATAGGCCTTCATTAGCTGGATTATTGGTATAACTGATTTTTTGACTGAAATCTTCATACCTAGCACCTAGCTCAACAATCCAGTCACTACCAAACTCATTTTGTAAGGTCATATAGAAAGCAGATACTTCTTCTGCTGATAGGTATGAATCTGTTGAGGCGGTCGCAGGTCTTAGTCTAAACGCATCAGCTGCGATATTACTTACCGATAAAAGCTCATCAATGCCATTTTCATTACTCAAATCAATAGGATCATCACCGAGACGAACCCCAAAACGATAAAGATCTACTGTTCGCTCTTTTTTCGAGGACAATAAACCAAAATCTAGAGTTGCATAGTTAGCATCACCCCATTCGGCTGAAAGATTGTAGTCCAAGCCAAGGTCATTACTTACTTCATTCAAATCAGACCAACGGCGCTCGACCGAAGAAGTAGCTAAAGCATCATTCAATGAATAATACTGACGACGGTCTGGCTCAAGACGATCAGTTTCTGAGTAACCGATTCGCCAATCTATTACTGCATCAAAATACCCTGGTTGAAACTCTTTGAATCCACTAAAGCTTTGCGAGAAAAGTTGACGTTGCACATATTCTAGAATGGCTGAATCCAGAGCATTATCTTCAGCATTGACAGCTATTGTTTGACGAGTAACATCGTCTGTAGAGCGCAGTAAGGTGGTTTTTGATAATATTTCACCACTATCAAATTCATAACCCAACACGCCATAACCTGAAACAGATACGGTATCTTTAGTTCGATTGTATGTACCGCTTAAATCGCTTGGGTTGGTAAGCGATGCATCGCCGCGATAGCCTGTGCTTCTGCCATAAGAACCAGCGAAATAGTATCCAAATTCACCCTCGGCATATTCAAATCGATCGCCAAAATCAGCATCAAAGCCAATATCTGAATCTGCTTTTACAGCATTAATATCATAATCTGGTCTAAAGGTTAGAAAGTACGCCATGGCAACAGCGGGGTGAGTACAGATATCCGCCAAGCTAGGATCGCAAATAGTTAAGCTTTGTGCGCCATCCGTTGCTTCTAAAACGCCAGAATGCAAGTTGCGCAAACCATTGTCATAGCCAAGCCATTCGCGATTACTATCTCGATAACCCTGAACATTGTCGCCTGTGAACTCTGTATTAAAACCTGTTGAAACAGACATCGACCCCACCTGCTCATCCGGAATACCTTTGGTATTAACGGCAATAGAGCCACCAGTAGTGGTTGCCAACTGATCAGCAGAAAATGATTTCTGAACCTCGATACTATCAACGATATTTGACGGAAATAAATCAAGCTGAACATCCCGGCGTAATGGGTCCGTACTTGGCATTAAAATGCCATTAAAGTTTGTGGCAATATAACGGCCATCGAGACCGCGAACATTGGCATATTTCCCGTCTGTTACGCTTAATCCAGCGATACGACCGATGGCAACTGCCACATCACTATCACCAAATCGTGCTAGCTGCTCTGCGTCCATAGCGCTAACAACAGTTGAGGCATAACGCTCAATATTTTCTGCCCCTTTAGTTGGGTTAAACACACCTAGAGTAACTACTTCTTCAAAACTTGATGATGGGAGGTCAATAGCCTTAGCCAGTGACTGCTTGAAAAGTTTAAACCCTGCATAAACGCCTAAGTCTGCAAAAACCCGAACGCTACTCGGTTCCGGAGAGGTATATCCCTCAACAGATACATCAACAATATGGCTACCTCGGGGAACTTCAAG
>JAYQEC010000063.1:0-5978 GCA_038138645.1 Porticoccaceae bacterium | reverse complement strand
AATCCCCGAATGTCTCACCAAGCGGTCTCTAATGAGAGGGCGCATAATACTGACCCAGTCCCATCTCGTCAATCTGAAATAGGGTACTAATATCAATTAATTTAACTTATTTTATGAAAACACCAAATCTACCGATAAATTTTCAGCTATAAATATTGTCCTTAGGTAACGAAACCAAAGGGTCAGAGTTTGTTATAGACTGAATAATCGGAACAGTTACACTGCTATTAATGGAGGGATTGATTATGTATACAGGCGAAAAGCTTAGTCTTAAAAAAATAGAAAATGATTTTCTAGAACTCAACTTTGATAGCGCAGTGGGTTCAGTTAATAAGCTCGATAAGCAAACTTTGGATGAACTCGATCAGGCACTCAGTATTGCGCAACAACAAGAGGCTGTTGCGGGTTTACTTCTGACAAGCAGTAAGAACGCATTTATCGTTGGCGCAGATATCACGCAATTTAAGCAGATGTTTGATGCCTCCCAAGAGCAATTTCTTGCATCTGCCAGTCATATCAATGGCATGATGTCTTGTATCGAAGATATGCCTTTCCCTACAGTAGTTGCGATTAATGGATTCGCCTTAGGTGGTGGATTAGAAGTTTGTTTAGCCTGTGATGCACGAATAATTTCCACTCAGGCACGTATTGGTCTTCCTGAAACTGGTTTAGGTATTCTTCCAGGTTGGGGCGGTACCGTTCGCTTGCCGCGATTAAGTGATTTTGCCACTGCCCTAGAATGGATTACTTCAGGCCGCCAATATAGCGCGCACAAGGCTATGAAGTCAGGTATTGTCGACAAGGTAGTCGAGCCTGAAAATCTGCGTACTGAGGCGATTAATCATCTAACAAATATGGCCGCAGGGAAGATTGATTACTGTCTGGTACGCAAACGTAAATTATCACCTGTAGATCAGAAACAAGTTGAAGTTGAGGCCATTGCTAAAATGGCAACAGCGATGGTATTGGAAAAAACCGCAGGCCACTATCCGGCACCGGTTAAAGCGATAGAGCTTATGACTGAATCTGCTTCACTTACCCGTGATCAGGCTATTGAAAAAGAAGCCTCTGTATTTTATGAACTTTCTCAAACTTCACAGGCACGTGCCCTTATTGGGCTGTTTGTAGGTGATCAGTATGTAGCGAGGAAAGCTCGTGGTTATGCTAAAACCTTAGAACACCAACTTCCTGATATCAATTTAGCCGCAGTAGTAGGTGCAGGAATAATGGGTGGTGGCATTGCCTACCAATCTGCGATTAAAGGCTTCCCTGTGGTGATGAAAGATATAGCTCAACCAGCACTAGATCTGGGCATTAGTGAGGCTGAAAAACTTCTAAATAAAGCTGTATCAAAGGGTAAATTAGATCAAGCTAAGGCTAACAGTATCTTGGCTATGATTAATCCCACTCTTGATGATATAGATTTGCAAAAATCGGAATTTGTCGTTGAGGCCGTGGTCGAACATCAACCGGTCAAGAATGCGGTTTTATCCGCTTTAGATAAACAATTATCGGACGATGCAATTATAGTTTCCAATACCTCGAGTATTTCGATTAATCAATTAGCCACATCGTTAACCAAACCTGAGCGTTTTTGCGGCATGCATTTTTTTAACCCAGTGCATGTTATGCCCCTTGTTGAGGTTATACGCGGCACGCATACATCAGACCAAACTATTGCTGCTGTTTGCAACCATGCGTTAAAACTGGGTAAAAAACCCATTGTCGTTAATGACTGTCCAGGATTTCTAGTGAATAGGGTGCTTTTTGCCCAGTGTTTTGCAATGGAATTATTGTTGCGTGATGGGGTAAGTTTTCAACAGATAGATCAAGTTATGGAGCACTGGGGCATGCCTATGGGTCCAGCTTATTTAATGGATGTAGTTGGTTTAGATACGATTGTCCATTGTTATTCTGTAATGTCAGAGGGTATACCTGAGCGCTTTGTTAGAGATGCAATAACACCCACTGAAGCATTACTCAATGCGGGTCGACAGGGTCAAAAAAATGGTTTGGGCTATTATAGTTACACAGCGGCTAAAGGCGGTCGCCCCGAAAAAACTGTGGATGCCGATAGTATCAAGCTGCTTGAGTCTCTAGCTGGCTCCAGTAATGAGATTGAGCCAGAAACCATTATCGATAGATTGTTATTACCGCTAGCCATCGAAATGAATCACTGCATAGAAGAAGGAATAGTGGATTCTGCTATCGAAGCCGATATGGCGCTAATATGGGGTGTTGGTTTTCCACCCTTTAGAGGAGGAATTTGTCGCTGGATGGATGAGCAGGGGTTAGCGCAAATCTGTCAAAAAGCCGATAGTTACACCCATATAAGTCAGTTATATAGACCCACTCAATCGATGCGCGATATGGCTGCTGCTGGTAAGAAGTATTACCCCTAGCTTCTTGGGGCGGGATCTCCCTGAATAAATGGGCCATCAACACAGATACGCTTACCCTCTGGGGTAGCACAGGCACCACAGATTCCAACACCGCATTTCGTAAGATAGTCAATAGCACTGTGAATCTGGTGGTCGCCACAGAATTCTCGCTGAACAGCTGCCGCTGCATGAACCATCGGTGCCGGACCACAGTTATAGAACATAATGTTATCAAGTTCTTGTTGAGACATTTCTTGCAAGCGAGCGCGTAGCATTTCAGTGACAAAGCCTTTAAAGCCCATACTGCCATCATCTGTCGCTATATGAACATCGGCAATCTTTTGACATTCATCGAGATAATAATGGCGCTCAGCGGTTCTAGCACCGGTGAATATTTCAGCGTTTCCGAAATCTCTAGCAAGTTGGTATACAGCTGCTAGACCCGTTCCACCAGCAACCGCCATAATCTTTGCACCTTCATGAGGCTGAACGGCTATACCATGAGGTCCTCTAACATAGACCTCTGTGCCTACCTCAAGATCCATAAGTGCATGCGTAAAAATACCCACATCTATAACAGCTAGCTGGAAGGGATCATCTGAAAGGGCAGAGAAGGGTTTTTCACCAACGCCAGGCACCCAAAGAAAGACAAACTCACCCGCTTGAATATTAATTTTACGATCAAAGGTCAGTACACAGATATCATCACAAATTCGCTCATTCTTAACCAATACAACTGGTTCAAAGTTCATATCAATATCGTAGCGAATATGGTTTTCAGCTTTATTGGATGCGAAACAAATATCGGATTCTAGCTGGTTAAAATAATCAGCCATTTCAGCAGTGGTTAAACCAGTTAGAGCAGAACCAATGCCGACAATATCAGCACCTGCATCCATAGTCTCACGCACATCAGCGGCACTACTAATACCACCGCAACCAATAATAGGTAAGTCACACACTGCACGAATTTCACGAATACATTTTAGAGCAATCGGTAACACAGCCTTACCTGACATACCGCCAGCACCATTACTTAGCACTGGGTGACCATGTGCTGACGTATAGCCAGGCCCTAGGGTGTTGATAGCACAGATAGCATCAGCACCACCCTCAACAGCAGCCAGCGCAATTTCAGCAATATTTGGCGTATTTGGGGTTAATTTGGGAACAACAGGTATATCGACTACCGCTTTAACAGCAGCTGTAATTTCTCGCACCAGATCAGGATCTTGACCCATAGCCATGCCGTAACCAGTAGCATGAGGGCAAGATAGATTGAGCTCTAGACCATCTGAGACAGGTGCCATTATTTTCGCCACCTCAACAAATTCCTCAACACTACCGCCAAAAATAGAGGTTAGTAAAAATCGATCTTCAGGTACCTTTAATTCAGCCATTAACTCTGCAGCTACACGGGCACCTGGATTAGTTAATCCAACTGCATTAACAAAGCAACCTGGCGCATATTGACTGTATACAGGCTCTCGATTACCCGCACGTGACTCCAAGCCAACACTTTTTGTCGTGATGACGCCAATTTGCGGTATATCATCAAAAGTTGCTTGGATTATGGAAGTTGCCGTAGTGACAATGCCCGATGGAATTGTAAAAAGACCAGAGATGTTTTTGCCGAGAAATTCTGTATTCAAGTTGATTAGCTCAATGAAAATTAAAAACAAATGTTATACGGTCAATTATACCGATTTTATTAAATTAATCTGCCTTGATATAAGCTAATTTTATTATTTTGTTTTGATAGGCAAAATATCACAAGATATTTTGTTATAGTTTTATGATTAAAAATAAATATCACAAAAGGAATCAGGAAGAGTGAATATTAAAGCTTCGATTATAGGTATCTTAGTAGGGCTTACATCGTTGTTGGTAAGCCATGCTTTAGCTTCTGATAGCTCTAGTGCCACTTTCCTTGATAAGAATGCACGCTTTCATCCTGTTGTGAGTCAGCATGGAATGGTGGTTTCTCAAGAAGCTATTGCCAGTCAGGTCGGTGCTGATATTCTTGAGGCAGGAGGTAATGCTATTGATGCGGCAGTAGCCACAGGTTTTGCCTTAGCGGTTACCTTACCCAGAGCAGGTAACCTAGGTGGTGGTGGTTTTATGATGGTTTATCTGGCCAAAGAGAATAAAACTATTGCTATCGATTACCGCGAAATGGCACCTCTATCTGCTAATAGGGATATGTTTTTAGACTCAAAAGGCGATGTAGATAATAACAAAGCTCGGTTTAGCGCCTTGTCTTCAGGCGTTCCCGGAACGGTTGCTGGATTACTTTATGCGCTTGATAAATATGGAACTCTTCCTGTTGCAGAGATTCTAAAACCTGCCATTAAATTAGCTAGCCAAGGTTTTAAGGTTAATTATGATCTTTCTGACTCTTTGATTTTAGCTAGCAAACGACTTCACGGTCATTCAGCTTCAAAAAAGTATTTTTATAAAAAACAGGGTAAATACTATCTGCCGGGTGATTTATTGATTCAATCAGATTTAAGTTCAACCCTAGAGAGAATATCAGAGCAGGGCGGTTCTGGCTTTTATAAGGGCCAAACTGCGGACCTAATTGTTCAGCAAATGCAACGCTCAGGTGGGCTGATCTCACTTGAAGACTTAGCCAACTATAGGGTTGTAGAACGTGAGCCTGTGTGTGGTACCTACCAACAGTATTCACTTTGCGCGATGCCACCACCCTCTTCAGGCGGCATTCATTTAATCCAGATGTTAAATATTTTAGAGAACTTTGATCTACAAGATATGGGCCATAATTCTGCGGCATATTTACATCATTTAATTGAAGCTATGCGTTCTGCCTATGCAGATCGCAGCCTTTATCTCGGTGATCCAGATTTTACGACAGTACCAATATCACAGCTTATTGATAAGACTTATGCCAAATCGTTAAGCCAACAAATTAATCCCCACAAGGCGCGGCTATCAAAAGATGTTTACCCAGGTCTTGATAGGTGGGTTGAATCACAAGCCAATGAAAGCGAAGAAACCACCCATTATTCAACATGGGATAAGCATGGCAATATCGTCAGTAACACCTACACATTAAATTTTGCCTATGGCAGCGGTATAGCGGTCGAGGGTGCAGGTTTTTTACTAAACAACGAAATGGATGACTTTTCAGCAAAGCCGGGTTCAGCCAATGGTTATGGCCTAATAGGGGGCACTGCTAACGCTATACAGCCCAAAAAGCGCCCACTATCTTCTATGACACCCACTATTTTATTTGATAGTAATAACAATCCTGTTTTGGCAACAGGAACACCTGGTGGTAGTACTATTATCACTATTGTTTTACAGATGATATTAAATACTATTGAATTTAATATGGGGATTGCAGAGGCCACTGCAGCACCACGGATTCACCATCAATGGCTACCTGATATTATAAGCTTCGAAAATGGCATCTCTATTGACAGTCTAAGCTTACTTTCACAAATGGGTCATAATCTTTCAACTCAAACTCGTGTTCTTGGCTCAACTCAAAGTATTTCCCGAAAAGGTAATATTCTAGAGGGTAGTGCAGATCCAAGGCGTCAAGGCGCTGCTGCAGTTTCACAAAATCATTAA
>JAYQEC010000062.1:0-6127 GCA_038138645.1 Porticoccaceae bacterium | reverse complement strand
AATACACTGGATGAAACCTTGGCGCCCACAGACCTTGCTTAAAAAATATAAAAAGCTCATTAAAGTTGCGCTTACCCTTGCCGCGCTCGGTATGGGCGGGTTTTTTATTATGGCTTCATGCCTATTTTTATACCTTAGCCCCAAACTACCCTCCGTAGATGAACTTAAACGCGTTGAATTACAAATTCCCTTAAAAGTTTACTCCGAAGACTTACAGATTATTGCTGAATTTGGAGAAAAAAAACGTACTCCGGTCAATTTTAATCAAATTCCTCCAGCTATGGTTGATGCTTTTTTAGCTGCAGAAGATGATAGCTTCTTTAAACATGGCGGCATAGTGGTTTCAGGTCTGGCTCGAGCGGCAGTCGAGTTAATTACTACCGGCTCTATTAGAAGTGGCGGAAGTACTATTACTATGCAGGTAGCTCGCAACTTTTTCCTAAGCAAACGCAAAGAATTTACTCGAAAGTTTAATGAAATCTTACTGGCATTTAAGATCGAAGATGAATTAACCAAGCAAGAAATTCTTTCGCTTTATACCAATAAAATTTATATGGGCAACAGAGCCTATGGTGTGGGTGCCGCAGCACAGGTTTATTATGGAAAAACGCTAGATCAACTCTCGCTGGCTGAAATGGCAATGATTGCCGGACTCCCCAAGGCGCCCTCCAAATATAACCCGATTGCTAGACCAGAGCGCGCGCTACAAAGAAGAAACTGGATTTTGGGGCGAATGCTGGATCTTAAAAAAATCACCCAATCTGAATATCAAGCAGCAATAAACGAACCCGATCGTGCTAGATACCATGGTTCAATTGCTAAAATTGATGCCGCCTATGCCGCAGAAATGGTTCGCCAGCAGGTTATTGAAAAGTACGGCCTTAAAGCCTATACCGAGGGCTACACCGCGATCACCACCATTGATACTAAACTGCAAGCTAAGGCCACCACATCGGTGCAGTCAGGTTTAATTGCCTATGATCTTCGCCATGGTTATCGTGGCGTAGAACAAACCGCATTAGCCGCTGATATATGGCAACAAACTCTGGATGAAACAAACACCTATGGCGACTTAGAACCGGCAATCGTTAGCTTTGTAGCTGATGATCATCTACAAATTATCGATAAACAGGGACAAACACATCCTTTAAACTGGGCTAATGGCTTAGATGGCCTGCGCCTCTTTAAAACTGCCAGTGTTCGCTCTCAGCCTATTGAATCCGCCCATGATATTTTTCAAGTTGGCGATTTAATTCGCATCAAAAAACAGCAAGGGTTTGTTCAGCTTGCTCAGCTCCCTAAGGCACAGGCGGCGATGGTCGCAGTCTCTCCAAAAAATGGTGGTATCAAGGCGCTGGTCGGCGGTTTTGACTTCCTGCATAGTCGTTTTAATAGAGTCACTCAAGCAGCGCGCCAACCGGGATCAAACTTTAAGCCATTTATCTATACCGTTGCATTGCAAAATGGTTTCACCCCTGCCTCTACAATTAATGATGCGCCAGTGGTATTTGATGACAGCAAATTGGAAGACTTTTGGCGACCTGAAAATGATGGTGGCAAATTTTATGGCCCCACCAGAATTCGTGAAGCTCTCTATCGATCGCGCAACCTAGTCTCGATTAGACTACTAAGACGAATGGGTATTGACCGAACGCTAGAAGGGTTACAAGCCTTTGGTTTTGAAACTGCCGATATGCCCTCAGACCTATCTATAGCATTGGGAAGTCACGCTCTAACGCCAATGGAAATAGCTCGCGGCTACACCACATTTGCCAATGGTGGTTATCTGGTAGAGCCCTATATTCTGGACAAAATTATTGATCGTGACGGTAATATTATCTATGAGGCAGCTCCCAAAAATGCCTGTAATCCCTGCGATCAAATTAAAGCCGAAAAAACACCGCTTTCAGCGGATAAAATCGACCGCGAACTTGAAGAATTATTGGATACGTTAACCTTGGAATCTATTCCAGATGCTGACAAAGATCATTACCAATTAATACGTCAAACTCTGCGCAATAATGAACCATTGGCTTTGGAGCCTGCTGAGCGCGCCATAGATGCACCCACAGCTTTCCTTATCGATTCCATGCTAAAAGATGTCATTAGAAAGGGAACCGGCAGAAAAGCAAAATCTCTTAAGCGCGATGATATTGGTGGCAAGACGGGAACAACCAACGGGCCCAGAGATGCATGGTTTTCAGGTTATTCTCCCCATCTAGTAGCTACTGCCTGGGTTGGCTTTGATGATTATTCCCAGTTGGGTCGCAATGAATATGGTGGCTCTGCCGCCCTTCCTATATGGATAGATTTTATGTCTCTGGCACTGGATAAAAAACCCTCTGGCAATCTTCCTCAGCCACCCGGAGTTGTCAGCATTAAAATCGACCCCAAGACAGGTAAACGCATTGCGCCTAATCAAAAAGGCATCTACGAATTCTTTAGAACTGAAAATGTGCCTGAACTTAATTCCAAGGGCGTATCCCCTTCAGCTAATGAGGAGCTACTGCCAGAGGATCTATTTTGAGCAACCTTCCTGTTCAATTAGACTGGGATAGCATTGATACAGTGCTGCTGGATATGGATGGAACATTACTTGATCTCTACTTTGATTTCTATTTTTGGACGGTGCATTTACCTCAAAAATACAATCAGATCCACAAAGGAAATCTTCAGCAAACAACCGACAATATTGCTAGTCGCCTTGCTGCAAAACAGGGTCAACTTGAATGGTACTGTACCGATTACTGGTCTCAGCAATTCAACTTAAATATTATTCAGGCTCAGACCGAAGTAAAACATCTAATTAAAGAAAGACCGCAGGTTTTAAGCTTTTTACAAAGCTTGGGTATGAAGCAAAAAAATCGTGTTTTAATTACTAATTCAGACCGCCCCAGTATTGAGTTAAAGTTTGCTAACTCTGCAATTGAACCATTATTGGATCGAGTTATCTCCTCTCATGACTACCGTGCGGCTAAAGAAGATCAACAATTTTGGCACCATTTGCAAAATAATCTCGATTTTAATCCCCAGACCACATTATTTATTGATGATTCTGAGTCAGTGCTTGATTCCGCTCAACAATATGGCATCAAGCATCTGCTAAGTATTAAGCAACCCATAAGCAACCAACCGCGCGAAGATATTAGTAAATACCCTATGGTTGATGACTTTATAAGCCTAATAGGAGATCAAACTAATGGATAAGGTGCGAATCGATAAATGGTTATGGGCAGCACGGTTCTTTAAAACTAGAGCCCTTGCCAAAAGCGCTATCGAAAATGGCAAGGTTCAAATCAATGGGCAAAAACCCAAACCTAGCAGAATGTTAGATGGCGGTGAAACGATCACTGTCCGTCAGGGCTATGATGAAAAAACTCTTCAAGTCGTCGCCCTTTCTGATCAACGCCGTGGCGCCCCAGAAGCGCAAAAACTTTACTGTGAAACTGAAGAGAGCATTGCCGCTAGAGACAAACAGCAGGCAGAGCGCAAGGCGTTAAGCCAATCCATGCCACAGCACGAAAAACCCAATAAAAAACAGCGTCGCCAAATCCATCGCTTTATTCGCGGCTAAAAAAATACCTATCAGCAGTAATCTAATATGCATTCTGTTGCATAATTTTGTAGAATGCGCGCCATGAAATCACTAGACACCAGACAACGTTTTCTCTTTGACGATACCCATATTCGCGGCGAGATCACTACCCTAAGTACAAGCTATCAAGCAATCCAACAACGACAGGACTACCCTCCTGTGGTGAATGCCCTTTTGGGTGAATTTCTTGCCGCTGCAAGCTTACTAAGTGCCAGCCTTAAATTCGATGGTATTGTCAGCATACAGGCAATTGGTCAAGGAGCTATTAGCTCTATTATGGCGGAATGCAGCAACAATACTCAATTAAGAGGCATTGTTAGAGGTGACTACCAACATCTAGGTGAAGAGCAAAATTTTGCTAGCATGCTTGGCTCAGCAACACTAGCAATTACCATTGAGCCTGAAGGAAGAGAACGTTACCAAGGTATTGTTCCTATCGATAAAGACAGCCTTAGTGAATGCCTAGAATACTATTTTGTTCAATCAGAGCAACTCAGCACTAAAATTAAACTTGCCGCTGATCAAACCACTGCGGCTGGTGTATTAATTCAGCAAATGCCGCATAGCCGCGAAGATCAAAAAGCGGCTGATGACTGGCAACATCTCAGCCTTTTACTTGAAAGCCTAAAAGCTGAAGAACAACTTGAACTCGAGCATGAAGAACAACTCTATCGTCTATTTCACGAACAGCAAGTGCGTTTATTTGACCCTGAGGCTCTTCAATTTTTCTGCAGTTGCTCAAAAGCACGAACGGCAAAAATGCTCTCATCCCTAGGCGCTGATGAGGTTAATAGAATATTTAAAGAACAGGGCTCTATTGAAGTGACCTGCGAATTTTGCGGCCAGCATTATCACTTTGATCAATCAGATACCACTGATATCTTTGAAGAATCAGAACCCTCTGTTCACTAACAACTTATTCCAAGACAATAAAAAACCCGCTTAAAAAAGCGGGTTTTTTTACAGCCATTGATTAACTACTGACTATTTTCAAGCATATAATCAATAGTTGCGATAATTTCATCATCACTGCAGTCCATGCAGGTACCCTTAGCCGGCATACCACCAATACCATTAATTGCATTGGCATAAACGGTTTCGATACCCTTCGTCAGACGATCAGCCCATGCCGCTACATCACCTGTTTTAGGTGCCCCAGCGACGCCATAATTGTGACATGCTTGGCAGTTGCTAGCATAGATAGATTCACCCGTACGACCTACCGCAGAGGCAACCGCAGAAACCACGGCCTGACCCGCCATAACCACAGAGCCATGAGGCGCTAGACGCTCGGCAACAAGATTCTTTTGATTATCTGTAAGCTCAGCAGAGCCATTTTGGCCGCCACAGGCAACCACAGTAATAAGCGTGAAAATTACAAGTCCAAAAACTCTGAGCTGACTCATTGAAGTCTCCGTTATAAATTTAGCGTGGAAGTTATTACATATTTGCAAACTAGATACGCATTATACAGGCAAATGGATAATATCTCACTACAGGAAATTATATTTAATTTATAAAATTAAAGTCTTAACCCAAAGGGCGAATACCCACAGCTTTTCGAACCTTGGCCATTAA
Organism: Porticoccaceae bacterium; assembly: GCA_038138645.1. GTDB lineage: Bacteria > Pseudomonadota > Gammaproteobacteria > Pseudomonadales > Porticoccaceae > HTCC2207. The sequence continues at coordinate 954 of JAYQEC010000062.1, read as the reverse complement.
CTCAGAGCTATGTTGACGCGCCTTTTCAGCACCCATCTGAAGGATTTTCTCCACCTCAGCTGGACTTTCAATTAACTGGTTATAACGCTCACGTGGCTCAGCTAGCTGGCTATTAATCAATTCAAATAACTGCTTTTTAGCTTCACCCCATGCAATACCCTCAGCAAACTGCTGACGCATCTCTGCGGTTTGTTGTTCAGTGGCAAAGGCTTGCCATAGTTGGAATACCGCAGAATCATCAGGATCTTTGGGCTCACCCGGCTCCAACAAATTGGTTTTAATCTTATTGATATGTTTCTTAAGCTTTTTCTCAGTTAAAAACAGCGGAATGGTATTGTTATAGCTCTTGCTCATCTTGCGACCATCAAGCCCCTGCAATACCGCAACATTATCATCCACCTTAGCTGTGGGTAATACAAAATGTTCCCCATAATGGTGATTAAATCGCTGGGCAATATCACGCGCCATTTCCACATGCTGAATCTGATCGCGACCCACAGGAATATCACTGGCATTAAACATGAGGATATCCGCGGCCATCAGTGTCGGGTAACTAAATAAACCCATAGTAATAGCTAAATCGTCGTCCTCACCTGCTTCCTGATTAGCCTGCACCGCCGCTTTGTAAGCATGGGCACGATTCATCAAGCCTTTGGCCGTCATACAAGTAAGAAACCAATTCAATTCAGAAATTTCAGGAATATCCGACTGCCGATAAAACACCACCTGATCTGGATCTAATCCCAGAGCCAACCAGGCGGCTGCAATCTCCAAAGTCGACTGATGCACCGCCTCAGGATCCTGACATTTAATTAATGCATGGTAATCCGCTAAAAAGAAAAACGATTCGATACTGCTATCCTGGCTGGCGGTAATCGCAGGTCGAATAGCACCCACGTAGTTACCCAAATGCGGGGTTCCAGAGGTAGTAATGCCGGTTAAAACTCTTTTCTG
>JAYQEC010000061.1:0-6279 GCA_038138645.1 Porticoccaceae bacterium | reverse complement strand
GCATTAACATGCAAAATAGGCGCTTGAACCATTTTAGCAATATCAGTGCAATATTCTGTTGAGCGCGCATCTTCTTGACGACTCGTGGTAAAGCCAATCTGGTTGTTAATTACAATATGGATTGAGCCACCAGTTTTGTAGGCACGAGTCTGTGATAACTGGAAGGTTTCCATCACTACACCCTGCCCCGCAAAAGCAGCGTCACCATGCACTAAAATCGGCACCACCTGTTGACCATCTGGATCATTGCGACGATCCTGACGAGCTCGACCAGAACCTATAACCACAGGACAGGAGATTTCTAGATGCGACGGGTTAAAGCCAAGAGCCAAATGGATTTCACCACCTGGCGTCATCACATTGGATGAGAAACCCTGGTGATATTTTACATCACCGGAAGTATCTACCATGCGCTTGCCTTCAAATTCTTCAAATAACTCAGTTGGGTTTTTACCCAGCACATTAACTAGAACATTAAGTCTGCCTCGATGGGCCATCGCCATTACAATCTCTTTACAACCATATTCACCTGAACGATGAATTAAGCAATCAAGTAACGGAATAAGACTTTCGCCACCCTCAAGACCAAAACGCTTGGTCCCTGGATATTTTGAATCCAAATGTTTTTCCAGCCCCTCAGCGGCAGTTAAACGGCTGAGTACATCTATACGGGCAGCATCGCCATAAGTAGGTTTGGATCTATGGCTCTCAAAACGCTGTGCCAACCACTGTTTTTCTGCGAATGAGGTGATGTGCATAAATTCAGCACCCAAATTCTGACAGTAGGTCTCTTCAAGGGTTTCCACAATTTCCCGCAATGTAGCTTCCACTTTACCCATGTAAAGCGGGCCAGACTGAAAGGTGGTATCCAAATCAGCCTTGGTAAGACCATGGAAATGCAAATCTAGATCGGGCACATGCTCACGCTTCATGATCCCCAGTGGATCTAGGTTAGCTTTTTGGTGTCCGCGAAAACGATAGGAACTGATTAACTGAACGACCTTAACCTGCTTACGCTCATGTTCGATATGAATACCGCCAGAACCAGGGGCAGGCGTTGGGCGAGCTTGACGACGTCCAAGTAGCTCAAAATGCTTAACGACAGTGTCGTGGGAAATATCTGGTGTAACCGAGCCATTGGTGCGTGGCAAAGAGTCAAAAAAGCGGCTCCACTCCTCTGGCACATTATTTGGCTCGTGCAAGTAGGTCTCGTAGAGTTCTTCTATGTAAGCGGCATTTCCACCAGAAAAGTGGGAGGAGTTTAAAAAGCGCTCCATTAAGCCATCTGCCATTGCTAATTTCCTCGTTGGGTTACATCGGCATCCAGTAAATTTAAGGCGCACATTTTAGACCTTTATTGGCCAAACAACCAGTATTAACTCGCTAATAATTAGAGGTTTTTTTGATAAAAAAAGAGTCATATTGGTGATTTGCAAATAAAAAAGTTCCAACTTGGTGCTTTTTGCAAATTCGCTGTATTTTTAATTTTAAAACGAGGTCAACAATCGCCAAAAACTTTTTAAAAAAACACCGCCCTAAACAAAAAAAGGGGGCAAAGCCCCCTTTTTCGATAATTGCTTTTAAGAACAACTAGACGCCACTGCTAAGAAGCATACTACGGATATGGCCAATAGCCTTAGTCGGGTTTAGCCCTTTAGGACAAACCTGAACACAGTTCATAATGCCATGGCATCGGAACACACTGAATGGATCGTCAAGACCAGCCAATCGATCCTCAGTGCCGGTATCTCTACTATCCGCAAGGAATCTGTATGCCTGCAATAGACCCGATGGACCAATAAATTTATCTGGATTCCACCAGAATGATGGGCAAGCTGTTGAACAGCAGGCACAAAGAATACATTCATAAAGACCATCGAGCTTAGCTCTATCTTCTGGAGACTGGAGTCGCTCTATAGCCGGCGCTGGGGTGTTATTAATCAAATAGGGCTGAATCTTTTCGTATTGCGCGTAAAACTGACTCATATCGATTACTAGATCACGAATAACCGGCAGACCTGGCAAAGGCCGAATAACTAGCTTGTTATTCTTAACCACCTCAGAAAGTGGCGTAATGCAAGCCAAGCCATTCTTACCAGAGATATTCACGCCATCAGAACCACAGACACCCTCACGACAGGATCTGCGGAACACCAGAGTTGGATCCTCAGCTTTAAGTTTTTCAAGCACATCCAACACCATAACATCCTTCCCTTGAGTATCGTAAGAGAACTCTTGCATATAGGGTTCGGAATCAACCTCAGGATTGTAACGGTAAATACTTACTTCTAACATCGACTGCTTATCCTCTCCTAGTAGGTCCGTATTTTTGGCTCAAAGGCCTCACGGGTTTTAGGGGTAAAGTTTACATCGCGCTTAGCAATAGATTGGCTTTGCGGGAAGTAGATAGAATGACATAACCAATTTTCATCATCGCGCTCTTGGAAGTCTTCACGCGCATGAGCTCCTCGACTTTCAGTACGACCCTCAGCAGCCACTGCGGTTGCTTCCGCAACTTCCAATAAGTTTTGCAGCTCAAGCGCTTCAATACGCGCTGTATTAAAGGCATTACTATTATCGGTCAACAGGACATTTTCAATTCGCGGACGCAGGGCTTTAAGTTTTTCGATACCCTCTTTCATAAAGTCGCCACGACGGAAAACACCAAAGTGATTTTGCATAATTGTCTGTAGCTCAGCGCGAAGCACCGAGGCTTTTTCACCTTCTTTTGACTCATTTATACGATTGAGAACCCGCATTGCTCTGTCTAAATCTTCTTCTGTCGCATCCTTTAGATCAATACCTTCTCTAAGCTGCTTCTCAATAAATAGACCCGAAGCACGACCGAATACCACCAAATCTAATAGTGAATTACCCCCTAGGCGATTAGCACCATGTACAGATACACAGGCCGCCTCACCACAGGCATAAAAGCCATCAATCACCTGCTCATTGCCCTGATCATCAATGGTTAGTGCCTGACCGTCGACATTAGTCGGAATACCACCCATCATATAGTGGCAGGTTGGAACCACAGGAATTGGCTCAACCACCGGATCGGCATGAGCAAAGGTACGAGACAGCTCGAGAATACCCGGCAATTTAGCGTTTAGCGTTTCTTCACCAAGATGGTCGAGCTTTAAGAATACATGGTCACCATTTTCGCCACAGCCACGTCCAGCAAGAATTTCCTGAACCATTGAGCGAGCAACCACATCACGCCCTGCCAAGTCTTTGGCATTGGGTGCATAACGCTCCATAAAGCGCTCACCATCTTTGTTAATAAGGTAACCACCCTCACCACGACAACCTTCAGTGACCAGAGTGCCAGCACCATGAATACCGGTTGGATGGAATTGCCACATTTCCATATCCTGAACTGGGAAGCCAGCACGCAATGCCATACCAATACCATCACCAGTACAGATATGAGCATTAGTGGTAGAGGCGTAAATACGCCCGGCACCACCAGTGGCAAATACAGTGGCTTTTGACTTAACATAAACTGTTTCGCCAGTTTCGATATTAATTGCTACTACGCCGACAACCGCATTATCGGAATTCTTTACTAGATCAACAGCAAACCACTCGTTGAGGAATACTGTCTCATTTTTTAAATTACCTTGGTAAAGAGTATGCAATAAAGCATGACCCGTTCGGTCAGCTGCCGCACAGGTTCTTGCTGCCTGCCCGCCCTCACCAAATTCTTTAGATTGACCGCCAAAGGGTCGCTGGTAAATACGTCCATTGTCGTTTCGAGAGAAAGGAAGTCCCATATGCTCTAATTCAAAAACCGCCTCTGGACCGGTTTTGCACATATATTCAATAGCTTCTTGGTCGCCAATGTAATCTGAACCCTTAATGGTGTCATACATATGCCACTGCCACTGATCATTGGGATCATCACTAGCAATCGCACAGGTAATACCGCCTTGCGCTGAAACTGTGTGTGATCTTGTGGGGAAAACCTTTGTAATTACTGCTGTTTTATAACCTGACTGAGCAAGCTGAAGTGCTGCCCGCATACCAGAGCCACCGCCGCCAACGATGACCGCGTCAAAGCTCATTGTTTTCATATTTGCCATCTATTTAAATTCCCCAGAGGATATCAATTGCCCAGACCACATAAAAAAGAATTAATGCAATCATTGCTAACTGTAAAAACATACGAATTGGCGTGGCCTTCGGCCCAATCAAACGAACAGTAATATAGTCGGTTAATACACACCACATACCAATCCAAGCATGGGTAGCAATAGACAAAATAGTCAGCAAGCTAAATATACGCATCAGTAGCGAACTATGAAGAGCCTGCCATTGCTCATAACTTGGACTTGGGTTGATAATAAAATAACCCACCATAAAGAAAATGTAGGCTGTCATAACCAGCGCAGAGACACGCTGAAGTAGCCAGTCAGAAAGACCACTGCGACCTAGACTTGTAACTGATTTCACCATAGCAATATCCACCCTGTTAGGCTGGCAATAATAATTGCTGCCACTACAACCACAAGCCATGCACTACGGCGACCTGCTTGGAAGTTATCCTCACCTACCCCAAGATCCATAATAAGATGCCGTATACCTGCAACTATATGGTAGGCCAAAGCAGCCAAAGCCGACCAAACAACAATCTGTGAAATTGGACTTGATAGGCATTCTTTAAGGGATTGGAAGCTTTGCTCAGAAGCGAGACTCATATCGAGAACCCAAAGCATTAGGGCAACAGCCAAAAATAAAATAACACCGGATACACGATGTAGAATAGAAACATATGAGGTAATCGGTAGCTTTATAGTACCAATATCCAAATTAACGGGTCTTTTCGCTTTCACAATGGAATAACTCTTTAAATAGGACTCTAAGTGCGAGAAATAATCGTCGATGATTAGAGCTGAAAACCTAGAACAATCTTAGAATTCAGATCGTTCACTACTTACGGCGTGGCATTATAGATAGTTCAGAGAATGAATTCAATCGAAGCCACCGCGCTAAAGAAAAAAATTCAAATTAATAATTTTTCTTTTAACCTGATACCTATCGAAATTAAATCGTTTAAATTTTAATGTGGTCAAAGTTGGCTTTTTATGAGCTATTATTTAGGTTAGAATCAACATAGCAAGTTGACAATTTTATCTAATTACTTATAGTTTGTGGCTCAAAGCTAGTAAGTCACATCATCAGTATTTCTCGAGGATCATGCATGACCAACCGTAAAGCAACTCTCTCTTTAGATGGAGATTTGACCGTCGACCTTCCGATTTTGGAAGGCACCAAAGGCCAAGACGTCATTGATATAAGCAGCCTTGGAGGGCATGGTTATTTCACCTATGACCCAGGTTTTTCAGCCACCGCTGCCTGTCAGTCTGATATCACTTATATCGATGGAGGCAAAGGTATCCTCCTGCATCGAGGCTACCCTATTGAGCAGCTTGCAGAGAAATCTGATTATTTAGAAACCTGTTACTTACTACTCGAAGGCAACCTTCCCAACGCTGAGCAAAAGGCTGATTTCGAAAACAATATTAAATATCACACTATGGTTAATCGCTCGATTGAGAACTTTATCAGCGGGTTCCGTCACGACGCTCACCCTATGGCAATGATGTGCGGTATTGTGGGAGCAATGTCCTCTTTTTATCATGATTCATTGGATATTACCGATGAAACACACAGAAAAATTTCTGCTCATCGCCTGATTGCAAAAATGCCTACGATTGCTGCGATGTGCCACAAACACTTTATGGGTCAACCATTTATGTACCCCGATAATTCTCTTTCTTATTCTGAGAATTTCTTGCATATGATGTTTGGTACACCCTGTGAAAGCTACAAAATTGAACCAGCCATTGCCAAGGCAATTGATCGCCTGTTTCTTCTTCACGCTGATCATGAGCAAAACGCATCAACATCAACCGTTAGATTAGCAGGTTCATCAGGTGCTAACCCATTCTCCTGTATTGCTGCGGGTATTGCTGCTCTGTGGGGGCCTGCTCATGGTGGTGCCAACGAAGCCGTACTAGTGATGCTCAATGAAATTGGTCATGAAGATAATATTGCTGAATATATCCGCAAGGCTAAAGATAAAAATGACCCATTCCGCCTAATGGGCTTCGGTCATCGGGTTTACAAGAACTATGATCCCCGAGCTACAGTGATGCGCGAAAGTTGCAACGAGGTACTTGAGGTACTTGGTCTTGAAAATGACCCGCTATTTAAATTGGCCAAAAAGCTAGAAATTATTGCTCTAGAAGATGAGTATTTTGTCAGCAAAAAACT
>JAYQEC010000060.1:0-6328 GCA_038138645.1 Porticoccaceae bacterium | reverse complement strand
ACTACAATATGCAGTCGCTATCTGCGGAGATTAATCGCGAATCTGCAAGATTAGCGCGCCAGGCGGCTGATGAATTCTCGACGCCTGATAGACCGCGTTTTGTGGCAGGTATCTTGGGCCCTACCAGTCGAACCGCTTCCCTTTCACCCGATGTTAATGATCCGGGCGCAAGAAATGTTACCTATGATGAACTGGTCGAAAACTATTGCGAGTCTACCGAGGCATTGATCGAGGGCGGCTGTGATTTAATTATGGTTGAAACCGTTTTTGATACGCTTAACGCCAAGGCGGCATTGTTTGCCGTGCAGAAAGTGTATGAAAAACTGGGCTATGAACTACCCATAATGATCAGCGGGACTATCACTGATGCCAGCGGGCGTACCCTATCAGGCCAAACACCTGAGGCATTCTGGAATTCAGTGCGCCACAGTAAACCTGTAAGTATTGGTCTTAATTGTGCGTTGGGACCTGATGAATTACGCCCTCACCTATTAGAAATTTCCAATGTCGCCGATACTCTGGTTACGGCCCACCCCAATGCGGGCCTGCCTAATGAATTTGGCGGCTATGATTTGGGCCCTGAAGCGATGGCAAATACCATTGCTGAGTTTGCGCAATCTGGACTGCTAAATATTGTCGGTGGTTGCTGTGGCACCACCCCCGAACATATCAAAGCTATTGCCAATGCTGTTGCCGATCTTAAGCCGCGCCAGATACCCGAAATAGCGCCTGCGTGCAGACTATCTGGTTTAGAGCCCTTTACCATAGATACTGAATCATTATTTGTGAATGTGGGTGAGCGCTGTAATGTAACTGGCTCTGCCAAATTTAAACGCCTGATTCTTGAAGAAAATTATGATGAGGCGCTTGAAGTTGCTTTGCAACAGGTTGAGAACGGTGCGCAGATTATTGATGTCAATATGGATGAAGGCATGCTCGAAGCCATACCCGCTATGGTGACATTCCTTAATCTTATTGCCTCGGAACCCGATATTTCGCGGGTACCCATTATGGTGGACTCCTCTAAGTGGGAGGTGATCGAAGCTGGACTTAAATGCATTCAGGGTAAGGCTGTGGTCAACTCTATTAGCCTTAAAGAAGGTGAACAGGAGTTTATCGAGCGAGCCACATTATGTAAGCAACATGGTGCCGCTATTGTTGTAATGGCCTTTGATGAGCAAGGTCAGGCTGACAATCTGGAGCGTCGCAAACAAATATGTCAGCGCAGCTATGATATTTTGGTTAACCAAATTGGTTTTCCTGCCGAAGATATTATTTTTGACCCCAATGTGTTTGCCGTAGCTACGGGTATAGAAGAGCATAATCGATATGGCTTGGACTTTATCGAGGCCACTGGTTGGATCAAACAAAATTTACCTCATGCGCTTGTTTCTGGCGGCATCTCTAATGTGTCTTTTTCTTTTAGGGGCAATAATCCTGTCCGCGAAGCGATTCATTCGGTATTCCTATTCCATGCTATTCGTGAAGGCTTAACCATGGGTATTGTTAATGCCGGTCAGCTGGCTGTATATGATGAGCTCCCCCCTGCTTTGCGCGACACTGTGGAAGATGTGGTGCTCTATCGCAATGAACAAGCCACCGATAATTTACTGGCTATCGCTGATGATTACCGTGGCGATGGTCAAGCAAAAACAAAAACTGAGGATCTCAGCTGGCGTGAAGAGAGCGTTAATCGTCGCCTAGAGCATGCGTTGGTGAAAGGCATTACTGCCTATATTGAAGAGGATACCGAGGAAGCTCGACAGCAAGCAGAACGTCCATTACATGTGATTGAAGGCGCATTAATGGATGGTATGAATATTGTTGGCGATCTATTTGGCTCGGGTAAGATGTTTTTGCCTCAGGTGGTTAAATCAGCGCGAGTAATGAAACAGGCGGTTGCCTATTTACAACCCTATATTGAAGCTGAAAAAGATGAGTCTGCCAGCAGTAACGGCAAAATTCTAATGGCTACGGTTAAAGGCGATGTTCATGATATTGGTAAAAATATTGTGGGCGTGGTTTTGCAATGTAATAACTATGAGGTAATAGACCTCGGCGTGATGGTGCCCGCAGAAAAAATCCTGCAAACAGCTAAGGATGAGCAGGTTGATATTATTGGCTTATCAGGACTGATTACTCCTTCCCTTGATGAGATGGTGTATCTGGGCAAGGAAATGCAACGTCAGGGCTTTTCTGTGCCGCTTTTAATTGGTGGCGCCACAACTTCTAAGGCGCATACAGCGGTTAAAATTGCCCCTACCTATGAGGGCAATCAGGCTATCTATGTTTCCGATGCCTCACGCGCCGTTGGCGTGGCGAGTAAATTGATTAGCCAAGATAGCCGTGATGAATTTGTTGCAGAGATTCAAAAAGACTATGACGCGGTGAGATTGCGTACTGCCAATCGCACCTCGCGCGGCACATTATTTGCCTATGAGGATGCAGTCAAACAAAAGCCACAGCTTAATTGGCGTGATTACACACCAGATATCCCTAACCAGTTAGGGGTAACGGTGTTAGATGATTACCCGCTAGAAGCCTTAGTGCCCTATATTGACTGGACACCATTCTTTATTACTTGGGATCTGGTAGGCAAATACCCCAAGATTCTCAATGATGAAGTGGTGGGTGAAGCTGCGCAAAATCTATTTGATGATGCACAGGTACTGCTTAAAGATATTATCGACAATAAGCGCCTAAAAGCCCGTGCGGTATTTGGCCTGTGGGAGGCTAATACTGTCAATCATGATGATATTGAGATCTATGATTCTACGGCTAATTCACCACTAGCAACTGTGCATCATATCCGCCAGCAAATTCAAAAGCCCGGCGCCAGCGAAGAGCTATTCTCTCTAGCTGACTATATTGCACCCAAAGATAGTGGTATTAAAGATTATATTGGCGGGTTTGCGGTTACCACGGGCATTGGAGCAGATGAGCTGGCCGAGCAGTATGAAGCCAAACAAGATGACTACAATGCGATTATGGTTAAAGCATTGGCTGATCGACTCGCTGAGGCCTTTGCTGAGCATCTGCATGAACGAGTGCGCCGTGAATACTGGGGCTATGCTGCTGATGAGGCACTTGATAATGAAGCGCTAATTAAAGAAAAGTATCGCGGCATACGTCCGGCGCCTGGCTACCCTGCCTGTCCAGATCATACTGAAAAGGCCGCATTGTTTGAATTGCTTAATGCAACTGAAAATACGGGGCTAACCCTGACGGATAGCTTTGCTATGTCCCCTGCTGCTGCGGTAAGCGGATGGTATTTTGCGCATCCCGAGTCTAAGTATTTTAATACCGGCAAAATTGATAAGGATCAGCTAGCTTCACTAGCTGAAAGAAAATCTATGCCAATCGATGATCTGGCTCGCTGGCTCAGCCCAATTTTGGATTAAATAATGCCTAAATCCTCCGAGAGCAAGCAAAAACCCAATCTTATCTCAGTGGTAAAAAGTATTTTAGCCGCTGGCATTGGGGTTCAGAGCGATAAAAATCGAACCCGAGATTTTGAACAGGGCAATCCGCTAACATTTATTGTTGGCGGTATTGTTTTTACCCTGTTATTTATTGCCACGGTAGCCACGGTTGTAGGCTTTGTTTTAAGCAATAGCTAACTCAATATCAAATCATCTACAAATTCCGCATCTGCCAAAATTGCATCTAGATGAGCCTGATTTCGCGGTAGTATTTGAGTCCTGTAAAACTGCGCGGTGGCCAATTTTTGCTGAAGAAAGCTATCTTTATCCCCTGACTGTATTTTTTCAGCGGCAGCACAGGCAAGAATAACTAGCTGCCAATAGGCGACTGAATTGCCAAACAGCATCATAAATTGATAGGCCACAAAGGGAGCTTTTTGTTTTTGTTTAAGCACATGATCAAGTGCAGTTTGACACTGACCAAGCGCCATCTGCAATCCAGCTATTAGCGAATTAGATGGCTCTGCTTGATGAGTTTTACTTTCAATAGTTTGACTCATATCAGCTAATAGCTGTCTTATTCCCTCGCCCTGATCACGCAAACATTTACGACCAATAAAATCCAAGGCCTGAATACCATTGGTACCCTCATAGATCGGCAATATACGTGCATCGCGCATATGCTGTGCAGCGCCAGTTTCTTCAATAAAGCCCATACCACCATGCACCTGAACACCTAGGGATGTGGTCTCCATTGCCATTTCTGTACACCAACCTTTTATTAATGGAGTCATTACCTCAACGCGTAATGCATTTCTTGATCTAACCTCCGACTGCGGATGATGGGTGGAGATATCCTCGGCCGCCATTGTCGCTAGAGACATAGCTCTTCCCGCCTCAGTAAGAGCACGCATTTGCAATAACATACGCTTTACATCTGGATGATGAATAATGGGTGCTCTACCCTCGACACCCTGAACCGCGCCCTGCACTCGTTGACTGGCATAGTCGAGTGCCTGCTGATAGGCGCGCTCACCCACGGAAACGCCCTGATGCCCAACCGCTAAACGCGCATGGTTCATCATGCTGAACATACACATAAGCCCCTGATTAAGAGGGCCAACCAAATAGCCTATAGCCCCGCCGTTATCGCCAAAAGCTAGGGTACAGGTTGGGCTACTATGAATACCTAATTTGTGTTCAACTCCCACTGCTTTAACATCATTGCGCTCACCAATACTGCCATCTTCATTGATAAGGTATTTAGGTACTAGAAACAAGGAGATACCCTGATTACCCTCAGGCGCGTCTGGTAACCGGGCTAAAACTAAATGAATAATATTCTCTGCCTGTTCATGGTCGCCCCAGGTAATATAGATTTTTTGCCCGCTAATTAGATAGTGATCACCCGAGGGCACTGCTTTGGTTTTCACCGCCGATAAATCGCTGCCTGCCTGTGGTTCAGTCAGATTCATTGTTCCCGACCAATTACCGGAAATCAGCTGCTGAAGATAGCGCTGCTTTTGCTGATCTGAGCCATAAAGATTTAGCGCATGAATAACACCGCGCGTTAATGTGGGCAATAGACTAAAACCCACATTGGCGGATTGCAGCATCTCTTGCACCACCGCATCTATCACCACAGGAAAACCGGCGCCGCCAAACTCTGTAGCACCGCTTAAAGAACACCAACCTGCTTCAACCATTTGCTGATAGACACCATCCAGTGCTGGCGAGGTGATAACCTGATTATTTTGCAAATAAGCCGGCTGAGTATTGGAGGGCCAATTGGTAGGTGCTACCACCTGCTCAAAGAACTTTGCTGCTTCAGGAAGAATAGCGGCCACCATATCTTCACTGGCATCCTCAAAACCCGGCATTCTGCAAAGCTCTGAATAATTCACTAGATGCTCAAGAATAAACGTTAATTCTTGCTGGGGGACCTTATATATTGTCATTAGGGCTTATCCTTTTGGCGACCACTCCACGAGTAATTAGCCTAGAATAATGCTTATAAGTTAAGCCCGTAAATTAAAAACTATGACTCATGAGTTTTAGTCAACCAGAGGGCTTACAGGAAGTTAAACAGCTTAAATCGACCTGGGCTATATAATATATAATACATTAAGTAATTATTATAAATTATTGTAATTATTAATCTATTTAATAATTATTACCGCCATAATCGACAAAATATGATATCGCCTAATGATTATTACCGATTGCTTTTGTTACAATAACTGGGCTTTAAATTAAACAAAATTATTCGCGCCAGATTTACGCTCTGGTTTAGCTGAACAACTTTTTAGGGGCCTACTATGCCTACTCAATACGTCACCTGTGCCATGTATAAATTCGTGGCGCTCCCCCACTTTGAATCACTGCGCCAACCGCTTTTAGATGTGATGAATGATAACCAAATCTTTGGCACGCTTTTGCTGGCCGCCGAAGGGATTAATGGCACTGTTTCTAGCACACGAGAAGGCATAGATAAATTACTGGCTTGGCTTGACGAGCAACCCGGTCTTGAAAATATTGATAGTAAAGAGTCCTATGACAGCAAAATTCCTTTTTATCGAACCAAAGTTAAGCTTAAGAAAGAAATTGTCACTATGGGGGTTGAGGGTATCGACCCCAAAGAAACGGTAGGCACCTATGTTCAGCCAGAGGATTGGAATGCATTGATTTCAGATCCCGATGTCGTACTGGTAGATACTCGCAATGATTACGAGGTGAAAATTGGTACTTTTAAGAACGCTATAGACCCCAAGACCACAACTTTTAGGGAATTCCCAAAGTGGTCTAAGGAAAATCTAGATCCAAATACCAATAAAAAGGTCGCTATGTTCTGCACTGGCGGCATACGCTGTGAAAAATCCACCGCATTCCTTAAAGAACAGGGTTTT
>JAYQEC010000059.1:0-6490 GCA_038138645.1 Porticoccaceae bacterium | reverse complement strand
TCTACTGTTCCCAGCCAAGATAAAATAACCACGGCAATGGGTATTTGAAAACTTAGGCCAAAGGCCATAAATAACTTTAATACAAAGTCCAAATAGGCGCGAATATCTGGCATCACACTGATGCCTTCCGGCGCCACGCTGGTAAAGAACAAAAATACCAGTGGGAATACCAGGTAGTAGGCAAAGGCCATGCCGGTATAAAATAAAATTACACTGGCGCAAAATAGTGGCAGAGCAATTTTCTTTTCTTGCTTATACAGTGCCGGCGCTACAAAGGCCCATAACTGATAAAGAATATAGGGCATACTTAAAAATATTGCGGATACCAGTGCCAGTTTAAAGGGAGTTAAAAATGGCGAGGTTACCTCGGTAGCAATCATGGTCGATGTGCTGGGTAAAAAGGTTCTAAGAGGTTCCGAAATATACAGGTAAAGCGATTCGCTAAAGGGAAATAGAGCGGCGAACACCACAAGCACCACAACAAAAACCCGCAATAACCGATTGCGAAGCTCTAAAAGGTGTGCCATCAATGGCTGATTAGCTGTTGCCTGTGAATCGGTCATTTAAGGTTGACCTGTTTTGTGATTTTCTAAGGATTGTTCAAGCTGCTCTTTTTGCTCGCCCAAATCTTTTAGTACTTGCTCGTTATGCAGTTGATGGCGGATATCATCCATGCCCACTTCATTCTCGATGTCTTGGCGTGTTTTAGCCAATAGCTGTTTTAGACGACCAAGCCATAGGCTAATGGTTCTAATGGCCTCAGGCAGGCGTTCAGGCCCCATTACAACCAATGTAATAAGGGCTATCACCAATAGTTCAAGAAAACCAATATCAAACATAATGAACTAGCAGGTTTGATTGTTAGCTATCTTTTTTATCATCATCTTTGGCATCGTTAACCGAGTCTTTAAACCCCTTAACGGCGCCGCCCAGATCTGAGCCTATATTGCGCAGTTTTTTGGTGCCAAAAATAAGCGCCACTATAACCAGTACAATTAATAATTCTTGCCAACCAAATCCCATAATTAGGTTACCTTTTATCTATTAGCTTTTTCTTCAAGACCCGACAGGCCAAAGCGCCTTTCAAGCTCTTTAAGAATTTCATCAACGTCAATATCCAAATGCGACAACATCACTAAGCTGTGAAACCATAAGTCAGCGGTTTCATAGACCACTTTACTGTTATCGCCAGTTTGTTCAGCGTCTCGCGCCGCCAAGATGGTTTCTACGGATTCTTCACCGACCTTTTCTAGAATCTTATTTAGACCTTTTTGGTAAAGACTTGCCACGTAGGAGTCATCTGCAGACGACTGTTTGCGTTGTTCGAGCACCTCAGCGAGCTGTTTTAATATCGCATCACTCATGAATAGATATCCTTTTGATTCTTTAATACCGGGTCAACGCTCTTCCATTCACCCTCTTCAAGAACAAAATAAAAGCACGATTCTCGACCTGTGTGACAGGCGATACCACCCACCTGATCCACGGTTAATATAATAACATCGCTATCGCAGTCGAGGCGGATCTCTTTGATATGTTGAACATGCCCCGATTCTTCGCCTTTGCGCCATAGTTTTTGTCGAGAGCGCGACCAGTAAATAGCCCGGTTTTCTTCTACGGTAAGGCTTAAGGATTCAGCATTCATCCAAGCCATCATCAGGATTCTTCCCGTTTTATGGTCCTGTGCTATGGCTGGAACAAGTCCATCGCTATTCCAAGTTATTTTGTCGAGAAAATTACTCAAACCAGTTCTCCATCTGATTCAATTAGTTCAATAATCAGCCATTATGGCAGTCGTAGAGTCGATGTAAAGCGATGTGCTTAACGCAATAGCATTAATAGCATGCCCGTTGCCGTGACTATCGAGCCAATAATAAGTGTTGAAGAGGCTAATGAGAGCCATTGAGTCGCTAATAACCCGAGTCCAAGACCGGCAATGACTGCGCCCGCAGAATGCAATTTTCTTGATTTGACTGGCGGTACAGATGACGGTGATTGTTTATTGGACGGTGTTTGCAGATTTTCTAGTGCCTGAAATAGCATAGGTGGTACCTGTGGTAATTTTTCCAGAAGATCGGGCAAATCATTTTTAAATTGTTTAAGTATGGCTTTGGGTGAATAACGGTCTTTTAGCCATTTTTCTAGATAGGGCTGAGCCGTAGCCCAAAGATCCAACTCTGGATATAGCTGGCGACCTAAGCCCTCGATATTGAGTAGGGTCTTTTGCAATAGAACTAACGAAGGCTGTACTTCCATATTAAATTGTCTAGCAGTGCTAAACAGACTGACTAGCATATGCCCCAATGAAATCTCGCCAAGAGGTCTTTCAAAAATAGGTTCGCATACGGCGCGAATAGCCGTTGTAAATTCCGCTATTGAGGTATCTTTGGGTACCCAGCCTGAGCGCACATGCAATTCAGCAACCTGTGTGTAATCGCGTTTAAATATGGCCAGTAAATTGCGCGCCATATAAAACTGATCCTCACGGGTTAAGGATCCCATTATGGCGCAATCTATGGCGATATAGCGGGGTTTTTCTGGATTTGAAGCATCCACAAAAATATTGCCTGGATGCATATCGGCATGAAAGAAGTTGTGATCAAATACCTGGGTAAAGAATATTTCTACGCCGCGTTCTGCAAGGGCTTTAAAATTAACCCCAGCGGCTTTTAGATCATCAATATTAGTCACCGGAATACCGCTGATGCGCTCCATCACCAATACATTCTGGTTAGAATAGGGCCAATAAATTTGCGGCACATGCAATAAGGGCGAATGTTCAAAGTTATGCTTTAGCAAAGAGGCATTAGCTCCTTCAGCTTGAAGATTTAACTCCCCATAAATCACTTTTTCATAATCATTAACCACTTCAACCGGTTTAAGGCGCGGACCATCAATACTGTACTTGGCAATTAATTTAGCGATGCTATAAAGCAGTGCAATATCGCGGCTAATAGTTTTTTCAATATTGGGTCTTATAGATTTAACCACCACCTCAGTGCCATCTTTTAAGCTTGCCTTGTGCACCTGTGCAATAGAGGCAGTAGCCAGTGGTTTTTGATCAAATTCAGCAAAAATATCTTCTACCTTTCCATCGAGCGCAGTCTCAACGCTGGCGGTGAAAACCCTAGAAGAAAAGGGGGCTACATTATCCTGTAAGTGCTTAATTTCAGCACAGATATCTGGAGCCACAAGGTCGGGTCTGGTTGAGAGGAGTTGGCCAAATTTAATAAAAATAGGTCCTAACTCTTCAAGCGCACAGCGCAGGCGTTCGCCACGGGAAAGTTTACTATTGCTGAATAATTTACTGGGTACTAACGCCGCTCGAAGCGTTAGGGGTAAACGGCGTTTATCGATCAGGTTATCCAGTTGATATTTACCGACCACATAATAAATTTTAGCAAGGCGTCGTAACTGGCTCATGGTTTGGTCTGCCCATTTAGCATCTGATCAATTTGCTGCCGAAGTAAATTGGCTCTAGCCATCAGTCGATCAGTATCAGAAGCCATTTCACGCACTTCTTTTTTAAACTGCTCAAAGCCATTGCGACTGGGCACTATTTGAAGCTCTTCTTGGGCAACTTCAGTCAGTGCGGAGGCCACCCTTTGCTTGTTTTGCTTGGCAATATCTGCAGATTTTCGCAACGCCGAGCCAATCATATAAGCGGGAACATCGCCAATAATATCCGCCAGTGCGCCTTCCCAATCAATATCTAATTGAGACAAAATTTTATGCAGTTTATGCAGGGTTTCAAGATTGCCGGAAAGCTGAACCCCAGTGCCTGCAAAGGAGCTAGTGTCGGAGGCATTTGCCGCCATTTTAGCCAGTGCTATTAACGATCCCTGAAGGGTGATGGCAGCTTCGTCTTCCCAGCCTGAATGTAGAGTAATTTGTTGTTGGCTGATTTGAATCGCGATTCGCATAGCCGGAGAGGTGCAATCTACCAACAATACCTGTCCTTCGAGCGTTGATAGCTCTCGCAAAGTGGCAGGGTCATATTTTAGGGCGCTGTTAATGGCCAGCTCTAGGCCGCTTAATGCGCCTGCTTGCAATGTGCTAAATATCACTAAGGCTTTACTCCGCGATGCAGAGCGACAATTCCACCCGTCATATTGTGATAATCAGTATTGGCAAAGCCGGCACTGTCCATCATACCCATTAGGGTCTCTTGATCGGGGTGCATGCGAATAGATTCAGCCAAATATTGATAGCTATCCGCATCATTGGCAAACAATTTGCCAAGTTTTGGCAAAATACTAAATGAATAGCCATCATAAATTTTAGAAAGCAGGCTGTTAGGTGGTTTTGAAAACTCAAGAACCAGTAGCTTACCCCCAGGTTTTAAAACTCTGAGCATAGAACGCAACGCCATATCTTTATCAGTGACATTGCGAAGACCAAAGGCAATAGTAATCACATCAAAGGTATTATCTGGAAAGGGCAGATATTGGGCGTCAGCCTGAGAAAAGCGCACATTGTCGGTAATGCCGCGATCAACCAGTCTATCGCGACCCACTTTAAGCATAGAATCATTGATATCCGCCAGAACCACCGTGCCTTCTGGGCCCACAATTCTGGAAAATTTAGCGGCAAGGTCGCCGGTTCCACCTGCGATATCCAATACGGTATGACCGGGGCGAACGCCTGACATTTCTATGGTTACTCGTTTCCAAAGACGATGAATGCCACCAGACATCAAATCATTCATCAAATCATAGTTGCCAGCCACTGAGTGAAAAACCTCGGCAACTTTGCCGGCTTTTTCCTCAACGTTGACCTGTTTGTAACCAAAATGGGTGGTTTTATCAGACATTTGCCTAGAATTCCTTTAAGTTGGGCAGCTATTGTAGCGAGAGTTGAGCCAATAGGGTATCCAAGACTATAGATACGGTTGTAATTAGTTAGAAAGCTCTAATTTTGGTTTACATTAGTTTAATAACTTGTGCATCAAGGTCGCGGCTGAGTCCAGCATTATGAAGTTTCTTAAGATAGTTCGCCCATTTTTCTTCATAACCCTCTGCGAGGGCTTGGAGATATTCCCAGCTGTAAATGCCAGAATCATGACCATCGCTAAACTCAATTTGCAGAGCATAGTTTCCCGACTTTTCTAAGCTGTTTATGGTTACCAAGCGCTTGCCAAATTGTAGAGTCTCATTGCCCTCACCATGACCGCGAACCTCGGCACTCGGCGAATAGACACGTAAATACTCTGCGGGCAGGATATATTCCTGCCCATTGCTGTAACTGAGCATTAAAGCATCCTTGGATTCTGGGATAACTACACGGCTTGGAATCGACATAATCCGCCTAATTACAAAATAAAGCGCGATAGATCTTCATCCTGCGCTAATTCACTAAGATGTTGATCCACAAAAGCTTTATCAATAACAACGGTTTCCCCTTTAGCCCCTATATCTGAAGCCTCAAAAGAAATCTCCTCAAGCAAGCGTTCCAAAATAGTATGCAAACGACGAGCGCCAATATTTTCCGTGCCTTCATTGACCTCAAAAGCCAATTCAGCAATTCGACGCACACCCTCATCCTTAAACTTAACTTTGAGGTTTTCAGTCTCCATTAGAGCGCAGTATTGCTTGGTTAGTGAAGCCTTAGGCTCGGTTAGGATACGTTCAAGATCATCTACAACCAAAGAGTTAAGCTCAACGCGAATAGGTAAACGACCCTGAAGTTCAGGAATTAAATCAGAGGGCTTTGAAAGGTGGAAAGCACCCGAGGCAATAAACAAAATATGGTCGGTTTTAATCATGCCATATTTGGTTGATACCGTACTTCCTTCAATCAGTGGAAGAAGATCGCGTTGAACCCCCTCGCGAGATACATCGGCGCCACCGGCTTCGCCTCGGCGACAGACCTTGTCAATTTCGTCGAGGAATACAATACCATTTTGCTCTGCAGCTTCTACCGCACTAGTTTTGATTTCTTCTTCATTAATGAGTTTAGATGCCTCTTCATCCTTAAGCTGCCTCATGGCTTCAGCTACGGTAATTTTGCGAGTAGCCTTTTCGCCTTTATTCATATTGCTGAACATATTCTGCAGTTGGGAAGTCATCTCTTCCATACCAGGAGGCGCCATAATCTCAACGCCTGCGGTAATTTTGCTTAGCTCAATTTCAATTTCCTTATCATCTAAGGAACCCTCTCGTAGTTTCTTGCGGAAAACTTGGCGTGTCGAGGAGTCGCGTTCCGCCTCAGATTCAGAGCCTCGCGCAGGCGTTAATAGGGCATCTAGAATGCGTTCTTCGGCAGCGTCCACAGCGCGTTGCTCAACTTTAGCAATTTCCTGTTCGCGACTCTGTTTAACCGCGGTTTCAACCAGGTCGCGGATAATTGATTCCACATCCTTACCCACATAGCCGACCTCAGTAAACTTGGTAGCCTCGACCTTTACAAAAGGCGCATTAGCAAGGCGTGCCAAGCGGCGAGCAATTTCAGTTTTACCCACGCCGGTTGGGCCTATCATTAGGATATTTTT
>JAYQEC010000058.1:0-6692 GCA_038138645.1 Porticoccaceae bacterium | reverse complement strand
GCTGCTCAGTAAATTCTGACAACAATACCTCAGCAGGCTGATTTTGCAATTGCAATTCATGGGCTGCCGAGCGATATATCTTATAGGCTTCTATTAATTGCTGAGCCTGCTGTTCACTCATAACACCTGAATTCGACATGGTTTCTAACAATCGAACGGTGTCTGTCCACTGAACTAATTGTTCAGATTTATGGGACCAAGCTAAGACCGCAAATTGAACCATAAATTCAATATCGACGATACCTCCAGATGCCTGCTTTAGGCAGTATTTGTCATCTTTTGTGCTTTTATCCAGATGTTTGCGCATTTTAATACGCATTTCGGCCACATCATCGCGCAATTTTTCGATATTTCTTTTTTTGCGTAACTGATTAATTCTTATGGCATTAAAACTTTGAGCGGTTATTTTATCACCGGCTATCACTCTCGAACGAACTAATGCTTGATGCTCCCAAGTCCATGCATTCTGTTGCTGATACTTTTCAAATGAACTCAGACTGGACACCAACATACCCGAATTACCGGAAGGTCTAAGTCGCATATCAATTTCATACGCCATACCTGCATGCGTTGATGTTGATAATAGATGGATAATTCGCTGACCCAGACGAGCAAAAAATGTAGAGCTATCAACTGACCTAGGACCGCCCGTGGTTTCACCGGACAAATTATCATGTAAAAAGACCAGATCTAAATCAGATTTATACCCCATCTCTAAGCCGCCAACCTTTCCATAGGCAACCACAATAAAACCGGGAGTTGCGCCGTCATAGGTCTTATCCACTATTGGTGCTGGCGTGCCATATTTAGCCGCCATTTGATCCCAGGCAACATTAGCCACATGATCTACTACCACCTCAGCAGTCCATGTCAGCTGATCACTGGCTTCCATTAGGGTTAGGCGGCCCGTAATTTCACTGGCAGCAATACGCAAATTACAGGCACGAACAAAATAGCGAATAACTTCCATTTGCTGTTCTTGATCTTGGGTGTCTATGCGCAAGGTTTGCTGACGCAGTAGATCATATAAGTCGCTTTTGGTTTGTGTGGCGAATAAGTTTCTTGAATCCAAAAGCTCATCAAGCAAATCGGGAAAAGCCGTTAACTGGTCAGCTATCCAGGTGCTTCGCTGACACAATAACGCTAACTGTTCTAGAGCTTGAGTATTTTCAATTAATAGCGTCAGGTATACGCTTCGTCGGAGCACGGCTTGAATTAAGTTAAAAACCAAGTCAAAGGTACGATTTGGCTCATCCAGAGCAGCACATACCCTTAAGGCCTCTGGCATCAGTGCGTCTAGGCGCGCCCTTGGTACAGATGCCAAGCTAACAACTGCACGACTTTGATAAAATTTCTCTAGGGTTTCAACAATAGTTTGTGGTTGCTGATAATTTAGCTTTTGTAAAACCTGGAGGCTTTCATCTGAATTCATCTCTGGCTGCCATTGCGGCTCAGCATACCGTTGTTGATCTGATCCAGCCACTTCATCATCAGCAATCATATTGCTAAAACAGCGATGAACATTTTCTCTATGACTGTCTAACTGAGCTAAAAAGCTATCCCAACTCGATTCTCCCAGCACTGAAGCCACACGAATTTGCGCCAACTCATCCACGGGTAACTGTTGTGTTTGCTTATCGTCGATTGCCTGTAGCACATGCTCTGTATTGCGTAAAAACTGGTAGGCATGGGACAAAAGTGCCTTATCCTCTTGCTCCAATAAACCCTCCGCCGCAATCTGCTCTAGCGCCTGATGGAATGACTGGACCTGCAAACCTTGCAATCGGCCGCCCCGAATTAGTTGAAAACTTTGTACTATAAATTCAAGCTCTCTAATCCCACCCTGTCCAAGTTTAATATTGTCATGCATACCTTTGCGGGCAACCTCGAGATTTATTCTGCGCTTTAGATCCCGAAGCGCTTCAATCGCGCCATAATCGAGGTAACGACGATAGACAAAGGGATTAAGTATTTCTTCAAGCCTTGCGATAGCCTCTTTATCGCCGGTCACCACCCTAGCCTTAACCATAGCAAAACGCTCCCAACCGCGACCCTGAGTGGTGTAGTAATCTTCTAAGGCAGAAAAATTTTGCACTAGCGGCCCACTTTGACCATAGGGGCGCAAGCGCATATCAACGCGGAATACAAAACCATCAACTGTCTGCGGATCAAGCGAGGCAATGAGTTTTTGCCCTAGCCGTTCAAAAAACTGTTGATTGGATACAGAGCGTTTTGCTCCCTCAGTTTCACCTGCCTCTGGATAGGCAAAAATAAGATCGATATCTGAGGAAAGATTCAGTTCGCCGCCGCCCATTTTGCCCATGGCAATCACCAGCAGCTTTTGCTCTTTGCCATCACTATCCCTTGGTTTTCCAAAATCCTTAGCAACCATTGGATGCAGATAATCCAATGCAACATTAATACAGGCTTCAGCCAAAAGTGTTACATCTCGGGTAGTTTCGATTACATCCGCTAACCGATTGAGATCGCGCCATATGATGCGCTGCATTTCTCGTCGCCGAAAAAGTCTTAGTTGCTGGCCTAGAGCTTTCTCATCATTTTCAGGTAAAACAGAAATTTTCTGTTGTAGTGATTTTAGCAATGAGGTCTTTGAATAGCTTCGTTCAAGATCACCGCTCTCAACCAGCTGACGAAACCCCTGAGGGTCTGCTATTGCCTGATCTGCAGAAAAATCACTGCATCCCCATGCACGCTCAATTTGCTGGGCAAATTCAGCTTTAGCTATTTGATCATTTATCCAATCCCCTGCCGCTGTATTCTCAACAAAGAGTTCAAGTTTTGCTTGGTAGGATTGTTGTATTAATAAATGGCTCATAATGCTGATTCAAAATGCTCAAAATTTTTGCGTATGATTTGCGCTAATCATAGCATGCGTAATTCAGCTGAATAACGATGAATTTGTTAAAAAAGACTAATGCAGCAGGCCTAGAGCATTGAATACTGTTGCTAAGCGTCTAAAAACAATATAATCGCGCCATGAATTCAGATAGCTATGTGGACTTCTTCCGCCAAACATCGCCCTATATCCACAAACACAGGGGCAAAACTTTTGTGATTGCCCTTGATGGCGATACGGTTGCCCATGCCAACTTTCATCGCACTATTCACGATATAGCTCTATTGCAAAGCTTGGGTATCCGCATCGTGTTGGTTCATGGCGCTCGCCCACAAATTGATCAGCATATGGCTAAGGCTGGTGAAAACAGTCAATTTCATCATCAGTTGCGAATTACTGACAGTATTGCGATGCAATCGGTTAAAGAGGCATTGGGCAGCACGCGCTGGCAAATCGAAGCCGAATTATCCACTGGTCTACCTAACTCCCCTATGCACGGCGCTCAGGTTAAAGCCGTTGGTGGAAACTTTATTACTGCCAAACCCATGGGCATCCTAAACGGTGTTGATTTTCAGCATACCGGTGAAGTTCGAGGGATTGATGCAGAGTCAATTCAACAACAGCTTCAGATAGGCGGCCTAGTATTGCTTTCTCCAATCGGTTTTTCACCCACTGGAGAAGCTTTTAATTTAAGCTACCAAGAGGTTGCAGCTAAAACAGCAATCGCGATAAATGCTGAAAAGCTAATCTTAGTCACTGAAGTATCAGGTATTTTAGACGATAAAAATCTTCTGAGAAGCTTATCAGTGCCAGAGGCTAAAGCCCTGCAGGCAAAAAGTAACAATGCCGCTCAAAATAAACTTTTGGAGACTGCTTGCAGTGCATGCAGTGAGGGAGTTAGCCGCGTGCACCTAGTCAGCTGCACTGAAGATGGCGCTCTACTCACCGAGCTATTTACCCGAGATGGTAGCGGCACCTTAGTTATGCAGGATCATTCTGAAGTGATTAGGACGGCAGCCATCGATGATGTGGGTGGTATCTTAGACTTAATCATGCCGCTAGAAGAGCAACAAGTGTTGGTAAAACGTTCTAGAGAACTACTCGAAACTGAAATCTCAAGATTCACCCTAGTACTTCACCCTGAGGGTGATTTATTAGGCTGTGCTGCACTTTATCCAACCACTGACTCAACTCAGGGTGAGATCGCTTGCATGGCGACTAATCCAGAATTTCTTAATCAGGGTATAGCAACAAGGTTACTGCAACGAATGGAGGCAGACGCACTTAAGGCTGGAATGACCAAAATTTTTGTGCTGACCACCCAAACCGCTCATTGGTTTTTAGAGAAAGGTTTTGTAGAAGCCAAATTAAGTGATTTACCCAAAGATAAACAGTCGTTGTACAACTATCAGCGAAATTCACGAATTTTTAGCAAAATCCTTTAGCGATAAATTGATCGACTGTAGTAAAATTTAAGCTAAAGCTTTTAAACCTAACTATAAAAGAGATAACCAATGCCTAAGTACCGTTCACATACCACCACGCAGGGTCGCAATATGGCTGGCGCCAGAGCCCTTTGGCGCGCTACTGGTATGAAAGATGACGACTTTAATAAACCAATGATCGCCATCGCTAATTCCTATACCCAGTTTGTGCCCGGTCATGTGCACTTGAAAGATATGGGCGACTTAGTAGCTGGTGAAATTGCTAAAGCTGGCGGTATTGCTCGCGAGTTTCATACTATCGCCGTAGATGACGGCATTGCTATGGGTCATGATGGCATGCTGTATTCCTTGCCTTCACGGGATGTTATTGCCGACTCAGTAGAGTATATGGTGAATGCTCACTGTGCTGATGCTTTAGTTTGTATCTCTAACTGCGACAAGATCACTCCAGGCATGTTAATGGCCGCTATGCGCCTTAATATCCCAGTTATTTTTGTGTCCGGCGGCCCAATGGAAGCGGGAAAAACTAAATTAGCAGATCATAATCTAGACCTTGTGGATGCAATGGTAATCGCTGCCGATGATACTGCCAGCGATGAAAAGGTTGCTGAATACGAACGTTCAGCCTGTCCAACCTGTGGCTCTTGCTCTGGTATGTTTACAGCAAACTCCATGAACTGCCTGACTGAAGCCTTGGGTTTATCGCTTCCTGGAAATGGTACAACGTTAGCCACTCATGCTGATCGAAAGGGTTTATTTGAAGAAGCTGGCCGCACTATTGTTTCAATGGCTAAGCGATATTACGAACAGGATGATGAATCTGTTTTGCCAAGATCTATTGCTAACTTTAAAGCTTTCGAAAATGCTATGACCCTCGATATATGCATGGGAGGGTCAACCAATACTATTTTGCACTTGCTAGCAGCGGTTCAAGAAGCGGGCATTGATTTTGATATGTCGAATATCGATGAACTTTCTCGAAAGGTGCCTCAGCTGTGCAAGGTAGCACCGAACACGCCTGAATATCATATTGAGGACGTCCATAGAGCGGGTGGCATTATGGGTATCCTAGCCGAACTTGATCGCGCAGGCCTAATTCACAACGAACTACCCACAGTGCATTCAAAATCATTAGCAGAAGCATTCGATAAGTGGGATATTGTTAGTGGTCATGTCAGTGAAGAAGTAAAAACTTTTTATAAGGCGGGCCCAGCAGGCATTCCAACACAGACTGCATTTAGTCAAGCAACTCGCTGGCCTTCTCTAGACGCTGATCGTGCCAATGGCTGTATTCGCAATTTAGAAAATGCATTTAGCACCGAGGGCGGTCTAGCTGTTCTGACGGGCAATCTAGCTGAGGATGGCTGCGTGGTTAAAACTTCAGGCGTAGATGAATCTATTCTAGTGTTTGAGGGTCCGGCATTTATTACTGAAAGTCAGGATGAGGCGGTTGCTAGTATTCTCAATGATGAAGTTAAAGCCGGTGATGTGGTTATTGTTCGCTATGAGGGTCCAAGAGGCGGGCCGGGTATGCAAGAAATGCTTTACCCAACCAGTTATATAAAATCCAAAAACCTTGGTAAAGCCTGTGCCCTGATAACGGATGGTCGCTTTTCAGGTGGAACCTCTGGATTGTCCATTGGTCATGTCTCTCCAGAAGCTGGCGCTGGTGGCACCATCGGACTTGTAAAACAGGGCGATACCATTCGTATTGATATCCCTAACCGTACCATTGATGTGTTGGTCTCAGATGAAGAGCTTGCCAAGCGTCGTGCGGAACAAGATAAAATCGGCTGGCAACCCAAGGAGGCACGACCTAGAAAGGTATCTGCAGCACTCAAGGCCTATGCCAAACTTGCCACTAGCGCAGACAAAGGGGCAGTTCGAGACCTTTCTCAGCTCTAACAAGTTACTAATCATTTACGTACAAAAAAGCCCGGTAAAAACCGGGCTTTTTTGTATTCTTTTATGGGCAATTACTTTCTACAGCTTGGAACCTCAGCACCAAGATCTCTAAGCTTACCCAAACGCGTTCCTTCAACATCAGCATATTTTATCCACTGCTTAGGGAAACGTTTTTCCTTTTCATCTTCTGCAACCTTAAGAGCCTTTTGGAATGCACCAATCGCATCTTTGTAGCAGTGCATATTAACCAACGCATTGCCCATAATGAGATAATTCGAGCTTGGTCGCTTTACATTACCCTTATCTGCAGCTTTCAAAGCAGCCTGATAGGCTTGCTTATCTTTACCTAAATCAAGATAAATTCCCGCCATACGCGACTGAATCTCACCTGAGTCACTAACTTTTGAAGCCTCATCAAGCGCGCTAAGAGCTAGGTTGAGATCTTTTGCCTGATACCAAGCGGTACCTAGTACCTCAAGATTTTT
>JAYQEC010000057.1:0-7051 GCA_038138645.1 Porticoccaceae bacterium | reverse complement strand
TTCACAAAATCATTAAAATTTACTTATTTTTATTTATACAGCTATAAATAATTATGATTTTCACTTATACGATAATTAACTAAAATATATTAATTTGAAATTTTACCTACCGCTTAGGTACGCTATTGCAATAGTTTTTAATAGCGCCTGTATGGGCGCTTATGCAAGCCTCTCGGTGCTCGCCAGTCTCATCAATAAGCTCTGGATATTTTGGTTGTGTCATAAATTGGGCAAACCAATTAAGTAGCAACTCATCATCATCAAGGGTTTTATTAAGTAAAGATCTAATTTGCTCTAAATATTCACTAGAAATGGGCTGTGTTGCCATTTCTGGGGTGAGTAGGGGGTCGGTAAGCACATCATTACTATTATCGTCCTTACTGATTAACTCGGTAGTTAAGTCATCCAACATCTCGGTGACAGTAGGCGCACGAAAACCAATGGAGTAGGTGGTGCATTCTCCTATTGCCACACCATAGTGGCTAAACTTTGGGGGTAGATACAGCATATCACCGCAATTAAGCGTCCACTTTTCTGTAAACTTTTCGTTGGCAAGAATACGCAAATTTTCGTGGGGTAATAGGGCGCTATTATGGTCACAGCGGCCACCTACAGACCATTCCCGCTGACCCTCACCCTGAAGCAAGAAAACATCATAATTATCAAAATGCGGGCCAACATTGCCGCCATCGACCGCGTAACTTACCATAATATCGTCGATACGCCAGCGCGGTAGAAAACCAAAATGATTTAGAATATCTGAAACTTCTGGCAGCCAAAGATCCACCGCCTGTACTAATAAGGTCCAGTCTTTCTCGGGTAGACTTTGGAATCGCTGTTCATCAAATGGACCGTGCTCTATTTGCCAGTCCTTGCCTACCACCAACCTTGATTCAATCTCAGGCTCTAGGGATAAACCCGCAAGGTCGTTACCGTTAACAGGCGGCTGAAAGTTGGGAATAGCATTGCGAATCAGCAGCGGCTTCTTTTGCCAATACTCCGAGAGAAACCGCTCAGCCGAGATATCACCTAAAACAGGAAAATTAGACATTAGGCCTATTAGATATTCTTGGCTTGCTGAACCGCATTACCAATATAGGTACTTGGTAATAGAGCAATTAACTCAGCTTTTGCCTGTTCGGGCATATCTAGCCCCTTTACAAAGTCTTCAATGGTCGCCTGATCTATGGCATTACCACGCGTTAACGCTTTTAGCTTCTCGTAGGGCTTCTCAATGCCATAACGACGCATTACCGTTTGTATAGGCTCGGCAAGTACTTCCCAGCAATTATCCAAATCCTCTTGAAGGCGAAGCTCATTTATTTCTAGCTTACCTAAGCCCTTGTTAAGCGATGCATAGGCAATCATTGAATAACCCAGTCCAACGCCCATATTGCGTAGAACCGTAGAATCGGTAAGGTCGCGCTGCCAACGGGAAATAGGTAATTTAGCGGTTAAATGGCCGTAGAGTGCGTTAGCAATTCCCATATTACCTTCGGCATTTTCAAAATCGATAGGATTAACTTTATGAGGCATGGTAGAAGAGCCTACTTCACCAGCAATAGTTTTTTGCTTAAAGTATCCTAGAGAGATATAACCCCATATATCGCGGGCAAAATCAATCAGAATGGTGTTGGAACGCGATAGGGCATCAAATAGTTCTGCCATATAGTCATGAGGCTCTATTTGCGTGGTATAGGGGTTAAAACTTAATCCTAAACCTTCGATAAACTGCTGAGCATTCTCTGCCCAATCAATCTCTGGATAGGCTGATAGGTGAGCATTATAGTTACCCACCGCACCATTAATTTTACCTAATAGGGGTACTGAACTAATTTGTTCAAGCTGGCGACGCAAGCGATACACCACATTGGCAATTTCTTTACCTACAGTGGTAGGGGATGCGGTTTGACCATGGGTTCGAGATAACATTGGCACATCGGCGAATTGTTTTGCCATTTCTGCCAACTTTTCTATGATCTCAGATAGTGCAGGAACAACAACAGTATCACGACCTGCTTTCAACATAAGTGCATGGGATAGATTATTGATATCTTCTGAGGTGCAGGCAAAGTGAATATATTCACTGACCGCATTTAATTCGGCATTATCGGCAATACTTTCTTTAATAAAGTATTCAACTGCCTTTACATCATGGTTGGTGGTACTCTCTATATCTTTAACACGCTGAGCATACTCAACAGAAAAATTATCAACCAAATTATTCAATAACTGGTTAGCTTCTTTGGTGAAAGGCTTTACTTCTTCAATTTGTGGATGCTGACTTAACTGTTGTAACCAGCGAACCTCGACTAGAACACGAAAACGAATTAAACCATATTCACTAAAAATATCGCGAAGCTGTGATGTTTTTGATCCGTAACGGCCATCAATTGGGGAAACTGCAGTCAGTGTGGAAAGAGGAAAGTCTGGCATAAAATGTTCCAAATTAATATAGATTTAGAAAAACGAGATTATAACTGTTTTATAAACAGATTTCAGAGTTCTATTAAACCTTGCACTAGGAGATTACTCTAGCGCCTGATGATCTTCTATCACCTTTAAAATAGCCTTACGCTGTATTAAAAGATGACGGCGTTTGCCGCCTAACTGTCGCCATAGAAAAGCGTTTCTAATGGCAGAGAAAAGCATGCATCGGATGCGTGCGGCTATCGCAGGTTGTTGAAGATAAACACCAGCACCCAACACCTGAATTCTTAAGCGCATTTGGCTAATAGTATCCTGATAAAGAGAAGCGACATTACTGTAGACATTTTCGTGGGTAATTGAGAAATGCTGTGCCTGTTGATTAGCATTATTAATTCCATTATCAATGGTAGCCAACATCTCGGGCTTTTTTTGCAATTTGCTGGCTAGATGAATCGCTGACATAACATAACTAATAATTTCCTTATATTTAGCTTCTGTACTGTTACTCGCATTCTGCATAAAACTATTCATAATGCTAAAACCCTCTTCTAAATTCTGTTTAGCACCATAAAGCTGCTCAATCGAATCTGGGTTTTGATTTAACAATGTTGCCATTGCAAACTTAGTTTTGTCGCTATCACTTTCACCGGTATAGGCTAGCTTGTAGACCTGACCCGCTGACTGGAATATTGCGGCGAGAGCTAAGGTTTGTTGATAGGTTGGTTTTGATAGCAAGATTGTATTCTCAAGGAGTTAAAAAAACTATTTTCGATTATTGCCAAGCTTTATCGATTACTGCGCCACCCAAGCAATGGTCATGGTTATAAAACACCACCGACTGGCCCGGTGTAACAGCTCGCTGAGGTTGATCAAATACAACATGACAGTTTCCGGAGTTATCCACTGTTAGATTACATAGCTGGTCGGCTTGACGATAACGGGTTTTAGCATAACATTTTAAGCTACCATTGGCAGGCGCGCCATTAATCCAATGCACCTGAGAAGCTAAAAGATTACTGGTAAAGAGTAGGGGATGCTCAACTCCCTGTCCCACAATTAGCGTATTATTTTCAAGATCTTTCTGCAGGCTAAACCAAGGCTCGTCAGTAGCATCTTTAACACCGCCAATCCCAAGGCCCTGTCGTTGACCAAGAGTATAAAACATCAACCCTTGGTGCTCGCCCATATCAACACCCTCAGGCGTTTTCATTCGCCCTGGCTGGGCAGGCAAATATTGTTTAAGAAAATCACTAAAACGACGTTCGCCAATAAAACAAATTCCCGTGCTATCTTTTTTCTTCGAGGTAACAAAACCATTATCTTCAGCTATTTTTCTTACTTCTGATTTTTCTAATTCACCTACTGGAAAAAGTGAGCGA
Source organism: Porticoccaceae bacterium (assembly GCA_038138645.1). Classification (GTDB taxonomy): domain Bacteria; phylum Pseudomonadota; class Gammaproteobacteria; order Pseudomonadales; family Porticoccaceae; genus HTCC2207. Next base: position 3,242 of record JAYQEC010000057.1, on the reverse strand, counting down.
GCAATAGCTGATTCCTCTACGGCATGTAAAAAATAACTTTGATCCTTGTTGTTATCCAGTCCCTTAAGTAGGGTGGCCTGTCCATTGTGATCACCGCGCCGGACATAATGACCCGTGGCAATATATTGTGCCCCCAACATTTCTGCATACTCTAAAAAGACCTTAAATTTAATTTCTCGGTTACATAGAATATCTGGATTTGGGGTGCGACCCGCTTTATATTCCTCAAGGAAATGCTCAAAGACATTATCCCAGTAATCGGCGGCAAAGTTGGCTGTATGCAAAGGTATACCAATTTTGTCACAGACTTGCTGCGCATCCTCAAGGTCTTGAATAGCCGTGCAATACTCTGAGCCATCGTCTTCATCCCAGTTTTTCATAAACAGGCCTTCAACCTGATAACCCTGCTGTTTTAAGAGCAAAGCTGCAACTGAACTATCGACGCCGCCGGACATACCGACAATCACTTTTTCTGAAAGACTCATAGAGAATTATTTGATCCTTATTTAAGCCTGCACACTATAAGCGGTTACGAAAAATATCCAAAGGGAAAACCGTACCATTATTGAAGTCTTTAATGCATTTCAGAACTAACTCACTTCGAAGCATATCAACACTTTTGTTAATCTCAGCCTCTGATAGCCATATAACTTCATCAATATCTGCATCTATGGTTGCATCAGGGTCATGTGAGAGGGCTGTAGCCAAAAAAGCCAGACGGTAATAGGTAATGCCACTAATTTTTGCTTTACTACTGTAGATACCGATTAGATTTTGAATTTCAACATGCCAGCCAGTTTCTTCATAGGTTTCTCTGATAGCAGCATCAATAATATCTTCACCAGGTTCAACATGCCCTGCAGGTTGATTGATAACACTGCGACCAAATTCAGTTTCTTTAACCATCAAAAAAAGGTTGTCACGCTTCACTACGGTGGCAACTGTGAGATGAATTTTATCGGGCATAACTAATTATTTTCCTTAATGTACTGAGTAAAAATCTCAGTAGCATTACGACCAGTAATCTGTTTTATCTCACCCAATGATAATGAGTTTAAACTCAGCTTACCTATCCGTGAGCGAACCAGTCGCAGGGTAGGCAGTCCAACAGCGGCAGTCATACGTCTAACTTGGCGATTTCGACCCTCAGCAATAGTAATTTCTAGCCAGCTATCAGATACGGTTTTCCTTTGTCTAATCGGCGGAACTCTATCCCAAAGGGTAGGCGGATCAATAGGTTTGCAGCTAATCGCTGATGCTGGACCATCTTTTAGCTCAACACCCTGTATAAGCGTCTGACACTGTGCATAATCCACCGTGCCTTCAACCTGTGCCCAGTATGTTTTACTGAGTTTATGCTTGGGATGACTAATCAATGACTGAAGTCGACCATCATCTGTGAGCAATAAAAGACCCTCAGAATCATAATCTAAACGCCCAGCAGGATAGACTGCTTTAATATTAATAAAATCTGCGAGTGTTTTTCGGCCTGCTTCGTCGGTAAATTGACTCAACACATGGTAGGGTTTATTAAATAAAAGCAATTTTGACACTGTTTTTCCTCTAAAACGCATATTCTATAGGAAACAGACTTAAAAAAACTTATAAAAAGGTGTAAAATCGCCGCCTTTAGAATTTCACTCACATAACCTCACTCCATGGAGAATCTTAATGGGATATCAGCATATCCAGATTCCACAATCTGGCGAAAAGATTACAGTTAACAGCGACCTCAGCCTCAACGTACCCAACAATCCAATTATTCCTTATATCGAAGGTGATGGTATCGGTTTTGATATTACACCGGTAATGATCAAAGTTATCGATGCTGCTGTCGAGAAAGCCTATGCTGGCGATAAGAAAATCTCATGGATGGAAGTATTCTGTGGTGAAAAGGCAGCGGATAAATATGATGGCGATTGGTTTCCTGCTGAAACATTAGAAGCAGTTAAAGAATATGCTGTATCTATTAAGGGACCACTAACAACACCCGTTGGTGGTGGCTTTAGATCGTTAAACGTTGCACTGCGTCAAGAGCTAGATCTCTTTGTCTGCCAGCGTCCTGTTCGTTGGTTTGCTGGTGTACCTTCTCCTGTTAAAGAGCCTAATAAAGTTGATATGTGTATCTTCCGTGAAAACTCTGAAGATATTTACGCAGGTATCGAATGGCGTGCGGGCACTGAAGAAGCTGATCAAGTCATCAATTTCTTACAAAATGAGATGGGTGTTAAGAAGATCCGTTTTGATAAAAACTGTGGTATTGGTGTTAAGCCAGTATCAGAGCAGGGCACGAAGCGCTTAGTTGCTAAGGCTATTCAGTATGCTGTTGATCAAAACAAAGATTCTGTAACACTGGTGCACAAGGGTAATATTATGAAGTTTACCGAAGGTGCATTCTGTGAGTGGGGTTATGAAGTAGCCAGAGAGCAGTTTGGTGCAGAGCCACTAGATGGCGGCCCTTGGCATTTCATTATCAACCCAAATAATGGTGAAAAAATTATTATCAAAGATGTTATTGCCGATGCGATGCTTCAGCAAATCATTCTTAGACCCGATGAGTACAGTGTTCTTGCTACACTTAACTTGAATGGTGATTATATTTCTGATGCCCTTGCAGCACAGGTGGGTGGTATTGGTATTGCTCCAGGTGCAAACCTATCTGATAACGTTGCAATCTTTGAAGCTACCCATGGTACAGCGCCTAAGTATGCGGGTCAGGATAAGGTAAACCCTGGTTCATTAATCCTATCAGCTGAAATGATGCTTCGTCATTTAGGCTGGTTCGAAGCAGCGGACTTGGTTGTTTCTGGAATTGAAGGCGCTATTTCAAATAAAACGGTAACCTATGATTTTGAGCGTCTGATGGATGATGCTGTACTTAAATCATGTTCAGAATTTGGTACCGCTATTATTGAGAATATGTAATATCCGCTATCTAAACTCCCAGATTGAGACTGCTTAATCTGGGAGTTTATTTAATCTGGCTAATTGCCTGTTGGCTACCCCTACTTTTTACCTATCTTACTTCTTGTCCAAAGGCGTAACATTGACTGCATGTAAGCCTTTTTCACCCTTTTTAATTTCATAATCTACTAACTGTCCTGCCTTTAGAGTTTTATAGCCCTCAGCCAGAATGGCACTGTAATGCACAAAAATATCACCATTTCCTTTTTCATTGACTATAAAACCAAAACCCTTTGCATTGCTAAACCACTTAATCGTCCCTGAGTCTGCCATAATTT
>JAYQEC010000056.1:0-7505 GCA_038138645.1 Porticoccaceae bacterium | reverse complement strand
ACTCCTTCACAGAGAAGAAACGTATCCGCAAGAGCTTTGGCAAGTTGCCAGATGTTATGGATTTGCCTTATTTATTGGCAATTCAACTTGATTCCTATAAAAATTTTACACAGGCTGGTGTTGCTTTAGAAGATCGAAAAAACACGGGCTTGCACGCTGCATTAAAATCGATTTTCCCAATTGTGGGATACTCTGGCAATGCTGCTCTTGAGTATGTCGACTATGTTTTAGGCAAACCTGCCTTTGATGTAGAAGAATGTAAATTGCGCGGCGTGACCTTTTCCGTACCACTTAGAGTACGAGTTCGCTTGGTAATCTACGATAAAGAATCTACCAATAAAGCGATTAAAGATATTCGTGAGCAAGAGGTTTATCTTGGCGAAATTCCTCTGATGACTGAGAACGGTACCTTTATTATTAATGGTACTGAGCGTGTTATTGTTTCTCAGCTTCATAGAGCGCCAGGCGTGGTATTTGACCATGATAAAGGTAAAACTCACTCGTCTGGAAAGCTGCTATATACAGCGCGCGTCATTCCTTACCGTGGTTCATGGTTGGATTTTGAGTTTGATCCTAAAGATCTTCTTTTTGTCCGAATTGACCGCCGTAGAAAGTTACCTGTAACTATTCTTCTAAGAGCATTGGGTTATAACTCAGAAGAAATTCTTGAGATGTTCTTCGATACCAGTACGTTCCATTTCAAGAAAGGTGAGTACAGTCTTGATCTTGATCCTGAGCGCTTACGTGGTGAGATTGCGGTATTTGATATTGTCGATAAAAAAGGTGAAGTTGTTGTTGCCAAGGGTCGTCGTATTACCGCAAGACATATTCGCCAACTTGAAAAAGGCAAGGTTACAACGCTAGCTGTTCCAGTAGAGTATTTGTATGGTCGAGCTGTGGCTAAAGATATTGCCGATCCAAAAACGGGTGAGTTGCTACTGGAGTGTAACGCTGAGTTAACTGAAGAAAACCTGACTGCGCTTAATGAAGCAGGTGTTAACGAAATCGAGACCCTTTACACCAATGATCTAGATTGTGGATCGTTTGTATCGGATACATTGCGTACAGATCCATCAAAGACTCAGCTTGAGGCAATGATTGAAATCTATCGCATGATGCGTCCCGGTGAGCCACCGACTAAAGAGTCAGCGGAAAACCTATTCTTCAATCTATTCTTTAATTTAGAGCGCTATGATCTATCAGCCGTAGGTCGTATGAAATTTAACCGTCGTTTAGATCGTCCATCAGAAGAGGGTGCAGGCATCCTTTATGATCAAAGATACTATTCAACGATTAAGAGTGATGAATCGGAAGAGCTACAGCAAAAGTATGGCGAAGGTTCAGATATTGTTGATGTTATTAAAACATTGATTGATATTCGTAATGGTAAGGGTGCGGTAGATGATATCGACCACCTTGGTAACCGTCGCGTTCGTTCTGTTGGTGAAATGGCAGAAAACCAATTCCGTGTTGGTTTGGTGCGTGTTGAGCGCGCTGTTAAAGAGCGTCTTGGTGTTGCAGAATCTGAGCAGTTGATGCCACAGGATCTAGTTAATGCGAAGCCAGTTGCTGCAGCTATTAAAGAATTCTTTGGTTCAAGCCAGCTGTCTCAGTTTATGGATCAAAACAACCCGCTATCTGAAGTGACTCACAAGCGTCGTGTTTCTGCTTTAGGGCCGGGTGGTCTTACTCGTGAGCGTGCTGGATTTGAGGTGCGAGATGTGCACCCAACTCACTACGGTCGTGTATGTCCAATTGAAACGCCAGAGGGACCAAACATTGGTTTGATCAACTCTTTGGCAACCTATGCTCGAACTAACAACTATGGCTTTATTGAAGCGCCATACCGTAAAGTTGTAAACGGCAAGGTTAGCGATGAGATTGAATACTTATCAGCCATTAACGAATCTCAATATGTTATTGCACAGGCTTCTGCAGAGCTTGATGGCAAAGGCAAGTTTGTTGAAGATATGGTGGCAGTGCGTCATCTCAACGAATTTACGGTTAAAGCGCCAGATGAAATCGAATATATGGATGTTTCTCCGCGTCAGGTAGTGTCTGTGGCGGCATCTTTGATTCCGTTCCTTGAGCATGATGATGCTAACCGTGCATTGATGGGCTCGAACATGCAACGTCAGGCTGTTCCTACACTTAAGGCTGAGACGCCATTGGTAGGTACAGGTATCGAGCGCACCGTAGCTAGTGATTCGGGAGTTTGTGAGGTTGCTCGTCGTGGCGGTGTTATCGAGAGTGTTGATTCTGCGCGCATCGTTGTAAGGGTTAGCGATAAAGAGGTTGAGTCTGGTGAAGCAGGTGTAGATATCTACAACCTAACTAAGTACACCCGATCTAACCAAAACACCTGTATTAATCAGCGTCCTATCGTTAAGCAGGGTGATACTGTTTCACGTGGCGATGTATTGGCAGATGGTCCATCGGTTGATTTAGGTGAGCTTGCACTTGGGCAAAATATGCGTATCGCATTTATGCCTTGGAATGGCTATAACTTTGAAGATTCGATTCTTATTTCTGAGCGTGTAGTTCAAGAGGATCGTTTCACTACCATTCATATCCAAGAGCTTACCTGTGTGGCCCGAGACACCAAGCTGGGTTCTGAAGAAATTACTTCTGATATCCCAAATGTTGGTGAGGCTGCACTAGGTCGCTTAGATGAGTCGGGTATTGTGCATATCGGCGCCGAGGTTGTTGCTGGCGATATCCTCGTAGGCAAGGTAACACCTAAGGGTGAAACCCAGCTGACACCAGAAGAAAAACTTCTGCGTGCAATCTTTGGTGAAAAGGCATCTGATGTTAAAGATACTTCATTGCGTGTACCTAGCAGTATTAAAGGTACGGTAATTGATGTTCAGGTCTTTACTCGCGATGGTCTTGAGAAAGATCAGCGCTCAAAAGATATTGAAAAAGCGGCATTGGATCAGTATCGCAAAGATCTTAATGACGAATATCGCATTATCGAAAATGCCACATTGGGCCGTTTGTTCAATGCACTTAAGGGCAATAAAGTGGTTAAGGCCGCTGGACTTAAGAAAGGTGCCGAGCTGACTCAGGAAGCTGTTGCAGAGTACGGTGCTGATGATTGGTTCTCAATTCGTATGCAAGATGCTGAGCTTAACGAGCTGATTTCTGGTGCTCAGGATCAACTTGCAGAGCGACGAGCTGATCTTGATGCGCGTTTTGACGAGAAGAGCGGCAAGCTTCAGAGTGGTGATGATCTAGCACCTGGCGTACTAAAAACAGTTAAGGTTTATTTGGCTGTTAAGCGTCGTATCCAGCCTGGCGATAAGATGGCTGGACGACATGGTAACAAAGGGGTTATTTCGGTAATTAAGCCCGTTGAAGATATGCCATATGACGAGAATGGCGAGCCTGTGGACATTGTATTGAATCCACTAGGTGTACCGTCTCGAATGAATGTGGGTCAGGTTCTTGAGACTCATATGGGTATGGCTGCTAGAGGTTTGGGCGTTAAGATTGATGCAATGCTCAAGCAGCAGGCAAAAACTGCTGAGGTCCGTAAGTTGCTTCAGGAAATCTATGATGTTGGCGATACAGTGTATGGCACTGATATCAAACAGCTGAATGATGCTGAGGTTATGGAGCTAGCCGGGAACCTAAGAAAAGGTGTCCCAATTGCTACCCCAGTATTTGATGGTGCGAGTGAAGTGGAGTTGAAGAAATTATTAACTCTTGCTGGCCTTCCAGAAAGTGGACAGGTGGTACTTCACGATGGTCGTACCGGAGACAAATTTGATAGACCTGTTACAGTCGGATACATGTACATGTTGAAACTTAACCACTTGGTTGATGACAAGATGCATGCGCGCTCGACAGGGTCGTACAGCTTGGTTACTCAGCAGCCGCTGGGTGGTAAGGCGCAGTTTGGTGGTCAGAGATTTGGTGAGATGGAGGTATGGGCACTTGAGGCATATGGTGCATCTTACACCCTACAGGAAATGCTCACTGTTAAGTCTGATGACGTCAACGGTCGAACTAAGATGTACAAAAATATTGTGGATGGTGATCATAGAATGGAACCTGGCATGCCAGAATCATTCAATGTATTGGTTAAAGAAATCCGCTCACTCGGCATTAATGTCGAGTTGGAAAACGAATAAGCACAATATTGCTTACTGACCGCTGGGGCTCCTAAGGAGTCTCGGCTCATTCAGTCACTGGAGGATAAGCCTTGAAAGACTTAGTCAATCTACTCAAGCAGCAAGAACAGAGTACAGAGTTCGATAATATTCGAATTGGTCTAGCGTCGCCTGAAATGATCCGTTCATGGTCATTTGGTGAGGTTAAAAAGCCTGAAACGATTAATTACCGAACATTTAAGCCAGAAAGAGAAGGTCTATTTTGTGCCAAGATTTTTGGTCCAATAAAAGACTACGAGTGTCTCTGTGGTAAATACAAGCGAATGAAGCACCGCGGCATTGTCTGTGAGAAATGTGGTGTTGAGGTTACGCTAACTAAGGTACGTCGTGAGCGTATGGGTCATATTGAATTGGCCTGTCCTGTAGCGCATATCTGGTTCTTAAAATCATTGCCATCTCGTATCGGCTTAATGCTCGATATGACATTGCGTGAAATTGAGCGCGTACTTTACTTTGAATCATTTGTGGTTACTGAGCCTGGCCTTACTACTTTAGAGAAAGGTCAACTTTTAACCGATGAAGAATACTACGATGCACTTGAAGAATTCGGTGATGAGTTTTCTGCCGCTATGGGTGCAGAAGCGATTCAATCACTGCTTAAAGAAGTTAATCTTGATGATGAGATTGCAGATATTCGTGAGGAAATTCCGAATACTAAATCTGAAACCAAGATTAAGAAATTCTCAAAGCGTCTTAAGTTACTAGAAGCATTCCACGGTTCAGGTAATAAGCCTGAGTGGATGGTATTGGAAGTACTTCCAGTATTACCACCAGATTTACGTCCTCTAGTACCACTTGATGGCGGTCGTTTTGCGACCTCTGATCTTAACGATCTCTACCGTCGAGTGATTAACCGTAATAATCGTCTAAAGCGTCTGCTTGATCTAAGCGCGCCAGACATTATTGTGCGCAATGAAAAACGTATGTTGCAAGAATCAGTTGATGCCTTGCTTGATAATGGTCGTCGCGGCAGAGCGATTACCGGTTCTAATAAGCGCCCGCTTAAATCTTTAGCCGATATGATTAAAGGTAAACAGGGTCGTTTCCGTCAGAACCTACTTGGTAAGCGAGTTGATTACTCAGGACGTTCGGTAATTGTTGTTGGTCCTACGCTAAGATTGCACCAATGTGGTCTTCCAAAACGTATGGCTCTTGAGTTATTTAAGCCATTTATTTTCAGCAAGCTTTCTCTGCGTGGTCTTGCGACTACCGTTAAAGCGGCGAAGAAAATGGTTGAGCGTGAAGAAGCAGTTGTATGGGATATCTTAGATGAAGTAATTCGTGAGCATCCTGTATTACTTAACCGTGCGCCAACACTTCACAGACTGGGTATTCAAGCATTTGAGCCTGTCTTAATTGAAGGTAAAGCTATTCAGTTGCACCCCTTAGTTTGTGCGGCTTATAACGCTGACTTCGATGGTGACCAAATGGCTGTTCACGTGCCGCTAACCATTGAAGCACAGATGGAGTCGCGCGCCTTGATGATGTCGACCAATAATATTCTATCGCCAGCCTCTGGTGATCCAATTATTGTGCCGTCTCAAGATGTTGTATTGGGTCTTTATTACATGACTCGTGATCGAGTTAACGCTTTGGGTGAAGGCATGGTCTTCTCTGATGTGCGTGAAGTTTCGCGTGCCTACTATTCAGGCAAAGTGGATCTTCAGGCTCGCGTTAAAGTGCGTATTACTGAAAAATTGCTTGATGCAACAACTGGTGAGCTAAGCTCAGAGCAAAAAATTGTTGATACTACTATTGGTCGTGCCTTGCTTTGGGAAGTTGTTCCCGAAGGTCTGCCTTATGAGATGGTCAACAAGCCTATGGTTAAGAAGGCAATCTCGCAAATTATTAATGAGTGCTACCGAAATGTAGGTCTTAAAGACACGGTAATTTTTGCCGATAAGCTTATGTATACCGGCTTTAAGCACTCTACTACTTCAGGTGCCTCTATTGGTGTAAATGACTTCGTTATTCCTGATAGTAAAGATGAGATTATTGGCGCTGCTGAAGAGCAGGTTCGAGAAATCGAAAGTCAATTCGCTTCTGGTCTTGTAACTCAGGGTGAAAAATATAACAAAGTTATCGATATTTGGTCGCAGGCTAATGACCGTGTTGCTAAATCGATGATGGAAGGCATCAGTACTGAAACGGTTAAGAACCGTGATGGTGAAGATGAGAAGCAGGATTCATTCAACTCAGTATTTATCATGGCTGACTCTGGTGCTCGTGGTTCGCCTGCACAGATTCGTCAGCTAGCGGGTATGCGTGGTTTGATGGCACGTCCAGATGGTTCCATTATTGAGACTCCGATTACGGCAAACTTCCGTGAAGGTCTAAGCGTACTTCAGTACTTTATTTCGACTCACGGTGCGCGTAAAGGTCTAGCCGATACAGCACTTAAGACAGCTAACTCTGGTTACCTAACTCGCCGTCTTGTTGATGTTGCACAGGATGTTGTTGTAACTGAAGTGGACTGTGGAACTGAAGATGGATTGTTAATGGCGCCAGTGATTGAAGGTGGTGACATTATCGAAAGTCTGGGTGATCGTATTCTTGGTCGTGTTGTGGCCAAGGACGTACTAAAACCTGGAACAGAAGAAGTTGTTGTCCCAGCCGGTACCATGGTTGATGAGCAGTGGGTTGTGCGCATCGAGAAAATGGGTATCGATGAGGTTCTAGTTCGTTCGCCGATTACCTGTACAGTGACACATGGTATTTGTTCAGCCTGTTATGGTCGTGATTTGGCACGCGGACACTTGGTTAACCAAGGTGAAGCTGTGGGTGTTATTGCTGCGCAGTCTATTGGTGAGCCAGGAACACAGCTTACTATGCGTACTTTCCACATTGGTGGTGCTGCATCGCGTGCTTCTGCGGTTGATAGTATTAAAGTTAAGCAAGAAGGTGTTGTTCGTCTACTTAACCTTAAAACAGTTGAAAACAAAGAGGGTCACCTTGTCGCAGTATCGCGTTCTGGTGAGCTAGCAGTTGCCGATGCCAATGGTCGTGAGCGTGAGCGCTACAAGCTTCCTTACGGTGCTGTAATTAAAGTGAAAGATGCTGATCAGGTTGGTGCCGGCGATGTGGTTGCTAACTGGGATCCGCATACACACCCAATCGTGTCTGAAGTTGCTGGTAAGGTAGCCTTCTCTGGCATGGAAGAGGGTCTAAGTATCCGTCAGCAAACCGATGATCTAACAGGTTTGACCAGCATTTCGGTTATTGATCCTAATGAGCGTCCTGCAGCGGGTAAAGACTTGAAGCCAATGATTACCTTAACTGATAAGAAAGGGAAAGAATTGATCTTCCCTAACTCAACAGTTCCGGCTCACT
>JAYQEC010000055.1:0-7693 GCA_038138645.1 Porticoccaceae bacterium | reverse complement strand
ACACAAAAAAGCCTCCGCAAGGGAGGCTCTTTTGATTTATTTGGTCGGGACGGCAGGATTTGAACCTGCGACCACTACACCCCCAGTGTAGTGCGCTACCAGGCTGCGCTACGCCCCGATTTGAGGTCGGCAATAATACATTACCTTTGGACTATTGCAACCAATACTATAGATTAGTTGTATGGGTTATTTATTTACGGGTTAAGGACTCGAGTACGTCTTCAAGTTCTGAAATTGTTTGTGCGACCAGTTGGTTATATGGCGTGCTTTCTTTTTTAGTGGTTTCGCCTTCAAGACGCTGTTTAGCTCCACCAATAGTAAAACCATGCTCATAAAGTAGTGAACGTATCTGACGAATTAGCACTACATCTTCACGTTGATAGTAGCGGCGGTTACCACGACGTTTAACCGGGTTAAGGCTTGGGAACTCCTGCTCCCAGTAACGCAATACATGGGGCTTTACCGCACATAGCTCACTGACCTCACCAATGGTGAAGTAACGCTTTCCAGGAATAGTTGGAAGCTGGTTGTTATTACTTGGTTCCAGCATGCATTTCTACCCGATTTTTTAGTTTTTGTCCGGGTTTAAAGGTCACCACACGTCTCGCTGAGATGGCCACATCTTCACCGGTTTTTGGGTTTCTACCTGGGCGGCTTTTCTTATCACGCAAATCGAAATTGCCAAACCCAGAAAGTTTTACGGGATCATTATTCTCAAGTGCATTGACAATTTCAGCATAAAACATTTCAACCACTTCTTTAGCTTCGCGCTTATTAAGGCCTAATTCATCGAAAAGCATTTCTGCCAAATCAGCTTTTGTAAGAGCACCCATTGCGCATTACCTGTGTTTGAAATTGTATCCGCTAAATTAACTTCTTAACTCAGCACCTAGAACCTGATTGAGCTGGCTAACAACCTTTTCAATCGATTTATTGATCTCTTCATCCGTAAGAGTGCGCGAACTATGTTGAAAGGTCAAGCCCAAAGCAATACTTTTTCCTTTAGTTTCAACATCTTTGCCGTGATAAACATCAAATAACTTTAAATCACTTAATGACTTACCTGCCGCAGCTCTGGCTTCATCAATCAGTTGTTGCGCGGGTACAACTGCGGCAACCATAAAGGCTAAGTCTCTGCGAACCTCTGGAAACTTGCTGACTTCCTGAGCCTTTATTGGGGTAAATTCATTAATCATGCTGACATCTACATGAAAAACGTAAATCGGCTTGCTAATCTCTAGCTTGGCCTCTACTGCCGGATGTAAACGACCAATCCAACCCACCTGTTGATCGTTTGATAGAATTTCCGCCGACTGCCCCGGATGCAACGCTGGATGGCTAGCTGCACGAAAAACCAACTTATCAATAGATTGATTATCGGACAGAATCGCCTCTAAATCACCTTTTAGATCATAAAAGTCCACTGCATCTTTTTCAGCGCACCAACCAGTGGGTGCGCGAGAGCCACATATCAAACCACCCAAGGCTAGATTCTGCTCAAGCCCAGCAACCGCTTCTTTACTATCAGTTGGAATAAAACACTGACCTATTTCGAATAAACGCACGCGTGGTTGCTGTCGATTAAGGTTATGTATAGCCGAACTAACCAGTCCTGGCCAAAGGCTGGTTCGCATTACCGAAAGATCCTGCGATATAGGGTTACTCACCTTAACCGCCTGTCGCTGAGGATCAAAAATCTGCATCATCTCTGGATCGACAAAGCTATAGGTAATTGCTTCTTGGTAGCCCAATGATACTAAGCGATCTCTGAAATAATTAAGCGGTTTAATATCTTCATTGCTCGGCTGAATAGCTACTGCCATAGCAGGTGTAGTCACTGGAAGATTATTGTAGCCATAAACCCGCGCTACCTCTTCAACTAAATCCTGCTCAATCGCTAGATCAAAACGCCAGCTTGGCGATTGCCAAGTACCTGAGTCTGCATCGCGCTGCTCTGAGGTTAAACCAAGACGCGTAAGCATACCGTCAACTTCATTTGCTGGAATTGTAACGCCAAGCTGTTGGGCAAGGTGCTGATCGCGCAACTGAATACTAGCCGGTTTGGGGAGATAGTCACTTGCCTCAGCAACAGTCACTGGACCGGCCTCACCACCACAAATTTCAAGCATTAATGCAGTGGCTCGCTCTATCGCATTTACCTGTAACTCAGAATCTACCCCGCGCTCAAAGCGATGCGATGAGTCGGTGTGCTTGCCGTAATTTCTTGCCTTACCAGCAATAGCGATTGGATCAAACCAAGCACTTTCAAAAAATATTTCTGTAGTGCTATCAGAGACAGCTGAGGCTGCACCACCCATAATTCCAGCCATAGCCAATGTCTGAGACTGATCAGCAATCACCAGCGTATCTTTGGCTACCTTTACTTTACTATCATCCAGTAACTCAAGGGTTTCACCCTGCCCCATGCGCACCACTATATCGCCGTCGAGTTTAGCGAGATCAAAGGCGTGCATCGGCTGACCTAACTCTAATAACACATAGTTAGTTATATCGACCGCAGGACCAAGGCTTCTGATACCACTGCGACGCAAACGCTCTTGCATCCAAAGAGGTGTTGGGCGGGTTAGATCTACTCCGCGAATAACTCGACCAGCATAACGACCGCAAGCCTGAGGCGCTTCAATAACCGCTGTGAGGCTATCTTTAATACTGGGCTCAACCGCGGAAATCTCAAGCTGTTTGACGGGCTCGCAATTAAGCACGCCCACTTCTCGCGCCAAACCGCGAATACTCAGACAATCCGCACGATTTGGTGTTAGGTCAACTTCAATAATATTGTCATTGAGATCGAGATAATCCAGTAGGTTCTGACCTACTGTTGCATCTGCGGGCAGTTCCCATAATCCAGAGTCATCATCTCCAAGGGCCAACTCAGTTTGACCGCAGAGCATACCCATGGATTCGACACCACGCAGCTTGGCTTTTTTAATTTTAAAGCCCTCTGGAAGATTGGCACCCACAGTGGCAAAGGGCACCTTGATACCTACTCGTGCATTAGGCGCACCACAAACCACCTGTGTTGGCGCATCGCCATTGCCGGCAACCTGACAGACCCGCAACTTATCAGCATCTGGATGCTGCTCTATGGCAACAATTTCACCAATAACTACGCCGGTAATTTCAGGGGCAGCTGATTCAACGCCATCCACTTCAAGACCAGCCATTGTAATTTGCGCAACTAGCTCCTCTGTTGAGAGTGAGGGATTAACATATTGTCGCAACCATGATTCACTAAATTTCATAGATCCCCCAACCTAAAATTGCTTAAGAAAACGCAGATCGTTTTCAAAAAACAATCGCAAATCATTGACACCGTAGCGCAACATAGCCAGTCGCTCCACGCCCATACCAAAGGCAAAACCACTGTATTGCTCGGTATCCACATTACAGCTAGCAAATACATTAGGATGTACCATGCCGCAACCCATCACCTCTAGCCATCCTGTGTGACTACAGACGCGACAGCCTTCACCCTTACAGTTTGTACACTGAATATCTACCTCTGCAGATGGCTCAGTAAATGGGAAGTAAGAAGGTCTAAAGCGAACCGGTAAGTCGGCTTCAAAGAAGGCTTTTAGAAACTGATCAACTACGCCTTTTAAATCGGCAAAGCTAGTATTTTTATCCACCACTAAACCTTCTACCTGATGAAACATCGGGGTGTGGGTTAAGTCGGAATCACAGCGATAAACACGACCTGGACAAATCACTCGAATGGGTGGCTCTTGGTTTTCCATCGTACGCACCTGCACCGGCGAGGTGTGTGTACGCAATACCGTATTAGAATCTATATAAAAAGTGTCATGCATCGCCCTTGCAGGGTGATGACTAGGAATATTTAGCGCTTCAAAGTTATGGTAGTCATCTTCAACTTCTGGCCCTACCTCAACGCTGTAACCTACACTGGTGAAGAATTCCTGAATACGCTCCATAGTTCGTGTTACAGGGTGTAAGCCACCCATAGCCTCGCCGCGACCCGGCAATGTAACATCTATAGTTTCTTGAGCTAACTTTTGATTGAGAACCTCAGCCTCTAGGCCTTGCTTGCGCTCATTAATCAATGCCGTTAAACGCTGCTTAACCTCATTGATTTTAGCACCTGCTGCTGGTCGCTCTTCTGCTGAAAGCGCCCCCAGACCTTTAAGCAAGCCAGTCAACTGACCTTTTTTACCCAAATACTCAACTCGCAACGCTTCTAGGGCGGCCAGCTCGGTTGCGGCAGCAATATCCCCTTCAGCTTGCTTTGTAATCTGTTCCAATTCAATCATTCGTCTGTCACCAGATAGCTATTGTTTAGCTAATAAAATCTATGGTTTGTAATTTGCTTATCTTACTATAAAAAAATAGGGAAAGAGCCATCGCCCCTTCCCTATCTCGTTGGCTAATTATCCATTTAAGGAATAATTGGCCGCTAGTACTTACTTAGCTTTGGCTAGGGCAGTTTTTGCTTTCTTAACTACCGCACCAAATGCAGGCTTATCATAGACCGCTAAGTCGGCTAGCACGCGTCGATCGAGTTCGATTTTCGCTTTGCTTAGACCATTGATTAGTCTGCTATAGCTCAAACCCTCTACACGAGACTGTGCGTTGATTCGTGCAATCCATAGTCTACGGAATGTACGCTTCTTAGCACGACGATCGCGATACGCATATTGACCGGCTTTAGTAACAGCCTGTGTAGCTACTCGATATACTCGGCTTCTTGCACCGTAGTAACCTTTGGCCTGCTTTAGAATCTTTTTGTGTCTACGACTGGCTTCAACACCACGTTTTACTCTAGGCATATTATTCTCCTACCAAAAATTAGTTAATTACAGGCCACGTAGCATGCGATCTACTCGAGGGCTATCAGCAGCTGTTAAGATGCTGGTACCGCGAAGTTGACGCTTACGCTTGGTGGTCATTTTGGTAAGAATATGGCTTTTGTGCTGGTGCTTATGCTTATAGCCGGCAGCCGTCTTTTTGAAGCGTTTTGCAGCTCCACTGTGTGTCTTTGCTTTTGGCATTTCAGTTCTCCTAATTAATAGGGTTAAATTTCAGTAGGAGCCGCCCGGACAGCCTGCCAAAAACATTGGCTGAACGCGGGTCACACTATGTTCCCTACTGCTCTACTTCTTCTAACTACTTCTTTTTACTAAGAGGTGCCATGACCATAGTCATTTGACGACCTTCTAATTTTGGGTGCTGCTCAACCTGAGCTAGCGAGGACAGATCCGCTTCAACGCGCTTCATCATATCCATTCCCAATTCTTGGTGAGCCATTTCTCGACCACGAAAACGCAGTGTAATTTTAGCTTTGTCACCATTCTCCAAAAACTTTATTAAATTACGCAGTTTAATCTGGTAATCGCCAACATCAGTTCCCGGACGAAATTTAATCTCTTTAACCTGAGTCTGCTTTTGCTTTTTCTTTTGCTGAGCAGCTTTTTTCTTAATATCAAAGACATGTTTGCCGTAATCCATTACTTTGCACACGGGTGGATTTGAATCTGGCGAAATTTCCACCAAGTCCAAAGAATCCTTTTGCGCCATTTCTAAAGCCGTTGCAATTGAAACTACGCCTACCTGCGCTCCATCTGAACCTATAAGCCTAACTTCTTGGGATGTAATATCCTCGTTAAGGCGTGCTCTCTTACTGTCTTTTTTAATAAGTACTACTCCGTATTCGTTTCAGGTACCCGGCTACGTCGTTCAGCATCGCGGTTAAATAGCTCTACAACCTCATCTAACAGCATGCTTCCCATATCTTCGCCATCACGTGTTCGCACTGACACTGTGCCGGAATCTATCTCTTTATCACCCACAACAAGTAAATATGGAACCCGTTGCATAGAGTGACCGCGAATTTTAAAGCCGATCTTCTCGTTTCTCAAGTCGGATTTGACCCTAAATCCTTTATTTTGCAAGGTTTGGGTGACTTTTTTGGCATATTCGGCCTGAGAATCGGTAATATTGATCACAATTGCCTGATCTGGTGACAGCCAAAATGGAAACGCACCCTCGTGCTGTTCGATCAAAATTCCAATAAATCGTTCAAAAGAACCCAAAATTGCTCGGTGTAACATAACTGGTGTTTTTCGAGTACCGTCCTCAGCCACATATTCGGCATCCAAACGACCTGGCATCGAAAAGTCCACCTGAATGGTTCCCATCTGCCAGACTCGTCCAATGCAATCTTTCAGCGAGAATTCTATCTTTGGACCATAGAATGCACCTTCACCCGGCAACTCCTGCCATGGCAAATTCTTGGCATCAAGCGCTTCACCTAAGGCTTTTTCTGCACGATCCCAACTTTCGTCTGAGCCTACACGCTTCTCAGGGCGCGTGGATAGGCGATAAATAATTTCGCTAAAGCCAAAGTCCGCATACACATCATGGAGTACATCAATAAATTCAGATACCTCAGATTGAATCTGATCCTCAGCACAAAAAATATGGCCATCATCCTGAGTAAACGAACGTACACGCATAATGCCATGCAGCGATCCTGAAGGCTCATTGCGGTGACAGGAACCAAACTCAGCGATACGCAAAGGAAGATCGCGGTAGCTCTTTAAGCCTTGGTTATAAACCTGAATATGACAGGGACAGTTCATTGGCTTAACTGCATATTGCCTATCTTCAGTGGTAATAGAGAACATATCGTCGCCAAACTTATCCGCATGACCCGACTTTTCCCATAGACTGTAATCCACAACCTGAGGTGTTCTGATCTCTTCGTAACCATTCTGCATCTGTTTTTGACGCATATAGTCTTTGATACCGTTATAGATTGCCCAACCTTTTTGGTGCCAAAAAACTGACCCCGGCGCCTCTTCCTGCATATGGAAAAGATCAAGCTTCTTACCAATTTTACGGTGATCGCGCTTTTCCGCTTCTGCCATACGATTGATATAGGCTTTCAATTGTTTTTTGTTAGCCCATGCAGTGCCGTAAATACGCTGCAACATTTCATTATCGTTATCACCACGCCAATAGGCACCTGCCACTTTGGTTAATTTAAAGGCTGATAATTTTCCCGTTGACGGGACATGCGGCCCACGACAAAGATCAACAAAATCACCCTGTCTGTACAAACCAATCGGTTGATCTGCTGGAATACCTGCGATTATTTCTGCTTTGTAGGCTTCGCCAATACCCTTAAAAAACTCAACTGCTTCATCTCTATCCCATTCTTCTCTGGCAATAGCAAAGTCCTGCTTGGCTAATTCATGCATGCGCTGCTCAATCGCCTCTAAATCCTCAGGCGTAAATGCGCGCTCAAATGAAAAGTCGTAATAGAAGCCATCTTCAATCACAGGACCAATGGTAACCTGTGCTGAAGGAAATAATTCTTTAACCGCCATCGCCAATAAGTGAGCACTGGAATGGCGAATAATTTCTAGCGCTTCATCCGAACGATCAGTCACTATGGATAGGTTTGCATCCTGTTCGATAAGATAAGAGGCATCGACCTCTTGACCAGAAACAATACCGGCTAACGTTGCCTTGGCCAGACCAGGGCCAATATCAGCAGCCACATCGAGTACAGTAACAGCAGAATCGAATTCGCGTTGAGATCCATCAGGGAGAGTAATAACAGGCATAGAATTTTCCTTTTCAGCGGTGACCCATACCAGAGGCCACATGATTATAATTTTAGTTAAGCGCGGCATTTTACCTGCTCTAGCAG
>JAYQEC010000054.1:0-8122 GCA_038138645.1 Porticoccaceae bacterium | reverse complement strand
AGGAGCAGCAAGCGAAGTGGCAGAATTCAACCTTTGCTGATTGGGCAAATGAGTCACTGATTCTTAATGATGAGATATATAATTTTGGACCTGATCAGGGAAAGAAAATCATGCCTCTTGGTAAATGGTATCAGGAAAAAAATAAGCCTATTGCCAATCAGCGCCTACATCAAGCAGGCATCAGATTGGCCTATTCCCTCAATCAAATATTCCCCAATTAATCTGCTTATATTGATTGCTTTTTAAATGAGGAAAAAAAGATCAACAAAGCATTCTTTAGTCTTTATCTTTAAATAAGAAATTCAAATAGCGAGCGCCTTAGGACAATATTGCTACTGAGTTGCCCCTGTTATCGCATATATGTGAATTTCGTCTCAAAAACAATGCCTTTATAGCTGTGAAGATGTATTTTAACGGATTGAGCTGGGCTATCTTTGTTCGACAAAATATAAAGCACCAGTTTTAAAGTATTTTTTTAGGGGGTTTTACATAAAATGTTATTCAAGAAGAACGTTCTTTCTAACAGTGTTGCTGTTGCGTTGGTTGGATCCACAATGCCATCCTTCTCTCAAGCAGAAGAGCTTGAGATCGAAGAGGTCATTGTTGAGGGTGGTATTCGTGCCAGTCTTAAGAAGTCAATGGATATTAAACGTGACACCGCAGGTGTTGCAGATGCAATTTCTGCTGAAGACATGGGTAAATTCCCCGATACCAACCTAGCAGAGGCGCTTCAGCGTATCACTGGGGTATCGATTGACAGATCGAGAGGTGAAGGTAGTAAAGTAACCGTTCGTGGCTTTGGTCCAGAGTACAATATGGTGACCTTGAATGGTCGTCAAATGCCAACGCATTCTGGCGATAGCCGCTCATTTGATTTTGGTGATCTTGCCTCGGAAGGTGTTGCAGCTGTTGTTGTTAACAAGACAGGTGATGCTTCTGTGCCATCAGGTGGCATTGGTTCACTTATCAATATTATTTCTACTAAACCTTTAGAAGCTGGCTATGTTCGTTCATTTGGCGCAAAAGCCATGTATGACACCTCTGTTATTGGAACTGACGAAGAGCGTACCAGCCCTGAAATTTCAGGGCTTATATCTGATACCTTCTTTGATGATATGCTTGGAGTTTCTTTAAGCTTATCTTATCAAGAGCGTAAGAACGCAGATCGCAATGCAGGCGTTTCTGGTTGGAAAACTTTTATAGCTGATGCTAATGGTCCTTTGTATTCGGTGCCTATGGACACAGCCTCAGGTCATTCAGGAGGCCAAATTCACCAAGGTCGTCCGTCGCAATCTGACTGGTCAGAATGGCTTGCAGCAAACGGAATGCCCAATGGATTAGTCACTACCTCGTTGCCGCAAAACTTGACCTATCGGGTAACCACATATGAGGCAGAAAGAATAAACGGTCAGCTAACCTTGCAGTTCAGACCTATTGAGTCGGTAACTGCGACCTATGATTACACAAGGTCAGGCCTTGAGTTTGGCAGTAACTTTAATGATCTCTCTGCATGGTTTAGTGGTCGAGAGGCTAGAAGACAGGACTCAATTTGGGATACATCATCGCCAAATGCGACGCCTTTGCTTTATCGAGAAGAAAGACCAAATAACGATTATCCTGTAGGTCAGGGTGCTACTGGTTCCAAAAGTTTAAATGAGTCTCATGGACTAAATTTTGAATGGTTTGCTACTGATAGATTGCAGCTGGAATTGGACTATCATCATTCAACCGCAGAATCTGGCCCGAAAGATGAAATCAATGGCACAGGTTCATTGGTGACTATCTCTAGCTATAACCGATGTGTTTCAAAAGCTTACTTTACTGAAGATCTTCCAATTCTTGTCTTGGGTATGGATTCTGAAAAATGTATCGCAGCTGACGAGATGGGTGATGATGAAACAGATCGCCCAATCTACTCTAATGACATGATTATATCAGGTAGTGTTATTAGTAACGGTCGTTCTAAAATGGAAATTGATCAGACCAGATTTGGTGGCACCTTCGATATTTCCGATTATTCAAGTATCGATTTTGGTGTAGAACTCACCGAAGTCACAAACAATACTAAAAGTGCCGTTGTTCAGCGAAACTCTTGGGGTGGTATTTCTGATCCTGGTGATCTTAATATTGATGCACTTACTCGAGTTGATTTGGCGGGTGCTTTTGATGCTGTTTCTGGTAGTGATTATGAGTACCTTCAGTCAGAGGCCTTCCATATTGATATCAAAACGCTTTCAGATCTGGCTAGAACCTATCCTGTAAATGAGCTTGATATATGGAAAGGTGGTTCTTGCGTTGATGAACTGATTGGTCCAAATAGAGACTTCTACTGTGCATCAACGAATTTCACAAACGAAAAGGAAACAACTGAGACCACTGAAGCGGCATATTTCCAGATGACGACTGACTTTGATTTCGCTTTGCCTACTAATCTTCGCACTGGTTTCCGCTATGAAAACACTGATGTACTTTCAACAGCCTATGTTCCCACGCCACTGGGTACAGCTTGGGAAGGTAAGGCAGAATTTTCGGTCATTCAAGAGTTTGGTAAGGAAGTGGTTGATGAGACAACGGGCAAATCCTATACCCAGCTCCCAGAGCCAAAAGTTAGTGAAGGAGCCTATGGTATATTTTTGCCAAATTTAGATTTAAACGTTGAAATTGCTGATGACTTAGTTGGACGTTTTTCAATGAGTAAGACCATTACTCGCCCGAGTTATAATCTGATTAAGGGTGGTACTACTGTCAATGGCTTATCTTATAAGTATGGTAATTTATCAGCCAGTTCGGGTAACCCTAATCTTAGACCGATTGAATCAAGAAACTTAGATTTATCTCTTGAATGGTATTACGATGATACAGACTATTTTTCTGTAGGTTATTTCAAGAAAGATGTTAGAAATTTCATAGGAAATGAAACCATAGAAAGCCAGTTACTCGACGTATTTGTGAGAATAGATGAGGAAACCGGCGAAGAGATTAGAGGTGTTCCTGATGTTACCACTGGTGTAAACAGTGAATATGTCATTGCAGCAACTCAAGCCGGACTTGAGCTCTATGACACTGCAGAGATTTCAAAGGTTATGCCGGGTATCACCGTAGAAACTCCGCTTTTATCTGATATTGATAAAAATGACAAAGCTGTGTTTCAGGTAAATCGCCCAATCAATGAAAAAGAAGCTCTAGTCTATGGTTGGGAATTTAATTTGCAGCATAACTTCGGCGAAAGTGGTTTTGGTGTAATTGCAAACTACACCAAGCCATGGGCAGATGTTGCTTACAATAACATTATCACTACAAAACCCTGTCCAGAAGGATCCGCAGAAGACAAAGTTTGTGTGGAGCCACAGTTTGCATTGGTTGGTTTAAGTGAATCGGCTAACTTAATTGCCTTCTATGATAAGGATGGTTTTAGTACGCGTATTGCTTATAACTGGCGTGATGACTTCTATGGTGGTGATGGTCAGGATGAAGGTGCTGCATATGACACCAAAGGTGATTTTATTGCAAACAACCCGCAAAATACCCAGGCCTATGCTCAGGTTGATTTAAGTGCAACCTACGAAATCAACGATAATCTAACGATTATGTTTGACGGTATTAATGTGACTAATTCTACATTAAGAAGGTATGGTAGAGAGAAGTTACAGGTGCTAGGTGTTTCTCAAAATGGACCAAGATATAATCTTGGACTCCGTTATACATTCTAAATTTAAGTTCACTAATTTAGAATGCAAAAAAAGCCGCTTGTATTTAGCGGCTTTTTTTTTGTACCCTTTCTTCGACGGATTAAAAAGCAGTTAGCTTAAAATCTTTATCAGTAAGAAAGTTTATATCCTACTTTTTGTGTACACAGCTGTTGGAGTTAATATGAGTAAGTTTGAAGTTTTAAGTCCTTCAAAACATAAAGAATTAAAAATAAACACTGAAACTGGCGACTTATACGGTGACAATATTCAGTATGCCGTAACTCATGCTCTTGAGTTTAGAAATATACAGGCTTGTTACCCCATCTTTTTCTCCAAAAGTAAGGATGATAATGACTTTAGCCCAATAGCCCTTTTTGGTTTTGAGAATAATGAGAATTTATTTCTGGATAATGCCGGCTGGAATGCGAGTTATATCCCCATGATGGTGCAGCGCCAACCATTTTCGATAGGCTTTCAGGCTTCAAGCGAGGGTGATGAAAAGCCCATAGTATCAATTGAAATAAATAGCCCAAGAGTATCAAAGGACTCTGGTCAGCCGGTGTTTGATGCTGACGGTAATCCTACAGAATTTCTAGATAGAGTGATGAAGAAGCTTGAGGCTTTGCACTATGGTCATGAACATAACAAAGGCTTTATAGCGGCATTAGTAAAATATGAATTACTAGAACCCTTTACGTTAAAAATTCCTTTAAAGGATAATTCAAATAATAAGTTGGTCGGATTTTATACAATAAATGAAGAAAAACTCCATGATTTAGATGGTTCAGTATTAGCCGACTTAAATGCTAATGGATATCTTCAGCCAATTTATATGGCGCTTGCATCCTATTCTTGCGTCACTGGATTGATTGAAAAGAAGAATCATAAACTCCAAAAAGAATGGGCAGAAAAGTTGGATTCTAAGTAAGTTTAATCAATTCTAATATGAGAGTTTGAAATTTATGTCATCAAAAAATAAATTACAGCAAATCTTAGAATGTAGCCCTGAGAATATTCCAGATGAGGTTTTTACTTCAAAGTCTCCTATTTTAATTAAAAATTTGGTTCAGTCATGGCCATCAGTCATAGCTTCAAAGCGCTCGCCAGTTAAATCCCTTGAGTATCTAAAAAAATTTGCAACTGACGAATTATTTACCGTTTTCTTTGGCGAGCCCGATATCAATGGACGGGTTTTTTATAATCATGATTGCAGTGATTTTAATTTCCAGGTGTTGGGTTCATCGTTAAATCAGCTTTCATCCGTATTAACCAAGCATATTGGGGATGATAATGCGCCAATGATTTATGTTGGTTCAACAGTGATTGACCAATGGCTGCCGGGATTCAGAGCCGAAAATGATATTGTATTTGATGATTATGACCCTCTTGTCAGTATTTGGATGGGAAACAAAAGTAGAATTCCAGCGCATTATGATTTTGCCTCGAATATTGCTTGCTGCGTGGCTGGTAAAAGGCGGTTTACATTATTTCCACCTGAGGAAATAGACAATTTATATGTGGGGCCTGTGGATTTTACACCTGCGGGTCAGGCAATAAGTATGGTGGATTTCTTAAATCCAGATTTTGACAAATACCCAAAGTTTCGCAAGGCACTTGAGTCAGCCTTGGTGGTAGAGCTCGAGCCAGGTGATGCCTTAATGATTCCAAGTATGTGGTGGCATCATGTTGAGGCACTTGAGGATTTTAATATTCTGGTTAACTATTGGTGGAGAAATTCGCCAATGTTTATGGGTTCACCTCAAGATGCGCTTGAGCATGCCATTATTGGTTTGCGAGGTTTGCCAGATGATCAGCGGAGGATTTGGAAAAATCTCTTCGATCATTATGTGTTTTCACCCGACAATGAAAATTTTGAGCATATTCCAGATAATGCAAAAGGTATTCTAGGTAAGCTTAGTAAAGCGATTGCTGAAGATAGAATGGAGCGACTTTCAAAAAAGTTAAAAAGATAGATGAGGTTTAATTGATGCAAGGTAATCCAGTGAAAAATGTGGTTATTGTCGGTGGTGGAACCGCTGGCTGGATGGCTGCTGCGGCAATTTCTAGGCTTATTGGCAAGAATATCAATGTTAAATTGGTCGAATCTGATGCTATTGGTACCGTAGGTGTAGGTGAGGCGACTATCCCTACAATGTTGACTCTTCACAAGCTATTAAAGATTGATGAACGGGACTTTATGGCTGCCGTTCAGGGAACCTTTAAATTAGGTATCTCATTTGAGAATTGGAAAAATATTGATGAAAACTATATTCATTCCTTTGGCTTTACGGGTAAAGACTGTTGGGCAGCAGGATTTCAACATTTTTGGTTGAAAGGAAAGCAGCAGGGCATAAGTGGTGAGTTTGGAGATTATTGCAACGAGCTCCAGGCGGCAAAAAATAATAAGTTTGCTGTTTTGCCCAATAATGGTATGAATTATGCGTTTCATATGGATGCGGGCCTTTACGCTAAATACCTTCGTAAAATTGCAGAGCAACATGGTTGTCAGCGTATTGAAGGAAAAATTTCAGAGGTAATAACCCATTCTGATACGGGTTATATAGAGCGTTTAATACTTGAAAATGGTCAAACCATTGATGGCGATCTATTTGTCGACTGCAGTGGCTTTACTGGATTACTGATTAATAAAACGCTCAATACTGGTTATGATGATTGGACTGAGTTTCTACCCTGTGACAGTGCAGTAGCTGTTCAAACCAAATCAATTGAAGATCCTGTTCCCTATACCCGATCAATTGCTAGGCAGGCGGGTTGGCAATGGCGAATTCCATTACAGCACCGCGTAGGTAATGGCATGGTATTTTGTAGTAAATACCTAAGTGATGATGAGGCCACCCAAACTTTACTGGAAAATATTGAGGGTGAGGTTTTAACCAAACCAAGAATCATTAAATTTACAACGGGTCAGCGACATCAGCATTGGAATAAAAATTGTGTCGCTTTGGGTTTGGCGGCTGGATTTTTAGAGCCCTTGGAGTCGACCAGTATTCATCTTATACAGACTGGTATTGTTAGGTTGCTACAGCTTTTCCCCATCGATGGTATTAATAAGTCAGATATAGATGAATTTAATGCCCAAATGAAAGAAGAGTTTCTATTTGTGCGAGACTTTATTGTGCTCCACTACCATGTCACTGAGCGAGAGGACACGGCTTTTTGGCGCCATTGTAAGACAATGGAAATACCTGAGACCTTAAAGCACCGGATAGAATTATTTAAAAAATCTGGAAGAATTTTTCAAAAAAATAATGATATTTTTGCCGAAAACTCTTGGTCTCAGGTGATGCTGGGTCAGGGTCTATTGCCAGAAAGCTATCATCCGATTGTTAATATGATGACGGATGAAGAGTTGAAGAGTTTTCTGATGACAATAAAAAATTCAGTCGATAATTTAATAGATCAGTTGCCCACTCATCAGCAATTTATCGATAGGTACTGCAAAGCACCACAAATTTAAATTGCCTTTTTGCTGTTTACTTAAGCTGTTCAGCTAAAAATTCTCCAATCGCTGAATGCTGCTCAGGTGAAAGGCCAGTCAAGATATCTTCTAAATCTTTTGGTAGATGGTCAGCGGGTTCATCCATGATTTTAAATACATAATAATCAAAAATATGCCGCCATGATTTACGCTTTTCTGGTTCGAGATTTGCAATACTCATCATACAATGAAGAAGGCTATCCCCAGGTGAAAATTTATTTTCTGGATTGTCTCCCCACCAGTAATTCACCAGAATATTAAATGTTTCGAGTGACTCCACGCCATGCCACCAAAGTGCAGGTATAAAAATAGCATCACCAGCATGCAAAGTAGCCTCATAGCCTGCATCTAGTGCCAGTTTATATTTGGGAAAGCGTTTTAGATCAGGATCTCTTATATCTACCAAACTAACAGGCACGCCGGCTGGGGTGTTAAGGGTAGGTCCGGGATAGAGATTATTAATTTGTTCTGGTGGAAATAGGGTAAATTTTCTGCTGCCGGAGGCGACACAGGCCAAATTATCATTAATATCATAATGTGGCGCCACAACAGCGCGATTACCTACCCACATATTGGGCTTAATTGTCTTATCCAGTAGAGGTTGGTTATGCAGCGGTTGAAAATCTGGCATAACATCTCCTAGCTGCACAGCCTGCAGGGCAATCGAATGAGGATTAGGGTTGCCTTCAATGGCCAGAAGTCGATCAAGACCAATACTCAGTGTAACCTGTGCGCGTTTAAAATTTAGCTCGGTTAGCTCATCATTGTAAAAAAATCGGCCATTGATCTCTGGGGTTCCTACTAAAGCTGAAATAATAGTTTGTTTGTCATAGGGTTTTAAAAAATCAACGGCAGAGCTCGCTGATTTTTTAGCCGCTTTTACTAGCGGCCAATCTGATACAAGAGATCTAATAATAGCGGGTTGATTCAGCGG
>JAYQEC010000053.1:0-8148 GCA_038138645.1 Porticoccaceae bacterium | reverse complement strand
AAGGAAAAGTCATTTACTGCCTTAAATCCGTCAAAGGAAACGGTTAAACCTTCTACCGCTAAAACAAAGTCTTTATCACTCATGATTAATGCTCCTTAGTTAGATTCAACAGCACTGCTGCGAGACGGAAGTTTTTGTTTAAATTTCTTATAAAGAGGACCAAAGGTCTTATCGACGGTAGGTTCTAAATAAGTTTTGTACAGACCAGCAAGACCATCTGGGAAGATTGAGACTACAGCGATAAACAATGCACCCAATGCGAATAACCATACCTCTGGCATTGCTTCGGAAAGAGTAGTTTTGGCAAAGTTCACCAAAAGAACGCCATAGACAGCACCAAATAATGAGAGTCGACCGCCAACCGCGCAGAAAATTACCATTTCAATAGAAGGAACAATGCCCACAAAGCTGGGTGACATAAAACCAACTTGTAGGGTAAACATCGCACCACCAATTGCTGAAAGCATCGCGGCAAAGGTGAAGACAAAGATTTTAAAATTATCAACGTTATAACCAGAGAATCGCACGCGTTCTTCGGTATCGCGAACTGCAACTAGAAGCCGACCCAATTTTGATTTGAGTACAAATTGGCACAGTAGCAAACTGGCGAATAGGAAGAAGACACAGACAAAGTAAAGGATAAATTTAGCGTCGTCAGTTCTTATATCCCAGCCCAGTAGGGTACGGAGGTCAGTAATACCATTGATACCACCAGTCATGCCCTGACTACCAACAATCAGAATAGTCAGAATAGCGGCAATTGCCTGAGTAATAATGGCAAAATAAACACCACCTACACGGCGTTTAAACATGGCTAGGCCAATTAGGAAGGCAAAAATACCAGGGACCAGAACAACCGCTAGAATAGTGAAGCCAAGGTTGTTGAACGGTTCCCAAAACCAGGGTAGAGCAGTCAGCTGATTCCAATCCATAAAGTCTGGAATACCTGGGGTTGATTGGATAGCGGTATTTTCAGGACTTGATGCTTCAAGTTTTAAAAACATCGCCATACAGTAACCGCCCAAGCCAAAGAATATTCCCTGACCTAGACTTAGGATGCCGCCATAACCCCAGCATAAAACTAGGCTCATAGCGACAAAGGTGTAGCTTAAATATTTGCCTACTAGATTGAGTCGAAACACATCCAGAGACATGGGTAGTACCACCAAAAGAAGTAGGGCTAAGAAAATATAGCTACCTATTTCTTTAGGAGTTAATAGTCGTTGTGATGAAAAATTAGTCATTGTAGTGATACTCCTATTTGCGAATCTTGAGGACAAAAAGACCCTGCGGACGAAGCATTAATATGCCCACCACTAGACCTAGAGTAAGAACTTTAGCGATAGAACCACTCATAAAGAATTCGAGAATTGTTTGCGCTTGCGAAATAGTGAAGGCTGATGCAATAGTGCCGAGTAAGTTGGCTGCACCACCAAATACAACCACCATAAAGGTATCAACTATATAGAGCTGACCTGAGGTTGGACCTGTTGAGCCGATCATTGTGAAAGCGCTACCTGCGATACCGGCAATACCACAACCTAAAGCGAAGGTCATACGGTCAACCATAGAGGTATTAATACCTACAGCTGATGCCATTGGACGATTCTGAACTACGGCGCGGACTTTGGCTCCCCACTGAGAGCGTTGCATTAAGTAGTAAACGCAAAAAGTAACGATAATAGTTAGAGCCATCACGAAAATACCGTTTATTGGAATCTCAACTAAATCAGTTACTGGAATTGAACCCATTAGCCAATCGGGAAGAGAAACACCTTTTTCTCGTGCACCAAATACTGAACGGTAGATTTGTTGCAAGATAAGGCTAAGACCCCAGGTGGCTAGAAGGGTGTCCAAAGGACGTTTATACAAACGACGAATTAATGCCCATTCGACAAAGGCTCCCAAACCGCCGGCAGCAAAGAAGGCTAGAATCATAGCCACAAAAAAGTACATGCCGTAAAGACTGGGTAAAAAAGTTTCAAAAAATAATGAAGTAAGATAAGTGATGTAAGCACCAAGGATCATAAATTCACCATGGGCCATATTGATAACGCCCATTTGGCCAAAGATAATGGCTAGCCCTAGTGCCATAAGAACAAATACTGAGAACAAAATGAGACCAGCAAAACCTTGCATAGCGAAGATAGCTGTGAGCTCTGAAGCTGTGTAACCGTCAAACATAGTGAATTCCTTGATGAAAACTAATCGGAAGTAAAGCTGGCGCCCTGATGGACGCCAGCTTTAGAAAGGCCTACTGATAACCAGCTGGGAAAGGATCTGGCTCGATTAAGTCTTTTGATTCATAGACAACTTCGAATTGACCGTCAGTGCCTGCGCGACCAATACGCGTCTTAGACCATAGGTGGTGGTTTTCGTGAACTTTCACATAACCTTCTGGCGCAGTAGTTAGCTCGATACCTGGCAATACTTCTTTTAGCTTGTCGATATCAAATGAGCCGGCTTTTTCAACCGCGTACTTCCAGATCCATGGGCCAAGATAGGCAGCCTGAGTAACGTCACCGATTACGATGTCTTCGCCCCACATTTCCTTAAATGCTTTAACGAAGGCAACATTGTTAGGATTGTCTAGGCTTTGGAAATATTTCATTGAAGCGTAAGCACCTACGATGTTCTCACCGCCGATACCCAAGATTTCATCTTCAGTTACAGAAATAGTTAACATAATTGGCTTCTCTTTAGTCCAATCAATGCCAGCAGCGTTAACTTGCTTGTAGAAAGCAACGTTAGAGCCACCTACAACCGCAGCAAAGATAACATCAGGTTTTTTCAGCTTAATTTTGTTGATAACAGAGTTAAACTGAGTGTGACCCAGTGGATAGTACTCTTCACCCACAACTTTAAGGCCAAGCTTATCGATGTGCTTACGAGCGATTTTCATAGAAGTTCTAGGCCAGATATAGTCAGAACCCAGTAGATAGAAAGTTTTTGCACCTTTAGTCTTAACAGCCCAATCGATACCTTCTAGGATCTGCTGAGTTGCTTCTTGACCGGTGTAAATTACGTTTGGAGACTCTTCTAGACCTTCATAGAAAGTTGGGTAGAAAAGCATACCGTTGTACTGTTCGAACACAGGTAATACCGCTTTACGACTTGCTGATGTCCAGCAGCCCATTACAGCAGCGACTTTATCTTTTAGAAGAAGTTTACGTGATTTTTCGGCAAAAGTTGGCCAATCACTTGCACCATCTTCCTGGATGTACTTGATTTGGCGACCAAGTACACCGCCAGATTCGTTAATTTGTTTGATAGCTAATTTTTCAGCCTGAGTGGAACCTGTTTCACTAATTGCCATGGTACCGGTAATAGAGTGAAGGATACCTACAGTTACAGTGTCATCAGTAACGGCAAGACCAGTTGTATTAACTTCAGATGTTGGTGGAACAGCTGCTTGTGCCACACCAGCTTGGGCGACTAGAAAAGCAGTTGCTGTGGCAAACAGTGCATGCCTCCAGCTTGATAGTTTAAAAGTGTTTAAAAGTTTCATGGGTTAACCTCGTTGGATGGATGTTGGAGGCGATTATTCCCTAGCCGAGCTAGCTCAACAATTCGCTGAATGACCCAACGACTACGTCATTTAGCGCATACGTCAAATGACCAATGTTTGCGAAAATTGCTAATCCTTTATCTGGCACACATATTGCTTTGTTGTCTTTATGAACTCATTTCAAAATAACAGTGGAAATACTCAGACTGCAAACGCTGAAGCCAGTGTGAAGCAAGGGATCTTTGGTGCGCGTCGTAGTTATAATAAGTGGGTCGCAGATGAGACATTAGAAGACTATGCATTAAGGTTCACCAACTTAAATGCCCGAAAATGGAGCGCCAGTAGAGTCGCGATTACAGCTTTGGGTTCTATTTCATTTTTAGCCTTGGAGGCTATTGGTGGATCCTTGACCTTTGCTTACGGTTTTCAAAATGCGCTTGTCGCGATTTTATTGGTCAGTGCAATAATCTTTTTGCTCTCTATACCCATAAGCTACTACAGCAGTCGCTATGGTCTAGATATTGATTTGCTAACTCGAGGTGCAGGGTTTGGCTACCTTGGCTCAACCATTACCTCACTAATTTATGCCTCATTCACTTTTATATTTTTGGCGCTCGAAGCCACTATTATGGCACTGGCCTTAGAACTCTGTATTGGTCTACCACTGCAATGGGGCTACCTAGTCAGCACATTATTAGTTATACCGATTGTTACCTATGGCATCAAAATCATTAGTCGATTTCAGTTGTGGACACAGCCAATCTGGGTAGTGCTTCAGTTGGTACCAATTGCCGTTATTTTGATTAGTGATTTTTCTTCGGTTAATAATTGGATCAGTTATCAAGCTGAGGACAACCATTCCTCAGGTATTAACTGGATTATGGTCGGAGCAGCATCCACATTATTATTTTCATTGGTTGCTCAAATTGGTGAGCAAGCCGACTATGCGCGATTTATTCCTGCAAAAAATAGTATATCCAAACGCGCATGGTGGACGGCAACTCTGAGTGCGGGACCTGGTTGGATTGTTATAGGTGCAATAAAGTTACTATTAGGCTCCTACTTATTTGTGTTGGCTGTTAGTCATGGTATTGCCCCCGATCTCGCGATTGAGCCGACGCAGATGTATCTGGTTGCCTACAACTATGTCAGCCAGACACCCTCTACGGTTTTAGCGCTCACGGCATTATTTGTAATTCTGTCGCAGCTTAAAATAAATGCAACCAATGTCTATGCAGGCTCCATCGCTTGGTCAAATTTCTTTGCGCGACTTACTCATGCGCATCCTGGCCGTGTGGTCTGGGTGGTATTTAATGTCCTTGTAGCCTTTGTCTTAATGCAAATTGGCATCTATGAAGCACTTGAGAAAACCCTTGGCTTATTTGGAATTATTGCTATCTCTTGGATTGGATCAATGGTGGCAGACTTGGTAATTAATAAGCCACTGGGATTAAGTCCGCCGCATATCGAATTTAAGCGCGCGCATCTTTACGATATCAACCCCGTTGGCGTTGGCAGTATGCTGATTTCCATGCTAATTGGCTGTATAGCCTATGCTGGCTGGTTAGGGGAATCATTACAGGCTTATGCATCATATCTTACGCTATTAGTAACATTTATCGCTGTGCCATTTATTGCATGGTTAACTAAGGGACGATTTTATATTGCTCGACCGGTTTGTGTTGATGAGGGAGTAAAAAGCCATACCTGCGGAGTTTGTGAAAATGAATTGGACTCTGAAGATATGACATTTTGCCCACTTTATCAGTTACCGATCTGTTCCTTATGCTGCTCACTGGATACAAGATGTGATGATGCTTGCCGACCCAAAGGGCGATTTGAGAATCAGTTATTATCATGGATTAAGTACTTCTTTAGTCATATAAAGTTGTCTCATATTCAATCACGAGTATTTAAATTCGCCTTTTTATTTACCGTCAATATTGGAATTTTTGCCACCATTTTGGCGATTGCCTATTCAAAGACGCTTTCTCTTTACCCAAATCAGGTGGATGTAATAAATAGTTTTGCCTGGGTTATTTCGCTTATTACTGGTTTATTGCTCGTTGTAGGCACATGGTCATTCTTACTCAGCTTGGAAGGACAGCGTCTCGCTAGAGGTGAGTCTCAGCGCCAAACACAGCTTCTAATGCATGAGATTACCGCCCATCACCTCACCGACTTAGAGTTGCAGCAGGCGCGCGAAAAAGCCGATGCAGCAAATATCGCTAAAAGTCGCTACCTTGAGCGAATAAGTCATGAACTACGTACGCCCTTAAACTCGGTTATGGGTTATGCCCAGCTCTTGGAAGGAGCTGAGGATATTCCAGAATCGCGAAGAGATTCTATTAAGGTTATGCGGAGCAGTAGTGAACACCTCACTGATCTTATTGAAGGTCTAGTTGATATGTCCAAGATTGAAGCGGGGCGTTTAGATTTGCACCGCAATGAAGTCGATATTGTTGGCATGATTGAACAGCTAGTGTTTATGTTTCAAATCCAAGCGCAATCAAAGAATTTGGATTTAGAGTTTACCCATGAGCAAAGACTGCCTGAGCATGTAGTTGCCGATAATAAGCGCCTTCGTCAGGTACTGATTAATCTAATTTCCAATGCCATAAAATTTACCCAACAGGGTACTGTTACTATTGACCTAAAATACCGAAATCAGGTGGCCTACATTACCGTAAAAGACACAGGTATTGGCCTTAAGGAAGAAGATATAGCCACTATTACTGAACCCTTTGTTCGAATTGCTAATGCAGAGCATCAAACCAGTGGCAGTGGGCTGGGACTTGCTATTACACAGGCGTTAATTCACTGCATGGGGGGTGATCTCAGTATTGAAAGTGAATTTGGCAAAGGTTCTTGTTTCAAAATTTCACTGATGCTTCCCAGCGCCAGACAAATTGAGCATCAACCCGCTATTACCGAGCGGGTGGTGGGATACCATGGTGATACTATTACCATCATGGTGGTTGATGATGATATCAACCAGCGACGTCTACTTATAGATACCCTAAGTCCTCTTGGCTTTAATGTTATTGCCGCTGCTGAGGGGGCCTCTTGTTTAACCATGCTCGAGCAGTGCACGCCCGCTTTGTTTATTTTAGATATTTCTATGCCGAATATGACTGGTTGGGAGCTTGCTGCGGAATTGCGCAAGCGCGGCACTAAGGTACCGATCGTGATGATATCTGCCGAAGCTGCAGAGGGTTTGGTTCAGGATACAGATGCCCCTTTGCACAATGATTACCTGGTAAAGCCAATTCATATGCCATCTCTTTTGAAAACATTGGCATATCATTTAAATATTGAGCTACAAACAGCTGATGAGCTTGAATCTAATCAAGTTGTTGAGGATCAAAATATTCAAACTGATCCAGCGGTTATTAATGAGTTGCTCTCATTTATTGAGATAGGTTATCTCGAAGGTTTTAAAAACACCCTTGCTCAGGCTAAACAGCAAGGTTCTATTAATCCGACTATTTGCGACAGTCTGTATAAGTGCATAGAAAGTTTAGATATGGCGCAAATTCGTACCCAATTGATGAGCTTAAACGATGAAATCAAATCCTAAAAATAACGGTGTTGTTCTAATCGTAGACGATGATCCCGATGCAATTAGTATGCTGAATGCGGCACTTTCTGAGGCGAATATGACAGCGCTGGTTGCACTTTCTGGTGAGCAGGCGCTGACCATTGCGCGGCGAATTCGCCCAGACCTGATTTTAATGGATGCCATGATGCCCGGAATGGACGGCTTTGAAGCCTGTCAAAAAATTAAATCCGACACAGTAATTGCCCATATACCTGTGGTGTTTATGACTGGTCTTAGTGCGAGCGAGGATATGGTTAAGGGTTTTGATTCTGGGGGTATTGATTATGTGACCAAGCCGATTGATTTAAAGGCGCTTATCGCTCGCATTCGCGCCCATCTCGTCAATTCTCGTATTGCAGTGGGTGCGAGACAGGCGCTCGATACTCTAGGGCAAAACTCCCTAGCAGTGGATACCGAGGGGAATATACTCTGGTCAACGCCCAATACTCATAGTTTGCTTGCAGGTTATGGAGCTGATCAGCAGTGGATTTCAGATATATTACCTACCTATATAGCCCCATGGCTTGAATCTGGTGCTTTAGAGCCATTATTGATCGATGATTTATCCCAGCCATTATTAGTGAAAACCATGGATAAGGAATTATCTGAAGAAAGATTACTAGTGATGGAGCCCGCTAATAAACCCAAAGAAGAAGATCTATTGCGTGAAAAATTTGAGCTAACACCCAGAGAATCAGAGGTATTAGTCTGGATTTCTCGAGGCAAAACTAACCAAGAAATCGCTATAATTCTCGATTTTAGTCCGCGCACGGTTAACAAACATTTAGAGCAAATATATAGAAAACTGGGCGTCGAGAATAGAACCACCGCGGCGGCCGTCTCTTTAAAATACCTTAATCAGTAATGCATAGAAACCCAGCAAGTATGCGGGTTTGCAACTACGTCATTTAACGTAAAAGAGTATAGTTCATTCGCTTGTAATATCACATTTGTTGAATTATGATGCGAGCACGCTAATTTTTCGGAATATGCGTCGCATTGATTTTCACACCTACTAGGGGTTTGTTAAATCATAAAA